>CAZFFD010000026.1:0-30293 GCA_964518035.1 uncultured Methanotrichaceae archaeon | reverse complement strand
CCTACAGAAAGACAATGTCCAGTGCCATACAGGTCTTCTTGGACATGCAGGGCATCGAGCTTCTTGAAGGAGATGTCTGGGGCCACAGAAAGGATCTGGACGAGTACTTCACGGTAGATGACGCGACCCAGGAAGAGATTCGCACACTGGCAACCAGCGGCATTAGCATGGATGAGGTAGCCAATCAGATCCAAAAGAAGGCAAGGATCGGCCCGGAGCTGATCAAGTTCATAGCTAAGAGCAAAATCTCAGTCTGAAATCCATTGAAGAGCCAGGCTATCGATCTGGCTCTCCATCTTCTGCCCGGTCATCTTCTGCCGGGCCACATTCTTCACAGCCAGGCACCTTTTTAGCAGCATATTCTTTATAGCATTCTCCTGTAATAGAATCAGGGCAATTGGTTGATACTATGATCAAGAGAGTTATGATAGCTACCGATGGATCGGATACGAGCAAGAAGGCTGCTGTGATTGGAATAGATATCGCCCGGCGGGCAAATGGCACAGTCACTGCCGTCTATGTCATGGACATCTCACGATTATCCCATCTGCCGGGATATGCGACCTTGCCGGGATTAAAGGAGAAGATCTTGGCGCTCATACAGGATGAAGGACGGCAGGCAATCGAGTTCGTGCAGGATCGCGCACAGGTGATGAGTGTTCCCTGCAACAAAATCATAGCCCAGGGAAACCCCGGCGAGGAGCTGCTAAAGGCAGCCAGAGATCAAGAGGCGGATCTGCTCGTCATGGGGAAGATAGGCCGGACGGCAGTTGAGAAATTCCTGCTAGGAAGCGTTGCCGAGAAGGTGGTTTTGCAGTCCACAATTCCTGTGCTCCTGATCAAAGGCGATGAGAGCACATAGGCTCAATCTCTTTTCCATCCGTAAAAGGAAAAAACTAAAAAAATGATAATTGGCAAACGTGCCTAAGCCGACGATTCAAAGTCGATGAATATGCCAGTCAGTTTGTCTCCCTGGAAGTATCCGTAGACGGGGTAATTGCCAGGACCTGGATTGAAACGCATGCTCATGCCGTCGCTTGCCATAATCAGTCCAGTTGTTACGTTAAGAAATCCGATGATATTGTAATTGGGCACGCATCTGGCGCTTTGTGTCTGGCTGTCGCTAGTTGCGGTGCTCGATGAAAATGGCTCGCCTCCAGCCCACGCATTCCCTATTCCTTTATTAAAGAGGTTCTCCATAGCATTCTCTGCAGGCCGGTTCTCAACCTGGCTTGCGCCAAGCGGAGACAGGGCAAGCAGCATTGTTGCCGCCAGAAATACCAGTATAGCTTTTGCAAATGCTTGCATATATTTTCACCTTTTCGAGATATATCTCTGAATATGGTCTGTACACAGGATTGTGCATTACAGGTTATGCATTCTTCATTATATTGCTTTCCCTGCATTTTTGTGAGGACGCGATTGGATGACAAAAAAGTCTGGCTTCGATGTTCGCTTCAAAATGCAGACGCAAGGAAGCCTTACTCCTCATTAAATCTCATAGGTCTTAATTGCCTGGCTTATACCCGCGCGGCTCGTCAACGACCTCGATTGTGGCAATGGCGTGTTTGAAGACCAGTAGCTCGCCTTTTGCGGTCTGGAGGAGGATTTCGTATGAGTTGAACGAGTCAATGGTACCAACAACTGGCTGGCCCCCTGAGAGCAGACGAATCATGACTTTCTTGCCCTTGAACTTGGGGATAAATTGCGGCAATGATTGTCTTGTTGCGGGCTTTTCATCTTCTGACATTTCCATCAGACCTCTTTTAGCGTCCTATGTTTATTAATCTGCCCCTTCATTTGGAAATAGAATCAAGTGCCATTTCAGATGCCATGTCTGCCTGAGGGTGTAAAGCAAAGTAACGAGTGGATATACTGCATATCTAAAAACATGCAAAAGAAATAATATTATTTGTGTTTATATAGTTGAAATTCAATCAGGACACCATATTCATTTGATGGCAGACACCAATCAGTCCCCATCTATCTGGATATGGTCCCCACCATTATCACATTCTTATAAATATCTGGGCTTTTTTGGATCTATATTCCGCCACAGTTATTGAGCCAGCGTCAAACAAATCTTTCAGCTGCTTCATCTTCTTTATCTTAGTCCTTATCTCATCGAGATACTCCGGATTTTCCAAATCCGCCAGTTTTTGTGGAAGAATGCAACGACGTTCACCGGACCTCCATAGTTCGGGAGCCATATCCTTAATAGTTCCAAGGAGCCCCGCCAGATCTTCATTTGATTCATCGGTTATTAGTCTCGTGTTTCTCCCTCCAAATCATTTGGTTCTTTTGCTCTTCTAGTTAAAAAACCTTTTGTTGTTTTCAGGATGACTACATTCGGATTCAGGCATTAATGCCATTTAGAGCGATTATCGGATGAACCTCCTCATGTCATCTTGTCCGGAATTTCTCTTTAGAATCGGTATGAACAAATATGGATAGATACGAATAGATAAAAGAACTTCCAAAAAATATGATATACTCTAAGTTTCATCAATCCCGGCAGGTCCCTGTGATGGTCAGAGCGTTGTTGCTCTCATCCGTCTCAGTCAATTGGTTATCCGGATCTGCAGTCACTGTGATCTCGCTGTTCCTGCTGCCTGCTACTGAATCTGAGGCGCTGGCAAAGCCTATGGTCTCATGCAATGATCCTCCCGCAACGGGAAATATAAGTGTCAGCTCTGCAACAGCGGTGGGCGCGTTGAGACGGCTCTCCAGCACCCTCACCTTTACGGCCTGATAGCCGGTTGTGCCGCTGGGTGAGGCTGTCAGGGTTACCATGAATGATGCCTGGTTGCAGGTTGTGTTGCTCGGATCGGCTGTGATTGACAGATCTTTGACGGCCTGACTGTTGAAGGCTTCAGAGATCACAATAGGCGATGAGGACTGTGTCCCCTGGCCGATGGTGCTGCTTTCACCGGTTCTGGGAAGCTTGCTAGCGAGAAATGGAGTATCACGGTTCATCTGTGAGTCGGCAACTGAGGCCAGCAATAAGAAGATGCCAAGAATGGCCGCTATTTTTGAGAATTTCATGAGGAAAAATGTAAGGAAAATACAGATTTAACTCTTTGGATTGCAGAACGAAACGATGCTATCGATTCTATCACCGCTCCGGTTACCGTATCTCATAGCGTAGCCACAAGACGTCTCCCTTGAGCCTCTCAGTACCCATGAGCCGAAGCGAGATGGCGCCCTCGGACCCCGCTCCAGCCGCAATCTGGGGAGCAGTCACTATCGGAAGATCCGGAGCGCGAAAGATGCTGCTTGGCGTATCACCACCGACGAGGCTAGGATAAATGAGAAGGCTCACCTCGCTGACCAGCCCCTGGCGGAGCAGCAGTCCATTCAGCGTTCCGCCAGCGTCCACCCGCACCACCTTGACACCATAGCGAAGGTTCAGCTCCTCCAGCGCGTCCCTCAGGTCCACGCGATCTTCTCCGGCATTGATGCAGTCTACGTGCCTCTCTTTCAGGTAGTTCAGGTAATCCTTTGGAGTGCTTTCTGTGCAAAGAGCCACGAAGTGCCGCCAGTAAGGCAGGCTTTTCAGGTAGTGCCAAGTTCGGATGCGCCCGCGGCTGTCTGGAATGACAAGCAGCGGACGATGGTCATGAGGATCGACTTCGGGCGGAAGAAAGGCGCTCTTATCTTCAGGCGGAGCTTCGCTTGCAGCGGACAAAAATGTCTGCGATCCGGCAAGTGTAGCATCCTCCTTCCAGGTGGCAGCCAACTCATAATACTGGCGCAGATCTATCGGAAAGCCATTGATTCTTCCGTCCAGGCTTATGGCGTTATGCAAAATTATGCGGGGCAGCATGATATCAAGCAGTGGCCAGCAGGAATATTAATTCGAGCCATGCAGGGCGCAAGTAATTCTTCAAGGGAAAGTTTTTTGCATTGTCACGCAATTACATCTGCGATGACTATAATGAAGGTGGCGATCTCAATTCTGCTCCTCCTCACAGCCATCGCGTCCGCTCACCCTGAGGAGGCTGTGGGCGTAGTCACCAGGATCACGGACGGCACGACCTTTGTGGTCAGCAATCTGGGATGCGTCCGCTTGGCGGATGTGGCGAGCGTAATCCCCAACTCCCAGAGCGGCCTTGATGCCAGGGAGTTCACCCGCGATAACCTAATGGGCACCCAGGTATTCATCGATATCGACAACAAGACCGGCCAGGACAAGGGCAGATGCTGGATGTGCGTGGTCTACAAGGCCCACGCCAATGGCAGCATCGATCTCTCCAAGAACTTCAACAAGATGTATGTGGATGCCGGGTACGGCATGGCCAGAGACGACCTCCAGACGGAGTTCGACCCGATGGAATGGTGAGTATATTGAGAACGGTTGCGCTATTCATTACAACGGGAGTGCAGAGGGTCACGGATACCCCGACCTTCAGGTCGGGGAGGAAGTGAACCCTCGCCCGGATTTTATGTTATCTTGAGATTGATTAACAGGGCTATCATGCAATCAAGCGCAGATACGCAATTGTTCTGATGAGCAGATCCTAGAAACCGTAGATTCGGGTGTTTCTGGAATCCGGCTAACCTGGGGCGCGCGGCCCGAAGCATACCCCATCCCTTTAGGGTGGGGTGGCCGCGCGCGGTTTGATTTTCCCGATGGAGCCGAAATTTGCATCCGTTCTCAAACGAGGTCTTTTGCTGTCCTATGCCTTGCTTGCCGTCCAACAACCATGGTTTCCGTCATTAGTAGACATTGTACCGCTCATATAAATCCCATATATTGATCCCTGATATAGAGCGTTGGGACTTTCATCATGCTCCCATTGGACCGACTTCCCATCAATACCCCATTCCCCATCGTTGGGATCGTCATCGTCGCCGAAGGTGCCATCAGAGAAGAAGATTATTTCGTCATCATCGCTGGACCCATCGCAGCCCCAATCAAATGTCAGCTTCCATCTGCCAACAATTTCCGGTTCAGCGGCCCCATTGGTGCTTGCAGTATCCGGGGCGGACTGTGAATCGGCAATCCGGCTAAAACCTTCGCCAAAGTAGACCTGGGGCGAGCATACACTCCATTTCCCGTACCCGCTGTAGGTCCATACATAAACCTTATGAGAATAACCGCAGTGAATTGGAACTCTCAGATATTCGTTATATCCAGAAGCTGAAGATTTGTACCAGGTGTCATTCCATGTATCCAGGACATAAAGATCGAAGTCGCCATTTCCGCTCCCATACAGGTCATAGTCTGCATATGTGTAGGAATTCGGACAAGGATGATCTACGTCCGCAACATACAACGAATGATTGTCCGCAGAATATTCCTCGCTGCAACTTGCGGCTGCATTTTGCACCCCTCCAATCACAATAAGGATTGGGAGGATAGAAAAGACTGCAAGCATTTTCATTATTTACCACCACAATAGCTTACTACGAATATATACCTAAATAAATATTAAGTTTTTGGCGGACCAAACCATTGCGAAATCATGGAAGAATGATGAGAGACGGACGCTAATGTTTGCCATCGTTCTCCATAATTTTGGAATTTATAATCCTGTCTGACCTCACCATTGCCTCATGCGTTTTTCCGTAATGCTTCGCCGCATCCCTCATGATCTGCTTGAAGCCCTCCAGATCCCCCGCGTCTGCCTTTTCGCACAGCCGCATGCATTCAGCCACAAATGTCTGGCGAACGGCAGCCGCCTTGGGGTTCTTCTGGATGGAGGCGTAAAGCTCTGGATTCTGGTCCAAAATTCGGCCCACGAAGTCTATCATGATCTCATAGACCGGAGACATGAACCGCCTGGACTTCTGCACATCGAAGTCCAGCGCGTGCAGCGCCGCCCCAATGCCGATGTAAGCAAAGTGGGTCAGTGCCTGCACGACAGCCATGATCTCATCGTGCTCCTCGGCATCCAAGAGCTCCACACGCGCTCCGTCTGCCTCAAACAGAGACCTCATGATGGAAAGCCACTTTCCAGTCTTTCCCTCGACTGGTGTCAGGATGATGGTCTGGCCCCGAAGCGCCGGCATGGTAGGCCCGAACATTGGATGAGTTCCCAGCACCTCGACTCCCTTCGGCGCATAGGTCTTCATGGCCCTCACCGGCCCTGATTTGGTGCTTGTCACATCCATGATCAGGCTGCCCGGATGCATGCGCGGCGCAACCTCGCGGATGACCTCGACAGTCTTCTCGATTGTGACACTCACAAGGACTATGTCGCTCTCCTCGACCTCCTCGACCATCTTATCAGCGAAGCGGACCCCCAGCTTCTTCGCCACATCCACCTTTCCGCTCGGCCCCCAGACAGCCACGTCATAGCCCTTCTCCTTAAAGTAGCGGGCGAACCAAGAACCGGTCTCGCCCGTCCCTCCTAAGATAAGTATGCGCACCATTGTTGCCCACTCCATTCATCCCTTTTAGCCCTGACCGGTTTGCCTGGCCCTCAGAGCCTCTCGCACTGCCCTCTCCATCACTCGGAGAGGGGCCCCTTTTCCTGTCCATATCTCCAGGGCCTTCGCGCCCTGATGGACCAGCATCATCACTCCATCTACAGCCACAGCTCCGGCGGCGCGAGCATCCTGCAGAAATTCAGTCTCACGGTTGTAGATGATATCAAATGCCGCCTGACTGCTTTTCAGCAATCCTGTTCTCAGGAGTCGAGGGTCTCCTACCCGCATTCCAACCGATGTGCAGTTTATTATTATGTCAGCCTTGTCCGCAAGCCTCTCCAGATCAGAGAGACCAAAACCACATGCATCCACCTGGGCGGCTAGCTCCTGTGCCTTATTTATGCTGCGGTTCGCGATGAATATCTCGGCACCCTCCTGCTGCAAGGTATAGGCAATGGCTCGCGCAGCCCCTCCAGCTCCGATGATGAGCGCCATTTTTCCCCGGATCTCAACTCCTGCATCGTACAGAGCTCGCAGTGCACCCCACCCGTCGGTGTTGTATCCGACCATCCCACTCTCTGTGAAGCTGATGGTGTTCACCGCACCGATGGCACTGGCCAGAGGGTCCGGCTCTAAGATATCGAGCTGCAGAGCCTTCTCCTTAAGTGGAATGGTCAGATTCAGCCCGGAGAACCCCATGGCCTTCGCGCCGAGAAGGGCGCACCTCAAATCCTCCCGGCTCACTCGAAAGGCATGGTAACAGGCAGTCTCGCCCAACGCCAGCAGAGCCGCATTCTGCATGGCCGGAGAGAGGCTGTGCTTTATTGGATCGCCAAAGATGCCGAAGATCTTCATAATAGAGCAATTTCGCTCTATCCCTAAATAATTTGCAGGATGTACCAGAGCACTCCGCCAATCAGTGCCCCGAAGGCTGTGGCCACAAGGTTCACGCCGTTGTTGCTCAAGATGCCACGGCTTTGGAGTGTGGCTCCGAGAAAGCTATCGAAGTTGGTGCCTAAAAATCCGCCGATGAGTGCGACAACTATGCCAAATGTGCCGGCCATCCCCATTCCAGTAGCCAAGAGCCCGATGATGATAGCTCCGGCCAGAGAAGCGACCTCGCCCAGAGGCGTCACTCCTCCGTCAACTCCCGGCTCCGTCTCCTTGAGTGTGGTGATCATTCGTGGCTTGGAGCGGCTGGTCTCGCCGATCTCGCTCGCCAGAGTGTCGCCGTTGGCTGTGGCAACTGAAGCAATGAATGCATAAAGGAATACATCATTTCCATAAACCCCATAGCATATTGCCAGGGCTAGAGCGACCAGGCTGTTGCTGTAAACATTCTTGTACCCGCGCCTGCCTCCGTGGGACTGAGCAATGCCCAGCTTATATTTATGGGAAAATCCGTAGTGGGTGAAAGCTCCGCCCAGAAGATAGAAGGCCAGGAGCAACATAAACCATGAGAGTCCGGCGAAGAGAATCACCAGGAGACAGACTATGGTCTCGCTGAGCACTGCATCCGAGTCCGCTGCTTTCGCCCAGTAAGCACCTATCCCTAAGACCAGAGCGAAGATGCAGATGAGCAGAATGCGCTGCAGCTCTGGCAGTGGATAATCAAAGGAGAAGAGCCACATCACCATAGCCGATCCGAAGGGCACTGTGAAGTCGCGTTCCTTTGAGGCGTGATGTAGAAAGGCTCCGGACAGCCCGCCTAAAATGACGAGAAATAGAATTCTCTCAGAGGAGAGGCTGCCTCCCGAAATCAGGCTCGCGACGGGATAGCCAAGACATACGGTAATCAGCAGATACATGATGCTGCCCGCAAGAGAATCGAACTTCCTGAATGCCAGGGGAGAGAAGGTTGAGGCCACAAAGGATATGGCTATGACATAGAGCGGTAGATTGGTGTCCGTAACCGACAGGGCGGGTTTCATGATTAGAAGCATGGCAAGGGACGCTGAGAGCAGGCGAGAGCTGCGATCCATCAGGAACACGACTGCTAGAGGCAGGACTGTAAAGGCTCCGATGCTTGGCAGCAACAAGACCATCAGTCCTATAGCCAGCCTGGCGACATCCTCACGTTCCATGAACTACAGGAATCAGTTCCCTGCAAAAATACTTTGCCTATGGAAGATCCGCTGAGTGATGACTATGATATATCGACTTTATGAGCACCTTTTGGCCTCCCAGATCAAGAAAAGCAGCCTTCCAGGTTGCGTAGCCGTAGTTCTTGGATCAGGAGATCTGTCTGGCGATGGATTAAATCGCCTCATCCATCTCCTGGAATGGAGCCGATCCATCAGTCTGCCGTCCCTCGTGCTTTATGTAAGCGATGATGAACCGAGCCTTTGCCAAAAGATCGCTTCCAGTCTGGCATCAGTTCCCGCCCAGATCAGCCTGCATACCGCAGAGGCCGCAGAGCAGATGGGTACAGGCGGTCCCCTCAATGTTGTGATATCTCTCGGCTACGGCGGCAAACGCGAGGTGACAGAGGCGTTCAGGAACATTCTGCGAAGAGTTGAACGGGGAGAGATAAAGGCTGATCAGATCGATGAGAAGAGCATAGAATCGAATCTGCGTTTCTCACAGAAGCCTGATTTGGTGATCAGAGCCGGCGGAAAGAAGCTCAGCGACTTCATGATCTGGCAGGCAGCCTATTCAGAGCTATATTTTACCGACGTAAACTGGCAAGAACTCAGAAAGATAGATTTCCTGCGTGCCATTCGGGACTGCCAGAACAGAGAGCGGCGCTTTGGCCGCTAGACGTCCCTCTATTGTTTTTCTGTCCTGGCAATATCCTTGGTGGCGAGAATGCTCAGGAATTGAGATGGAACCATCTCCGAGATGACGATATCATCGTTTACCGTCATCATCTTGACGCCGGACTTCTGCGCAGCAGCAGCATCCGCCTGAATCACTCTGGGGTTGCCAGTGCGGAATGTGGCCACATGCCAGGCTTTCTCGGCAGTTGTGGAGAGATGGACGTATCTCTGCGATGCAGACTTGATGCCAATCTCCAGGATTCTGTCCGCCTCCTCCTCGCTTGCCCCATAGTAGAGCAAAGGAAGCCTGTTTTCCGGGTGATCCAGATCAACCGCCACCGAATGGCCGTATCTTGCTCTGACGTTTTCGTCTCTGATCTCATACCTCTGCTTGGGATCAGACAGAACAAGCGCTACAATCAGCTCCTTGTTGGCCCAGCGATGCCTGCTGGCTACCACCTGACCCAACTTTGTGAGATCGACCCAACCACGGGAGTCCATAGTCAGGCCCAGATCGCCCGGAAAATGCCTCAAGCAGCCTGCTACCAACCGACCGAGCTGCTCAGTCTTGGTCTCATCTAAAAGAAGCTGACCGGCAGAGCCGCAAGTACAAAGCTCTCCCCTGAAAAATCCGTGCTGAGGGCAACGCTTGATCATCAGTAGAACTCCTCTAAGGGGTGGTGTTAAGCCCTTCGAATAGATATATCTGACCGCTGAAGAAATCCGGCTGCTGAGCAAAGTCTCAAATATGTTCGCTCCAATTAAGCCCCGCATGCCCGATTCGAAGGATGTCGAGAGAAGGATATGCGAGATGCTCGATATGGGCGATGAGGAGCTATTGGCAGAGCTGGAAAGGTATTTCCTTCACTCGGATGAGCAACATCAAAAGATTTCCGATACGCTGGATGAGATGATGCTGGAGGTAGACAGTCTCATCTCTCGCCTAGACGAGATCGAGGATGAATCGCTCGAAGATGAATCGCTCGAAGATGAATCGCTCGAAGATGAGCTACGTAGCCCAAGGTGAATTCAGTGGACAGCCTACCCGATATTCAAGCCTGCGAGCCTGATTATCCATTCAATTTAACCAGAGTGGGAGTGACCGGCGTCAAAAAGCTGGTAAAGGTCGAGCGAGGCAACGATGAGCGACCTGTGGTTCTCATCTCAAATTTTGAGGTATTCGTTGATCTTCCATCAGACCGGAAAGGAGCCAACCTTTCTCGGAATTTCGAGGCGATAGATGAGGTTTTAGAGGAGGCCATAAACTGCCCCGTCTACGAGATTGAGGAGCTTTGTGGAGAGATCGCCAAGAGGCTTCTCTTCAGGCATGAATACGCCTCTCGAGCCGAGGTGAAGATGAAGAGCGAATATATTGTGAGGAGACAGACTCCTGTGACCCGCGTCAATTGCCAGGAGGTGGTGGACATCTTTGCTGAAGCAGTGGCTAAAGCAGGTCCCGCCGGCGGAAACGTGAGAAAGACGGTCGGAGCCGAGGTTTTAGGAATGACTGCCTGCCCCTGTGCCCAGGAGATCATGAAGGAAGAGGTTCGCCAGGAGCTGGCCAAACTGGGAATCTCAGAGCAGGCGATCTCTGACCTCACAGAGCGTCTGCCCATTGCCACTCACAACCAGCGTGGCCGCGGAAGCATCTCAATCGAGGTCCACGATCGACGCTGCGTTTCTATCGACAGGATAATCAAGATCATTGAGGATTCCATGAGCTCTCGGGTCTTCGGACTGCTGAAGAGGCCGGATGAAGCAGTGGTGGTAAAGAGGGCTCACAGCAATCCCAAGTTCGTGGAGGACTGCGTTCGCACCATGGCCCAGAAGCTGGTAGAAGCATTCACTGATCTGCCGGATGACGCTGCGGTCACCCTCAAGCAGATCAATGAGGAGAGCATTCATCAGCACAATGCCTTTGCTGAGAGGACTGCCGACATGGGCGAGCTGAGGGCGGAACTGGCCAGCGTTAGAGGGAATGATTGAGGCGGAAGTATAATGACTGAGATAAAGAGCATTGCAGGCCCTCTCCGAGAGCTTCTCGCCGAGAGGGAGATCATCGCCCGGTGTGAGCTTCTTCTTCGCACCTACCAGATCGTCCGAGACGCAGAGCTTTCAGAAGAAGAGAGCGCGGAGCTGAAGGCACTGGTGGGCGAGAGAATTGCCCCTGGCATCTTCGCCAGCATCATGGGAAAAGATCCCATATTCTTCGATCTGCCAAAGCTTGATACCTACACTCAGATGAATGGGCGCATATTTCATTTCCTGCACACTAAAAAATACAGCAAACAGGACTTTTCCAATGCTGCCAGCCGGTTCCTGCGGGCCGTCCCGGAGCTGCGAGCCCTCCTCTTTCAGTGCATGGAGGAGCGACTGGAGGAGTTCATGGCTGATGCTGGATATGCTCTATCCGACAAGGTGGATCAGTCACTGACCTTCACTGCTGATAAGCGAACTGCAAAGGCCGTCATCGTCGCAAGCGTGAAGGCCGTCAACATCGATAATTGCAGGGCAGAGCCAGGAGGAGACTGCATAATTCTCGTGCCGAGCAGTGAAACCCTGGAGCCTTTTGTGCAGTTCTTCAGGGAGAGAGGACAGGCTGCAGAGGACCGAGGTATTCAGATCTGGATAATGAATCTGGAGAAGGGCACCATAGATCCGTTTGTCGGCTATACTACGGATCTTGATATCTATAATCAGTTTGACAATCCGCGTCTGGCTGAGATGGTCAGAAATAACTGGGCCAGGGACACGGATCAATAGCCTCACTTTTTTTCCCGCAGGGATTTTGTCGCAATGCAATTTTCAAGTATTTACAATATGTGCAATCTAAATAGCATTTCTGTTATTTAAGTAAGTATATTTGAAACTAATTAATATTGATACAGACAATTCTGTTTCCCGATCACGGAACTGAAAAGCAAATGTTAAATAGATAAAGAGCACTAAAAGAATAAAAAGAGATATTGCGCAGAAAAATTACGCAGCAAACTTAAGCAATGGAGTGGGGTTTATGAAGCTTTATATTGCATTATCAATTGCATTTTTGATCCTGATCAGCGCTGCCTTGGGTGCAGTAGGCGGCGCAGGCATCTCGGATACTGGATCCATTGTCCAGCAACAGTCAGTCTCGCAACAGGGATCTGGATATCCGGTCCCCCCGATCAGCAGCTCGACTGAGGAGCAGTTGGCGGCGGAGAAGCTGGGGCTCTCCATTCCGCAAATGGACAGCTTCACGCCTGATGAGGGCCTGGGTTTCGTCTCTGCCACAGGGCCGTCGGCGTCAGTTCAGTCATCCGTCTCATCTTCCGTCCAGTCTGCAATGCCTGGCTCAAGCGTCTGGTATTATCCAAGCAGTATCGCCTCGGCTAACAGGTTTTATGTAGAGAGTAATTCCGGCCTCCGCACTGTGGGCGGATGCAGCTACAGGGGCTACCTGCCCCTCTGGGCCGAGATAAAGACTAGCGGCAACTTTTATGTGTACGAATGGTATCCCGGTCAGTCCACGTACTCTGTGCAATGGATGGGCTGGACGGCAGCCGGCTGGAAGAAGGGATGGTTTTTGGGAGATACACCCGGCTGGCATATCCTCTGCTATAACAGCGGCATATGGTCCAACTACATCTACATCTATGTCTATCCCATGTCTGCGTCCACAGGCTATGCCAATTCGGCCCAAGGCATGATTGCGGCAACTCTTCCGTCTGGAGCGCCTACGCCCGTTGATCCTGGTGCTGAGGGGCTAATCATGCCTGATTTCAATCTGTACAGGCCTGCCAGCCAGATCGCCTCAGCAAGCTACAATTATCCAACTGCGACAAGTCCGTCTCTGGCAAGCTATCCCTATCAATCAGTGGACGCATTGGCTCAGGGCAAAATGAAAACAGTGAGCACAGCCAAGACATGCACCACCTGCAAGACATGCACCAGTTCAACTTCAATCTCTGGCGGGGTCAGCAGCGTTTGTCCATATGATGCGAACTGCAATACCTGCTCCGCGTCGGTCGGCGGCAGCGCGCCCCAGGGATACGTTGCCCAAAGCCTCCAGGCAGTCTATCCGCTGCCATCCGTATGCAAATGCAATGAATACTATGTCCAGGTCTGCGAGGGTGAGCTGGAGACTGTGGCCGGCGTATTCTGCGGAGAATGGCTGCCACTCTGGTCCAAGGTGAACCGGGCGGGAGCTTACTGGTCCTTCGAATGGACGGTATGCAGCAGCGGTAACGGTTATTATTGCTCGCCGGAGGTCAAGAGCTTCGGCAACAAGAATGTTGGGTGGCATGAGACATGGTTCAAAGGAAATGAACCCGGCTGGCATATCCTCAGCTATCACTGCAATGATTGGTCTAACTACATCTATATCTACGTCTGGCCTGCGGACTAAACCGGTCGGCAGATTCGTCTGGGGCAGCCCGGCCTTTGCCGCATCTTATCTTTTTTTGGGCGATCGGTTTAAATACAGTGAGCTTGAACGGAGTTCGGATTAATATTACCTTGGAGGACGTTTATTGGCTAGAAGATCACAAAGAAAGGCTGAGAGCAGAAAGGCCAAGCAATGGTATAAAGTTGTAAGTCCTGAGATGTTCGGCAGGGCTCCCTTTGGCGAGACAATCGCCAACGACCCGGAGAGGATCGTGGGAAGGATTATCGAGACAACCCTTGGGGACCTCACAAACAACTTCTCTAAACAGAATACCAAGCTCAAGTTTAGAGTAGATCGCGTAGCCGGTGATTCGGCATACACAAAGTTCCTGGGCCACGAGATGACCACAGATTATGTGCGCTCGCTGGTCAAGAGAAGGACATCCAGAATTGATTCCATCGTGGATGTGACAACCACTGACGGCTATCAGGTCAGAATAAAGCCCAGCTGCTTTACCGTAAAGAGAGCCCGGGCCAATCAGGTCAAGAGCATCCGAGAGCTGTCCAAGAGGGTCATAATGGAGAGGTCGAAGAGTCTGGACCTGAACCAGTTGATCCAGGATGCCGTTGGAGGAAAGATCTCATTGGATATCTACAAAGAAGCCAAGGTCATCTATCCCCTGAGGCGCGTAGAAGTGCGCAAGACCGAGATTGTTACCGAGCCTGGCATTGCCGCAGCGACTTCCCCAGTGCCGGAAGCTCCAGCAGCCTGATCAGAGCATAATAATCATAAAAGCGAAGTACTGCGCGCCAGAGCAGGTGGCGCGCTCTGGCGCCGTTCTTGCGGCACCGCAGGAAGGGCGCAGAAATGATTTTTGGATGCCATTTAGCTGTGCTTGAATGTCTCTTTTGTCAGATCTCGGAACGAATAAACCTGACATGTAGCAGATAAGAGTCGGCTGCAGGGCGCAAAAGTATTATACTGCCAGCCAGCGAAGTGAAAGCAGCATGACAGACGTCCCGGATATTCCCCTGGATCAGATCCAGCAGCGCGTGGTAGCCATGTGGATGGGAAGCTTCTACGGCAGCAGCGGTTATGTAGCTAGAAAGCTCGGCAAGAGGGGCTTGCGCGAGTTTCAGGACCAGGGCGCTCGCCAGGTGGCGGCCACCTTCAAGCAGTTGGGGCTTGCCGAGCCCAAGGATGTGGCCCTGGCAATGGCCACCAACGACAAGAACCTATTTGGCAGCGTAATTGAGGTGGTGGAAGGAGATGGCTATGTTGAGATCAAACGCCATAGCTGCGGCCTGATGCAAGGGGCCAAGTCCTTTGCTCGCATTGGTGCCAGCCTGATAGCCAAGGAGCACTGCAAGACCTGCGTGGAAGGCCACTGGAAGAAGGTATTCTCCGACTTGAAGATGGACTTAGAGGTCGAGCCGACGGAAGATGGATGCGTCATGAAGATCTCCAGACAATAGCCTGAAGGCATCCGGAGAATTGGGGCTAATGGGCTCCTCGCCATTTTCTGTTGGTGAATATTCAGCGAAGAGCCTTCGAAATCATCTTGCTTTGGCACGCAATTCTGCCGCTTTCTTCTTCATCTCGGCTTGCTTGGCTTTCAGCTCCTGAGCCTTTTGCTCAGCTTTGCTTGCTGGCTGATCTACGGCCTTCTGTGAGGACTCGCCCTCTTCTCCTGATTCCTGCGGTTTGGCAGTATCTTTCTTGCCAGTCATTTTATTCTTTTTCTCGATCATCTTGGCTTTCATCTCCTGAGCCCTCTGTTGAGCAGTGCTGGTAGGCTGGTCTACGGTATTCTGTGAAGAATCGCTCTTCTCTCCTTCCTCCTGCGTTGTGGTATCCTTATTGCCCATCAGATTATTTCTCTTCTCGATAAGCCTGGCCTTCATCTCCTGAGCCTTCTGTTGAGCCTTGCTGATTGACTGATCAGCAGCCTTCTCTGTGGGCCTGCTCACTTTCTCAGGCTCGCTATTGTCTTTTGCAGCGCTTTTATCATCGAACTGAATTGTCTTGGCAGGCTCATTGGATGAAGCGCTCTTTGCAGGATCTATCAAGCCTCCTAGAGCAACAGATGGCACGGACGCAAGAGTTGCATCCGGGGTCTTTGTCACGGGTTTATCCACATTGGGTGCAACAGTGCTTTTGCTATCGGTATTCTCCTCCGTCAGCCCAATCATTCCGCTTTTGCCCTTTGACGATCCAAATGCAGATACATTTAAAGAATTTGAAGATTCGGTCAGGTTCGACACCAAAGATGCATTCGAGGACTCGGTCAGGTTCGATACCAAAGATGCATTTGAGGACTCGATCAGGTTCGATGCCAAAGATGCATTCGAGGACTTTGTCGATTTTGAGGACCCAGATGCAGCCGAGGATGAGGATTGAGACGAACTGTGATGCTTCTTGGAAGATGATGAAGATCCGCCGCCGCTCACATAGGTGGCTGACGATCCGCCGGTCCCGATGGCAATTTTATCGCTCTTTGTGAGAGACTGCGATTCATTCGCCTGCGTGCCATTGGTGGATTTCTGCCCACCGGCTGATCGATTCAAGCTATCCAGATCGCTGGACGAATTTGCTCCGGCAAGGACTCCCGCCCCATTTACCATATCTGATCCGCTCTTATTGTCTCGGTCTTCATTCACGGACGCGATATCATCGCTTGGACCATTGGGACCAAGGCTGGAGAATATGCCTTTATGATCCGAATTCGAAACAAATGATACTAGATCGGATATGAGAAACAAGGCAAGGCCGGACATGGAGATCAAAACAAGTATGACTAAAACACTGATCAGCCACGGGTACTTTTTTAGCACCCTCTCGCGAGCCAGACCATAGTAGGTGATGGTCGATCCTGCAAAGTCCTTCATACATAAACAGATATTTTTTAAAGTTTATAACTTTTACGATCGAGAAAAAATTATTAAGACATGAAGAGATTGCCTGCAATATCTGCCGCGAAAGATTTGCAAAAAAAAAGCAGGAAAAAAGGCACGATCTATGTTACAAGAGGCATTCCTGCAGCCTGCCAGGCAGCAACTCCGCCGGATAGGATAAATGCCTCGCGATCGCCGTAGACCCTCAGGGTCTGGACGGCCAATGCAGCATTTGTGTCTGCAGAACAATAGACGGCAACCTTCTGGCCTGCTGGGATCATGCCCATCTGCGATATCAAATTTTCCAGGGGTATGTTAATTGCCCCGGCAATGTGTCCTGTTGAGTAGAGCTGCGCCGGCCTGATATCAACTATTGCCCAGTTTGATTCTGCTGCGCTTTTAGCAATAAATTCAGACGCACTCAATACATAATATCCATTGCTGGCAGCCGCCTTCAGGAAAGAATCTGTCTTGGCCATGTAATTGGCTGAAGAGGCCTGCCCTGCAGCAATCTGAGCTGCAGAAATCGTTTGGGCTGTGGCTGCTTTTATATTAGAATCGTTTAGCGATGAGGTCGCCCAGGGCTCACCTTTATAGCTGCCTGTGTACTTCTTCTCCTGTTGCATCACCTGGTTCTTCAATTCAGTTACAGCCGGATCGACATATCCACTGTTCGATTGACTTGCTGCAATGGAGCAAGCTAGAAACACAAGGCAAGCCAGCGCCATTGATCTGTAAAGCACACTTCTCGATATCATCTTCAAACGCCTTCTCTGGTATCATAATCTGCCCCAAGCGTCAGCCTGAGGACAAGAACGAACGTAGTCTACACATCCCCTACTAATAATATTGGGCAGGGAATCTGGGCCGATCATTTGAATCGATATGGATTGAAGGCTGAAGGTTGCATGAGGTGTGTCAGAGGCATTTCGTTTTGAAAATATGATAATCATTATACTTATATAAAAAATGATAACCTGCCAAACAAATTATTTGTTAAGTAAATTATATATACCGTTATGAACCTATTTAGCTGATTGAAGGTGAGTGATATGAAGAAGTTCATCTGCAAGAACTGCGGTGTGGTAAACCAAGCATCAAAAGAGGTGGTTGGGAGCAACGGCGACTGGCTTCAATGTGTGCTTCCCCAAGGCTTCGAATGGATTTTGCCAGCCGGGAAAATTACCCCGATTGTCGGAGAGCCGATCTATATCTCTGGAATGGGCGAGCATCTCTCCAAGGAAGCCTATCTGAAAAAGTATAACATAGATCCAGAGATCGCTTACAATCTGATGCGGGGAAACACTCGCTATCGATCTAGATCCGCCAATTCTGCTTCAAGGACTACCAACAAAACTCAGACAAGTCTCAAGCAAAAGGCTCGATCTTGGCTTGATGAGGATGACTGGACCTCATGAGGAGCCTGCACGGGGCCAATGTTGATTATTATAATGAATGCGATAACGGTTTGATCTACAGACGCCCCGTCTTCGCGAATTGAGAATTGGGTGCAGGTCTCTATGCAGGAGCGTCTGATATGTTATTTATATTAATAATTTAAAAGCTATTTCTTTGCATTATCCGATAGGTATTGATATTTAACACAGATCATTAAAGAATTGCAGTTCCGACGATGCCCGTATCTTCTTTAGGTGGATGATGTTGAGAGCTCCTGCACATTTCGAACGATTATTCAGATTAATTTCTTCAAAATCCTGCAGTTCGCTTTTTCAATGCTTAATTATGATAGTTTTGCGTGCCTGTTTTTTTCGAACCATTTTTTTGCAGTATAAATACAGCAGTCCTTTTGGGATAGATTAAAATATGCATATGAGGCAGTCACAATCCTGCACATTACCTTTGGCCCAGCATCTTTTATGGACCATGCTAAGGAAAATGCGCTGAGGAATGACCATGAAGGAGAAGCTTGAAGAAATCGGTTCACGTTTGCGTGAGCTGAGGGAACTAAATCGAGTATCGTCCGAGGAAATGGCAGAGCACCTCAAAGTGCCTGTTGATACATACAACTGCTATGAAGATGGAAAGCTGGATATTCCCGCAAGCATTCTCATTGGCATTGCGCGAAAGCTGAACGTTGATACCGGTCTCTTGCTCACGGGCGAGGAGTCCAAGATGAGCATATTCACCGTCACCCGAAAGGGTGAGGCGGTAGAGGTAGAGCGCAGAAAGCAATATCTCTACCAAAGCCTGGCCAGAAAGTTCGCACATAAAAAGGCAGAGCCCTTTATCGTGACCATCGATCCCAAAAAAGGCAGTCCGTCATTTTACAGTCATCCGGGCCAGGAGTTCGAATATGTGCTGGAGGGATCTCTCAAGCTCACCATCAATGAGAACGATGTAGTGCTGAACGCTGGAGACTCCATATTCTTCGATGCGTCTTATGATCACTATATGGAAGCCTTAAACGATATGCCGGTGAAGATACTGGCTGTGGTCATGTAGGAGAAGAGAAAGAGGATTTAAAAATGTCATCACTATTGTCCAGGTTCGTCTCTCGGGTGGATTACAAGTCATATGAGGACTTTAAGGAAAACCTGAAGATCCAAGTTCCCGAGAACTTCAATTTTGCTTATGATGTAGTTGATGCCTACGCCAGAGAAAGTCCAACAAAACGCGCTTTAGTCTGGTGTAACGATTGCGGTGAGGAGAAGATCATCACCTTTAAAGATCTCAAGACCTTGAGCGACAAAGCCGCAAACATGTTCTCGAAATTCGGCCTCAAGAAGGGCGACACCGTCATGCTCACCCTGAAAAGCCGCTGGGAATTCTGGGTCTGCATGGTGGGATTGAACAAGATTGGTGTCATATCCATCCCCTCCACGCACATGATGAAGGCCAAGGACTTCGTCTATCGCATCAAGAAAGCCGATTTGAAGATGATAGTCTGCATCGCCGAGAACGATGTGCCTACGGAGTTCGATGCCGCCCACAAGACGCTTGGCGATATTCCCATAGTCAAGGTACTTGTAGGAGGCATCGATATCAAGCGGGATGGCTGGATCAACTTCGATGCCGAGCTGGAGGAAGCTTCAGCGGATTTCGTCCGACCTACTGGAGAGCAGGCCACTAGAAATGAGGACATTCTGCTCGCATACTTCACATCCGGAACCACCGGCTATCCTAAGATGGTCAAACACGATCAGATGTATCCTCTGGGCCATATCCTCACAGCCAAGTACTGGCAGAATGTGGAGGACGACGGGCTGCATTACACGGTGGCCGATTCTGGATGGGCCAAGTGCGCCTGGGGCAAGATATTCGGCCAGTGGCTGGCCGGCACTGCGGTCTTCGTCTATGATTATGATCGATTCGATGCCGGACGGATGATGGACGAGATGGGAAAGTACGGAGTGACCACCTTTTGCGCGCCGCCGACCATATTCCGGTTCATGATCAAGAGCGACATGTCCAGATACGACTTTTCCAAACTCAAATATGCTGTCACCGCCGGAGAGCCGCTCAATGCAAGCGTCTATGAGAGCTTTCTCAAGACCACTGGGCTGCGGCTCATGGAAGGATTCGGCCAGACTGAGACCGTTGTCTGCATCGCCAACTATCCCTGGATGAATCCCAAGCCCGGCTCTATGGGCAAGCCTGCACCCGGATTTGATATCGTGCTGGTGGGCAAAAACGATAAGGTTTGTGAGGTTGGCGAAGAGGGCGAGATTGTGATCAGGACTGACAAGGGCAAGCCTGTCGGCCTCTTTACCGATTATCATTCCGATCCTGATAAGACCAAGAAGACCTGGCATGACGATTACTACCACACCGGAGACACCGCCTGGAGAGATGAGGACGGATACTTCTGGTTCGTGGGCAGAACTGATGATATGATCAAGAGCTCCGGGTACCGGGTGGGACCATTTGAGGTCGAAAGCGCCCTCATGACTCATCCTGCTGTATTGGAGGTGGCCATTACCGGAGTGCCTGATCCAATCAGGGGACAGGTTGTAAAGGCAACAATTGTCCTCACCCAGGGACATACCCCATCAGATGCCCTGAAAAAAGAGCTTCAGGACCACGTCAAAAAGGTCACTGCGCCATACAAATATCCGAGAATCATCGAGTTCGTTCCTGAGCTGCCAAAGACCATCAGCGGCAAGATTCGGCGAGTAGAGATCAGGGACAAGGATAAGCCCTATCCGCTCATCAATACCCTGGAATGCAAGGCCTGCGAGAGGTGCATCGTGGCCTGTCCGGCAGATGTTCTGAAGATGGGCACAGAGCTGAATGATCGCGGCTATCATTTTGTGGTTTATTCAGGCGACGGCTGCATCGGCTGCGGAGCATGCTACTACACCTGTCCTGAGCCGCTGGCCATAGAGGTGCACGTGCCCCAGAAAGAGAAGAACGGCAACAATGGGGGGAACTGAAGATGACATCTCAACTAATTGACGGAAATAGTGCTGTGATCGTCGGAGCGCTCTATGCAGGATGCGACTGCTTCTTTGGCTATCCAATTACTCCTGCGAGTGAAATACTCCAGGAAGCCTCTCGCTTCTTCCCCAAGTTGGGCCGCAAGTTCGTTCAGGCTGAATCTGAAGAAGCAGCGATCAATATGGTCTATGGAGCAGCAACTGCTGGGCACCGGGTTTTGGGGGCCTCCTCAGGACCTGGAATGAGCCTCAAGCAAGAGGGCATAACTTATATTGCCGGAGCTGAGCTGCCCTGTGTTATCGTCGATATCTGTCGGGCGGGACCCGGGCTTGGCAACATCGGACCTGAGCAGTCGGACTACAATCAGGCTTGCAAGGGAGGAGGGCACGGCTGCTACCACAACATAGTGCTTGCCCCGGCAAGCGTTCAGGAGATGTGCGACCTCACCATGAAGGGCTTCGAGCTGGCATTCAAGTACCGAAATCCTGTGGTGATTTTGGCGGATGGAGTGCTGGGGCACATGGTCGAGCCCCTGGTGTTTCCGAAAACGGCGCTGGCTGCCAAGATTGACACGACCTGGGCGGTCGCTGGTCGTGCTGAGACCAGAGGAAACCTGGTGACGTCGATTATGCTCAACTTCGATGAGATGGAGAAGCATAACTACAAGCTGCAGGCCAAGTACGAGCGCATCAAAGAGAATGAGACTGCCTACGAAGGATACCGGTTGGAGGACGCAAAGGTCGTTCTCGTCTCCTACGGCATCAGCAGCCGGATAGCCAGGTCGGCAGTGGATGCCGCCAGGAAAGAGGGCATCAAGGCAGGTCTCTTCAGGCCAATCTCGCTTTATCCGTTCCCTGAGAAGGACCTCCGGGCTCTTGCTGAGCGCGGGGCTAAATTCATTTCAGTGGAGATGAGCGACGGACAGATGAGAGAAGACATTCGGCTTGCAAGCGGATGCCGGCAGGTGGAGCTGGTCTGTCGCTACGGCGGAAATTTGATCAGGCTCGATTCAATCATGGATAAGATCAGGGAGGTGGCTTAGATGGCAGCTAAAGAGAAGGTTTTGGGCGGGCATCCCGGAATGTATGCCCAGTTTCCGAGAAAGGGAGGAGCTGCGCCGACCGCCACCCATTACTGTCCGGGATGCGGGCATGGCGTTTTGCATAAGCTCATAGGCGAGGCTATGGCAGACCTCGGCATTCAGGATCGCTGTGTGGTCATAAGTCCTGTGGGCTGTTCAGTCTTCGCCTACTACTATCTGGACTGCGGGCATGTGCAGGCAGCCCACGGCAGGGCTCCGGCCATTGCCACAGGAATATCCAGGGCAGAGGACAATGCCATAGTGATCTCCTACCAGGGAGACGGGGATCTGGGCTCCATTGGGCTCAATGAGACAATTCAGGCTGCTAACCGAGGCGAGAAGCTGGCTGTGTTCTTCGTCAACAACAGCGTTTACGGCATGACCGGCGGGCAGATGGCGCCCACGACGTTGATTGGCGAGGTAACGGCCACAACGCCTGAAGGGCGCGACCCAAAGGATCAGGGATACCCCATTCACATCTGCGAGCTGCTCGATACCCTCAGGGCCCCGGTCTTCATCGAGAGAGTATCTCTCTCAGACATCGAGCACATCCGAAAGGCTCGTCGGGCTGTGAGAAAGGCCCTGGAAATTCAGAGGGACAAAAAGGGATATGCCTTTGTGGAGCTGCTCAGCCCCTGTCCCACTATCCTTCGAATGAATGTGCAGGGCATCACCAAGTTTCTAAACGAGCAGATGGAAAAGGAGTTTCCACTGAAGAAGTTCCGGGACAACTCTGCCGCAGCTCTGCCGGTGAGCAGAGAGGAGAGCGATTTCTCCAAGGAGGCGCTTGACAGGGTATTTGGCTGTGCAGGCGAGGCCTGCATCGAGTTTCAAAAGGATCCGGAGTTTGCGGCAAAGGGCGTCAAGATCGCTGGATTTGGCGGTCAGGGCGTGCTCAGCCTTGGACTCTCTTTAGCCCAGGCGGGTTTTGGATGCGGGCGAGCTGTATCCTACTATCCGGATTACGGTCCGGAGCAGAGGGGAGGCACCTCCAACTGTTCGGTGATCATCTCCGGGCAGCCGATCGGCAGTCCAGTAGTGGATCATCCTGATGTGCTCGTTGCCTTCAACCGGCCTTCTTTAGAGAAGTTCGCATCTTCAGTCAAGAAGGGCGGTGTGATCATCTACGAATCCATGGCCGGGCAGTTCGAGGGCCCAGAAGGCGTGCGGGTTATATCTCTGCCGGCAACCGAGATTGCCACAGAGCACGGGGCAGCGCAAGCAGCGAACTCGGCAATGTTTGGCGCTCTCATGCAGGCCGGCGGTCTGGGATTGCCTCGCGAGGCTTATGCTGACGCCTTCCGGGTGACATTTGCCGGCAAGCCCAAGCTGATCCCCAAGAACCTGGACATCCTGGAGGCAGGAGCCCAGGCGGCCAAGCTGTTGGAGATGGCGGCGAGAAAGTAGCCGCCAAAAAACTTTTTTTAAAAATATAAAAATTAGTAGACCCTTGGAAACTCGGCCTCGGTAGGTGACTTGAAGGCCTTTGCATCAAAGACACCGTTCTTAGACTTGAAGGATTTTTCTTCAAGATTCGACATCTCAGAATAGCCGCCCCACACACATGTTTCCCATATCGTAAACTCTTCTTGACTTGACTCTGACGGCGCTATCGGCTCTATCTCACTATCGCCCGAAACCAATGGCGCTATCGGCCTTATCCCACTTCCGTCCGAAACCAATGGTGCTATCGAGCCAGTATGATCCATGCCAGTCGCCTGGAGCGGTGTTTCCATGACCGACATATCCCTGGAATCGATGCGGACTCCTGCGATCAGATTGTTCCCGTCGACCACATGGCCGATCGGCGCAGTGCCCCAGTCCCACAAGCTTGAACCATTTCCAATTCCAGACAGAGTATCCTTTCCGGACTGGCCGCTCAGATCCATTGTCGCAGAGGAAAGCGATATCATAGCTAGGAATAATATGCTAAGTGCAGATGGCAACGTTTTCGATCCCTCAAAGAGGTTTTATGCTGTTGTGGCTTTAAATGCTTTATTGTATCCCAGGATCCGAGAGTTTTATAAAAATGATTGCCCAAAAAGACATAAATATGCCAAACTAAATTTTGCGATATTTTAGGAGAAACCGATTCAAATGGATGAGAATTATTCAATCACAGGGGCATTGTTATTGATGGCTGTTCTGGCTCTGCTCTCTCCAGCTCAGTGCGCCGACGACATCCTCTTTCAAGTTTCTACCATCGATGCTCTGATGCAGGGCGTCTTTGACGGCTTTTATAGCTTCGATGATCTTATGACTCACGGCGACTTCGGCATAGGCACCTTTGATTCCCTGGAGGGTGAGATGATCGCACTAGACGGATATTACTATCAGGTAAAGGCTGATGGCGTTGCCTATCCGGTTTTGGGCAATATGACTGCGCCCTTTGCTACAGTAACGGACTTCGAGGTTGACCAGACCGCATCAATTAGGAACGCTAGCAACTTCACCGAGTTATCGAGCCAATTGGATGCAGCGCTGTCGTCCAAAAACGTCTTCTACGCCATAAGAATCGAGGGGACATTCCCCTATGTCAAGACCAGGAGCATTCCAGAACAGGTCAAGCCCTACCCGCGTCTAGCAGATGCGGCAAAGACTCAGTCGGTCTTCGAGATGACAAACGTAACCGGAACTGTGGTGGGCGTCTGGGCTCCAGATTTCGCCAAGAGCCTCAATGTGCCGGGATACCATCTGCACTTCATAACCGAGGACAGAAAAGCCGGAGGGCATATCCTCGATATTGCCGCGGACGAGGCTGAGGCCTGGGTGGACGTCACCGGCGGATTTGCAATGGAACTCCCGACAACGGGCGACTTTTACGGCGTGGACCTGACTCAGGATCTGCAGGAGGAGCTGGAGACGGTTGAGAAGTAGAATGCATAGCTCCTAAAACCACTCTTTTTAGTTCCTCGCTATTTTTACAGGCAGTCATAATGGATTCAGATCCTTTGTGTCTTTGTGCCTTTGTGGTGATTGGCATTAAATATGTCATTATATTTGCACAGAGACTCAAAGAATAATCTGTATATGATCTCTCCGTGCAGTCCAACCCACACAATTCAGCGAAGAGCCTTTTCTTTTTGTATTCGCCAAACAGCTTGGCCTGAAAAGGGTTAAGTCCATCCTCCACCCATTGCTCACCATTCGATTACAAATTCCGTGAGACCATCCTAATGAAGTCGATTACCATAAAAGGTGCCCGCGAGCACAACCTAAAAGACATCTCCGTAGAACTGCCCCGCGACAAATTCATAGTCATCACCGGCGTCTCGGGCTCAGGCAAGTCCACTCTCGCCTTTGACACCATCTACGCAGAAGGCCAGCGCCGCTACGTCGAGTCCCTCTCAGCCTACGCCCGCCAGTTCCTGGGCCAGATGGACAAGCCAGACGTAGACAGCATCGATGGCCTCTCGCCAGCCATCTCCATCGAGCAGAAGACCACATCCAAAAACCCGCGCAGCACTGTTGGGACAGTTACCGAGATCTACGACTACCTGCGCCTGCTCTTTGCCAGAATCGGCGTGCCCCACTGCCCGGAGCACGGCATAGTGATCCAGTCCCAGTCACCTGAGAGAATTGCCGATAGCATTTTAGAGCAGGTGCAAGGGCAGGCAGCAGCAGAGCAGGGATCTGTTGGCGAAGACGGAGAAAAAACAGACTCCAAAGAATCGAGCATCAGCCAGGTCACAATCCTCGCCCCCGTGGTCCGCCAGAAGAAGGGAACCTACGGCCAGCTCTTCACAGACCTCAACACAGAGGGCTTTTCAAGGGTGAGAGTGAACGGCGAGATCCGCAGGACGGACGAGGCAATCGAGCTGGACCGCTACAAAAAGCACAACATAGATGTCGTCATGGACAGGCTCGACCCTGGCGAGGATCGGTCCCGGTTGGTGGAGGCAATCGAAAATGCTCTCGCCAAAGCCGAGGGCCTGGTCATAGCCCTTTTTGGACAAGGCAAGGAAAAGCTCTACTCGGCCACGATGGCATGTCCTGTCTGCGGTATGGCTTTTGAGGAGCTGCAGCCGCGCATGTTCTCATTCAACAGCCCCTTTGGTGCCTGCGAGAGCTGCAATGGGCTGGGCATCAAGATGGAGTTTGATCCGGATCTGATCATACCCGACAGGGAGCTGTGCATCGCCGACGGTGCGGTAGCTCTGTACAGGAACGCAATCGACGGCTGGAGGGGCCAGCACCTGGCGGCTGTCGCAAAGCACTTCGGCTTTGATGTCCTCACTCCCATCAAAAACCTGAACGAGCAGCAGTATAGCGCTCTGATGTACGGCTCGGATGAGAACATTTCGTTCTCCATGAGCATGAAAAATGGTGACGCCTACTGGATGCACAACGGCCAGTGGGAGGGGCTCATCCCCCAGAGCATCCGCCTCTACGGCCAGACAGCCTCCGAGTACCGCAGAGAAGAGCTGGAGAAGTTCATGCGGGTTCTTCCCTGCCCGGCCTGCCGTGGCCGCCGGCTCAAAGAGAAGATCCTGGCAGTGAAGGTAGGTGAGCGGTCTATCGTGGATGTGACAGACCTCTCAGTTGTTGAGAGCCTCAGGTTCTTTGAAGATCTGGCAGGGAAGCTCACTGAAAAGGAGAACGAGATCGCCCGACAGGTCTTAAAGGAGATCACAGCGCGACTGGGATTTTTAGAGCACGTGGGCCTTGGCTATCTGACGCTATCCCGAAATGCCGGAACCCTTTCAGGAGGCGAGGCTCAGAGGATTAGACTTGCAACGCAAATCGGTTCTAACCTCACCGGAGTGCTCTACGTGCTTGACGAGCCATCCATCGGTCTGCACCAAAGAGACAATGCTCGGCTCATTGAGACTCTAAAAAAGCTGCGGGACCTGGGGAATACCCTCATAGTAGTCGAGCACGATGAGGAGACAATTCGGGCTGCCGATCATGTGCTCGACATAGGTCCGGGGGCCGGAATTCATGGCGGCTACGTGGTGGCCCAGGGAACGCCACAGGAGATCGAGGAGAACTCCGGGTCTCTTACAGGCCAGTACCTCTGCGGGGACAGGACCATTGATGTCCCGGCAGCTCGCAGGAAGAGCAGCACCTTCATTCGTCTTTTAGGCTGCAGTGAGAACAACTTGAAGAACATCGATGTAGCTATACCTATCGGCGTTCTGACTGTCGTCACAGGGGTATCTGGTTCCGGTAAGTCCACTCTCATCTATGACACCCTCTACCGAGCGCTCATGAAGAAGATCTACAAGTCGAGCACCGAGCCAGGAAAATTCGATGAGATCGTTTTCGACTCAGAGGTGGATAAAGTGATCGTCATCGATCAGAGCCCAATCGGCAGGACTCCTAGATCCAATCCTGCCACCTACACCAAGATCTTCGATCCCATCCGCCAGGCCTTCTCTGAGACGAAGGAGGCGAGGGTTCGGGGATACAAAGCAGGCCGCTTCTCCTTTAACGTCCGGGGTGGCCGCTGCGAGGCCTGTCAGGGTGACGGCCTGATCAAGATCGAGATGAACTTTCTGCCTGACGTCTACATCGAGTGCGAGGAGTGCAAGGGCACCCGCTACAACAAAGAGACCCTGGATGTCAAGTACAAAGGCAAGTCCATCGCCGAGGTGCTGGACATGACTGTAGAGGAGGCACGAGAGCACTTCGAGAACACCCCGGCCATTCGTTCAAAACTTGACACTTTGCTGGATGTAGGTTTGGGCTACATCAAGCTGGGGCAGAACTCGACCACACTCTCTGGGGGTGAAGCCCAGAGGATCAAGCTCACCCGCGAGCTGGCCAAGCGGGGCACTGGCAGGACCATCTATCTGCTCGACGAGCCCACAACCGGGCTTCACTTCGAAGATGTCAAGAAGCTCATATCCGTTCTGGACGACCTCGTGGCAAAGGGCAACAGCGTTGTGGTAATCGAGCACAATCTGGATGTCATCAAGTGCGCAGACTATATCATCGACCTGGGACCGGAGGGAGGCAACGCGGGAGGCCGAATCGTGGCCGCAGGAACGCCTGAGGAGGTAGCGGCGGTGGAAGCGAGCCACACCGGCAGGTACCTGAAGACGCGAGTTGGAGCACCGGACAAGTTGATGAAAATGAAGGGCACAAGAGGCAGGGACAACAAGAGCGCAGGCGAATAAATGCAAGCATTGCGACCGAGAACGCCATTGCATAAATACCGGCACGCTACTTAGATGCAGTCCAGAATTTATCTTTGTGACTTTGTGGTGATCAATATGCTGCAAATTACCACAAAGTCACAAAGAAAGATTTATGTAGGAGATCTCCGATGAGTTCGATCCACACAATTCAGCGAAGAGCCGAATTTGCCATATCAGAGGTTTGAAATGTCACTGCCAAAGAACGGCCAGCAAAGAAAGGACGTCCGCCCCGGTCTCACCGTGGACGTCGTCCTCAAAAAGGACCAGCGGACAGGCAAAAGGACACGCGGCATCGTCAAGGAGCTTCTCACCAGCTCCTCATTTCACCCGCACGGCATCAAGGTGAGGCTGCAGGACGGCCAGGTGGGCCGGGTGCAGGAGATCATCGAATAGACTTTTATCTCTGCCTTTCAACATACCTGGCTCATGGTAAAAGAGGTTCATGCTGCACACATCCTGTGCAAGACGGAAAAGAAAGCATTAGAGGTAAAGGAGAAGCTCGCAGGGGGAAGTCAGAGCTTTGCCGAGATGGCCCGAAAATATTCTCAATGCCCCTCCGGGAAGGCCGGTGGCGACTTAGGATGGTTTGGCAAGGGCAAAATGGTCCCGGAGTTCGAGAAAGCTGCCTTCGAGGGAGAAAAGGGAAAGATCCTGGGGCCGGTCAAGAGCCCATTCGGCTATCACCTCATCAAGGTTCTGGACAGAAAATAGCGAAGAGTAGCGAAGAGCCCTCATTTTTTTCTCAGTTGTCCTCTGGCCAGTGAGGCGAATATTCCGAGAACGCATAGAATAGAGAAGACGGCAAACGCCACCTTCACTCCTGCCAGAAACTCCGGGTAATGCTGCGGCGTGATCTCCACCGTTCCCAGATAAAATGAGAAGACCATCATGGCAAAGCTCATGCTGGATACCTGGCCGATCAGCCGCATGGTTCCGAGAGTTGCCGATCCCACGCCGTAGTGGCGCGGCTCCACTGAGGACATGATGGCATTGGTGTTGGGGGAGGTGAAGAGCGCCAGGCCCAGTCCTAGGACCATGAGAGAAGAGGCAATTGCCGCAAGGCTGGTCTCATCATCGATAAACACAAACGCGAAGACTGCTACAAATGTGAGCGCCATACCTGCTGAGGCCACCAGACGCGGCTCCACACGGTCTGAGAGCTTTCCGGTATAGGGAGAGAGGATGGTCATCACCGCCGGCTGCACCAGCATAACAATCCCGGCCTGATCCGGCTCCAGGCCTTTGATATATTGCAGATAGAGGCTCAATAGGAAGGTTATGGCAAAGGTGGCGCTATAGCTGATCAGAGCCGCCAGATTAGATAAGGCGTAGACCCGATTATTCTTAAAGAGGCTCACATCCAGGACGGGGCTTTTCACCATCGACTCAGAGCGTATGAGAATAGGCAGAGCTGCTGCTCCTGCCAGCACCAGTAGGGCACCCTGCAACGATGGAAGAAGGGAAAAGCCAAACATTACAGCGACAAGCATCAGGCTGTAGATTGCAGATCCCATCAGATCGAATCTCTCTCCTCTAGCCCCGGCCCACTCGCCTTTCAGCTTCCACAGCCCCAGGGCCAGCGGAATCAATCCAAGGGGAACGTTGATCAGAAAAAGGCTTCTCCATCCGAAGTAATGGGTGAGAAGGCCTCCTAAAAATGGCCCCAGAGAGAGGCCCAGGTAGACGAATGCTGCATTGATGCCAAGTACCTTGCCTCTCTCCTCTGAAGGGAAGACATTGACGAGGATGGCCGTTCCCGTGCCGAAGATCATGGCACTGCCAAAGCCCTGCAGCACCCTGGAGACGATAAGGATCGCAGAAGTTGGTGCAAAGAAGGCAATCAGGGATGATAGCGAGAATATGGCGATGCCGATGAAAAAGACCTTCTTCATGCCGTAAATGTCCGCCAGCTTTCCGAAGGGAACCATGAAGACTGCAGCCGAGAGCAGGTAACTGGTGGCAATCCATCCCAAGAGAACCGCATCCATTGAGAACTCGGCTCCGATAGCAGGGAGCGCGATGTTGATGGAGGAGGCCATGAATGGTGGAAGAAATGAAGTTAGGGTGGCGATGACCAGAGCACAATCTCGGTTCGTGGTTTCAGAGCAGAATGGCATCAATAGACTGATCTTTGATGCCATCAAATAATCTTTCCGCCCCTCGCGACAAGGGTCTGCGATATATGCCTTTTGAGGGCAATGCTTTCTTAAAATAGACTAACTTAAAACCTAACCTCCCGGAAAAACTAGGCGCATAAGTTAAGCGCCTGAAGTATTTCCC
>CAZFFD010000025.1:0-30966 GCA_964518035.1 uncultured Methanotrichaceae archaeon | reverse complement strand
TGTTCTACTATGTACATACAATGCAACTGCAATGCAAATGCGGAGCATCCTGGGAGTACAAAGGCCGTGCAGAGGTCTACGCCTGCTGCCCCAGGTGTAAATCCAAGGTGAAGATCGACGCCGATGAGGGTCCTCTGCCCCTTGAGCGCTGGGCGGTGCGAGTGCCCATTGAGGTTTCCATGCCTGAGGATTTAGAGGCTGCCGCAGAGGAGTTCTTCCAGGGCCGAAGGCCGGGTCCCTACAGCCATCTGGCTCTCGCATCGGTTATCAGGCACAACTTTAGCAATTACGATGAGCTGATCTTCCAGTTGGAGACAAAATCCCTTCTCTGCAACAGTCACCCTAAGGAGGTGATGGCCGCTCATCAGTCACTGCGGGAGCGCTTTGATCGGCAGATCTGCAGGCTCTTAGGCCGGTGCAGGTGCGGCCAGGTTTTGAGAGGTGCCTTGGATGGGTCAGGAGTCCCGGCAAAAACGGACGGCGAATGCATCGAGATTCAGAGACAAATAAACGATATGAGGTGAACCAAAGATGATAGCTGGAATAAAATGCCAAAACTGCGGCAAAGAGATCCATGAGGATGAAGTCTTTTCCACAGAAGGAAAGACGCTATGCGAGGACTGCTATATCGATATAGGGCATCGCATCAGGGTCTGCGATCCCTGGGGTGAAAGGTCAAAGAAGGTCTTCCGAAAGAGTCACGGCCTGGAGGGCACAGACGGCCTGACCGATCTGCAAAAGGAGATCTATGAGTACATTCGGGATCGGGGAAAGGCCACCAGAGAGGAGCTTCACGAGAGATTTCAGATTCCTTTGCCGGAGCTTGAAAACCAGTTTGCCATCCTCCGTCACTGCCAGCTCCTCAAGGGCAAAAAGGAAGGAGATCAGGTGTACATCGTCCTTTGGTGAAGGAGATTGGTGAAAGTCGTGAATGAGAAGGCCTTCGGCCAGCCGGCTGAAGCCGAGATTGTTGGTCGGCTACTGCAACGCTGCCCTGGTCTGCTCTCTCCAATCGCCCTTGGAAAGTGGCGATGTGATGCTTCAGGATGCAGATGAAATGCTCTTCAAGTTATCTCCGCAGGTGATGTGGTTCTTTCCTCTCCGGTCGCTGAAGCTTTTATTTCTGCCAGTCCGGGCTTGTTGGCATTGGGCGTCAGACTATAAACTGAATTGCCGATCTTGACCTCAACATGGTCGCCTTTGGGTGTGGCATCAAAATTGTGGGTGACAAGCAAGAAGGCCAGATCCTGGGCGTCCATCCTGTTGTCCTCGTTACTGGTAATCAGCTTGGCAAGATCCTCATAGCTGTCGTCTTCGGCAAGGGAATTTGTCAGGAGGAAAATAGCCAGCAGGATGGCAGCCATAGCGATGCGAATGTGAGCCGGCTTGATACTATAGGTCGATTTTCTCATCTGGACAACTCGCTTTAATTGTTTGCCATCGTGGCCTTTATTTGAGCCAGATCATTCTCCAGATCTTCATCGATCTTGGCGTCTTTTAGATTCGAGCGCGCCAGGATGCTGAGGCTAATCTGGTCGTATCTAATTCCTTCCAGTTTTGCTCCGGTGAAGTCGCAGCCCATTATGGATGAATTGGTCAAATATGCTCTGCGCATATCGCATCCTCGGAAGCTGCAATTTTCAAGCGATGCCAAACTGATCTCTGCTTCTCTAAGGTCGGCTCCACTAAAGTCAGCATCCTTTAATGTCGATTTAGTAATATTAGCCGACGTCAGCGAGGCATCATGGAATATCAGGCTTTCGGAGCTGATGCTCATTAGAACTGCGTCATCGAGATTCGCACCCGTAAAATCGCAATTATCCATGTTGTTCCCCCGTAATGTGATTGCTCGGAGGTTGGTTCGGGAGAGATCTGCTGAGGATAGATCTGCGAAATCCAGTATGGTTTCTGTCAATTTCGATCCTGATAGATTTGCCTGGGTGAGATAAGCCCGGGTGAAGTCCGATCCGCTGAGATCGCAGTCATTCATGCTTGCGCCGAATAGCTCAGCTCTGCTGAACTGGCATCTTATGAAGCGGCTGCTGTCGAGGTGCGCCCAATTGAGCCTGGCATTCATAAACCTGGCATTGGTCATAGAACTATTTTCAAGATTGGCCTGAGTTAAATCAGCACTTACTAATCGGGCGTTCGTCAAATCCTTCCCAACCAAATTCGATCCGCCAAGGCTTGCTTCTGTTAGATCCGCATCTTTGAAATTCGCATTAGCAAGATCTGAGTCATTTAAGTGGATGCCGTTTAAATCGGAGCCGGTTAGATTAGTTCCCACCAGATGGGCCCGGTAGACATATGCATCTTGCATGTTCGTCCAGGACAGGTTTGCATCGGTGAGATTTGCCCCGACAAGCATTGATGCCATGAGATCAGATCGGGATAGGTCTGCGTAGCTCAGGTTGGCTCCTGAGAGATTGGTAAATATCATGTTAGCGTCAGTTGCCCTGGCAAGATGCAGATTTGCGTTGGATATTCTGGCTTCGGATACATCCGATCTGCTCAGATTTGCCTCTATTAAATTGGCATCAATCAGATTGGCTCCAACAAGGCTAACCCCACAAAGGCAAGCGTTTTTCAGTGACGAATTTCGAAGAGAGATGCGTCTCATGTAGGCATTCTCAAATGCGGCCCCGTTCATGATGGAATAGCTGAGGTTTGTGGCATCTAGTCTGGTGCCGTTCAATATTGTGCCGTTAAGCTCTGAAGTGCTTATTCTTGCCTGGGATAAGGCTGCTCCAGTCAAATTTGCTTGACTCAGATTGGCTCCTATGATGTTTGCGGCTAAGAGGTTGGCTCCGGAAAGATTTGTTCCGTATAGGTTGGAGCCGTGCAGATCGGCCTCCTCCAGATCAGCAAAGCTGAGGCTGGCGTTTTCTATCAGGCAATTGGATAAATTCGAATGGTCTAAAATGGCATAGCTCAGGTCGGAATTGGAGAGATTGGATCTTTGCATATTGGACTGGCTGAGATTTTTTCCATGAAGGTCCAGACTGCTCAGTTCCTCACTAACGAGGCTGGAATGAGGCTGAAATGGCATATTTTTGATGACACTGTTGGCCGGCAGAGCATTTAAAGGAATCTTTAGTCGCTGCAGCTCGTAGTAGTCAAATACGTATTCGTTAGCAACATCGTCCACAACTGGGATATCGTCTGCATCCTTTCCTCGGAGAACGCGAAAAGCCAGCTCTGCAGCTTCGTCACCCTGGAAATAGCTGCTGACCAATTTTCCGCCAACAATTCCATATCCCATATAGAAATCATATATGCTGTAGATGGGCGCTTCAGTTGCCTGGTGTAGCAATTGGACTGCATCGATGTAGGTCAAGTACGTCCCGGACCGGTCCCGATTAAAGGTCATGAGCAATATGAGGCTCTCTTCAGGTAGAGCTGCAGCCTTCTCAGAAAGCTCGTCTGCGGTGAGGTTTTCAAGAAATTCAAATGAGACGTTGCTCGAATATTTAGGGATGATCTTCTCCAGAACAATTTTAGCAGAAATGCCAGTGGCTGTCATATCGTTTACGATAAAGATGTGCTTTGTCGAAGGGTGCAAATTCAGCATCAAGGCAATGGTATCTTCCACATCATATGCCTCCAAAACACCCGTAAAATCGCTCAGCCCATTTAAGGTCTTATCATCAAAGTGAACTACGCCGCAGAATATCACTGGAACTTTTGAAAATATGTCATTTCGATATTCTCGAAGGAAGTTGAATGCATCCGTATCCACGGAGATGATGAGGTCCAGGTGCTCCCCGCCGTATCTTTGTCGATAGCGCTCCTTTAAATCCGCGCCGCGCTTTTCATCCAGTACTACTCTCTTGGTGTCCATGTATTCGGTGCGGATCTGTGCAGTGGGCATCATCATGGCGAAGTGGAGCTTGATCTCCGAGATGATGTTGTCCTCCCAGGCCAATCCAGGATGGTAGGACGCGAGGATGAGGACCTGTTTGGCAGCCGTCTCCTCTGCGGCTGAAGGCGCCAATAGTTGGCAAAGAGATAGAATTATGCAGACGCCTGCAATCAATTGGGCATTTCTGGCTGGCATGGATTTGATTATTATCCGATCGGTTAAGAATTCTTTGTAAATGTCAATTGTTAAGTGCAACCATTGTTCGTCGCTGCCAGATGTGGCGAAAAGGAAATCAACAGCTAGTACGAGGCGTCTTTTTTTGCAGGATTGATGGGCTCATCTTTTTGCGCGAAGGAATGAAATAGTTGTCCAGCGTAATTTATACATTATTCCAAGAGGTGAAACATAAATGGTAGACAAAAAACTTTACTCGCTTCCGGAGCTGCCCTATGCAGGCAATGCCCTCGAGCCGTTTATCTCTGAGGCTCAGCTCAAGATTCATCACGACAAGCACCATGCAGCCTATGTAAACGGCGCCAACGCCATACTGGAGCGACTTGAAAAGGCCCGTCAGGCGGGCATCGATGTGGACATGAAGGCCACTTTAAAGGAGCTGTCATTCCAGGCAGGGGGTCATGTACTGCACAGTCTCTTCTGGAGAAATCTGGCCCCTGCTGCGAAGGCTGCCAAGGAGCCGTCTGGCCTTTTGGCGGACGTCCTCAAGAAGGAGTTCGGGTCCTTCGAGCGCTTCAAGAAGGAATTCTCTGCGGCTGCAGCCAGCACAGAGGGCTCGGGCTGGGCAGCTCTCGCCTGGTGCGGCATGACCGGCAGGCCGATGATCATGCAGATCGAGAAGCACAATGTGAACGTCTATCCGATGTTTCGCATACTCATGGTGCTGGATGTCTGGGAGCATGCCTACTACCTGGACTACAAAAACGAGCGGCCAAGGTTCGTGGAGGCCTTCTGGAACATTGTGGACTGGGATGAGGTCAACCGGAGGCTTGAGGCCGTTATTAAATAACTATCAATTAATACTTTTTTAAAAAAATAAGTTTCAGCCCACAACAAGCGAGCCGATTATTGTGCTGGCATCTTTGGCGAACTCATCATATTGATCGGCAGGTGCATTGTAGGTCATAATGTAGGCTTCATCTCCTTCTACCATCCAGGCTTTTAGCACCTTGAAATCTATGCCATCGCTATTCAGATCATATACTATGGCATGCCCGACCTTTTGGCCTATGGCGATATCGCTCTCCTCCAGAATCTGCAGATCGGGCAGTGCTTCTTTGAGACTGCTCATTGCCGCCTGGCCATACTGTTCCAGGGTTAGGTTCATCCCGGCAGGCAACGCCTCCACTTGCATTGTGACATAGGTGGATGGATTATCCATGTCGTCGCCAGGTGCCAGAAAGCCGGCCACGATTCCCATATCGTTTTCGTCAGCATCCTCTGCCATCCAGCTTGATGGATAGGTGACTGAGAAATCATATTCTGAGTTCTCGTACTGGTACAGCTCATTCATATCAGCGAGTCCGACAGCACCGGTGGTATCCACGGGCTCGTCTTGGGAGTCGGTGCTGTTATTTTCCAGGGGGGAAGCGACTGTGTCGTTCAGGCCGCAACATGCGGGGGCTGCCAGGGCAAAGGCTATTGCCAGCAGTCCAAAAAGCAGATTGTATCTCATTGTCTCTCACCTTGCGCAAAGCAGGAGTGTGGTTTTGTTTTAACGGCAAATAGTTTTCGAATATCCCGCTACTCTGCAGCTGGGCACGTCGCCGCAGGTTCACTACAGTTTGGCAAGATACGTGTTAAAAAATTCTGATGAAGTTTGAGGCGCAAAGCCAATAAGCTAAGAACGAAATATAAGTTTTATCCTAAAGAAATGGATAAATGGTAAGTGGTTAGGAGGTGGCGGATTCTGTTGGTCTTGGATATCGATATGTCATTGGCAATCAGCGTACCTGCATTCGTAGTCCTCTTCGGAATATATCGCATCATAGCACGCTAGCGATATAACGCTAAAGTGCATAACCGCGCAAATGGTTGGCCCCAATTGCGCTATTATGCTCTAATATCACTCGACACATCTTATTTTTTTGAAATTTATCCGAATCCGCCTTCATTAGGAAAAGTCATTTCAAGGTATAAATAGGTTCACACTGCACCCCGAAAGTATATAGCTTTCCCCATCTTCATTAATTGTCTCTCAACTTTGTTTCGAGTTGTCATGTCATCGTTTAGCTCGCTAATTATTGGCTTTGAGGATCACTTTCGCACCGCATGGCCAAGTAATATCTTCAAGGATGCAGAAAATGTCAACCGCTTCCTTTATTAATGTGCAATGGCATAATTGGATAAAAATTTTAAGAGAGATCGCCCCGGAGCGAAACGCCAATAAACCAGGCAAGAAATACGTTACCAAGTTTATGATCGAGATGATGAGTTATGTTGCTTTATGATAGAGGGGATGGGCCTTGAGCAGTAGAATCGTGCAGCAGACCCTTGAAGGGCTGGCCGTTTCTGCCATGCCCAGGGTTAGGACTACCGACGGCCATCTGCTGGACTGGGACCGGGACACCATTGCCAAGCAGCTTCTCAAGGAGACAAAGCTATCTGAGCAATTTTACAAAGAGCCGGGCATAACCGAGGAAGAGGCTCAGGATATCGCCAAAGAGGTGGAGCGTCGCGTGCGGTGGATGAATGTGCAATACCTGAGCGGCCCCCTGGTGCGAGAGATAATGAATGTCATCCTCCTGGAGAGGCATCACGCCGAGTGGCGCAACATCTGCACTCGCGTTGGAACTCCCGTTTACGATGCTCATCTCATCGATATCGGCACAGGTTTTGAGGCCAAGGAGAACGCAAACCTCCAGGAGAATGCCGAGACCAGCCACAAGAAGAAGGCTGACAAGATCAGCAAAGAGCAGTATCTCCTGCTGCTGCCGCCATACCTCGCAGACCGCCACCTGGCCGGAGACCTGCACATCCACGACCTCGAGTACTTCGGGACAAGACCGTTTTGCATTGACGGCTCTACTGCGGTGCCTGTGATCGATAAAGGCTTAACGACGGTTATCCGACCGGATGAGCTGCCATTCCTGGGTGATTATCTCTATCCTGAGGACCTTTTTGCTATCTCGCCCTGTGGGCCCAAAAAGGTCAAAAAAGTCTCCAGACGCCTGGCAGATCGGGATATGCTTTGGATTAAGACATCAAGCGGCAAATCTCTCAAGGTCACTGCTGAGCACAGGATCCCTGTTAATGGCCAGGGCATAAAAAGGGCGGCAGAGATCAAAGAGGGCGATGTTTTGGGCTCCGCCTTCGAGCTTGGCTTGAATCTGCGCGGCCAGCCCATCGAAAGCTTGAATCTGATCCGCGAGTTCCTGGATAGAGTTCCGGCAAAGCATTTGGACAACGTCTTTGTGCGCGGGGCGCGTCCTCTCTTTGACAGCATAATCGATAATGAAAAATGCAGTTCGTTCTCTGAGATCTCCAGGAGTCTCGGGGTCGAGCATCATAAAGAGTGGTACACAAAGGGCATAATGCCAATTGCGCTTTTCGGGAGGCTCTCCGAACTCTATGGCCTAGACGAGAAGAGCCTCGCGGACCTGAGGGTGGGCGTGACAGGCAGCGAGCACGATCTTCCTGCAGCATTTCCCATCACGGTTGAGGTGGCTAAGCTCCTGGGCTACTTCATCTCCGAAGGAAACTACAACGTCCAGGAATCCATCAGCTATAATTTGGCCATAACCGGAAGCAATCACGTTGAGGGTGTTATGTCCTGCCTGGCAGGAGACCTCAATTCATATGCTACGGTCAGCGAAAGCGGGCCATCCACCAGAATGATTTACGGCGTAGAGGGTGCGTGGGAGCGGTCCAAGCAGGTCTACTTCGGCGGAAAGCTGATCTTTCTCTTATTCCGCTACGTATTTGGAATTGCTGGCAAAAGCAGTAATAAGAGGCTTCCCCGCATCGTCTTCCATCTCAATGACGAGCATCTCTTTGGCTTTTTGAGTGCTCTGTTTACCGGTGATGGATCGGCCTTCTACAGGCCTGAAAAGTCCGACTGCATCGTGAACTACACGACAGCATCTGAGATGCTCCGCCAGGAGTTGTGTCTGCTTCTGGCTTCATTAGGAATGAATCCTCATGTAGTGGAACTCTATGGGGGAGAAGAGAGGCGTACTCTTTACAGAATACAGTTGCATGGCTGGAAGAACATCCAAACATTCCGAAGGTGGGCTCAATTTTATGATATGCGTCAGGAGCATATCGATAGATTCTTGGCTAATGTCAAAGATGGCCAAAGAAGCCCTAGACCTGAAGAGGTCAGAGAGGTTACGACCGTAAGGCCTTCCGGCGATTACGTCTACGATCTGTTCTTGGAGGGAGACGACGAGGAGAGCCATACCTACTTTGCTTCAGATGGATTGCTGATTCACAACTGCCAGGATTGGGATCTTCGATACTTTTTGTACTACGGACTCATGCCTGACGGCCTCGGAACTAAAGCAAGTGTTGCTGGCCCGGCTAAAAAGGCGGAGGTTGCCATACTTCATGCAGTCAAGGCTCTAGGCAGCGCCCAGACCAACTTTGCGGGCGGTCAGGGCTTCTACAACTTCCTGACATTCATCGCTCCCTACTTTGAGAGTAAGGACTACTCCGAGATATTGCAGCTCATGCAGATGTTCGTCTACGAGATGACCCAAATGATGGTCGCACGCGGCGGCCAGCTCGTCTTCTCCTCGGTGCAGCTCACTCCAGGTGTGCCCAAGCTGTGGCGGGACAAGCCTGCGGTTTACGCGGGCCGGGTCTGGAACGGCTCCTCAGCCGACGCACCTCTGAAGACCTACGGCCAGTTCGAGCGCGAGGTCCGTCTGGCCTTCAAGGCCCTCATGGAGGTGATGCTTGCAGGAGACTACTGGGGCAAGCCCTTCAACTTCCCCAAGCCCGAGATCAGCATTGAGCCGGACTTCATGAAGGAGGATGAGGCCTTCAATGCCGCCAATCCAGATCTGCCCACATACCAGGAGCTGTACCTGCTGACGTTCAAGCTGGCAGCCGAGTACGGCACGCCTTACTTCGACAACCAGCTCCCAGCTTACCGCGGCGCAGGCGAAGGAATATCGTGCTACCAGTGTCTGGCCGATGACGAACTGGTCCCCTTTGTTGATGAGGGCGAAAAGATGCAGATAAAACCAATCGGTGAGCTGTTTGAGGTTGCATGCCGAAATGGTATGGATACGGATTTAAATGGTGTTGAATTTGCAGGGATCAAAGCCAAGACTCCAAGCATCGACTTCGATACGCATAAAGCCTCTTTGAAGCCATTTTCGGGCGTAATGCGCCAGATCTATCGCGGCAAGATGTTGAAGATCACCCTCACAACGGGCAGGCAGATCAGAGTAACTCCGGATCATCCTGTATTTGCACTGGAAAGTGGAAGCTTCGTCAGGAAACAGGCAAAAGGGCTCGAAGTCGGGGAATTTTTGCCAGTTCTCAAGAACGCTGATATTGGGCTTGCATTTGATAGTTATCTCGATGTCAAGAAAGCATTGACAGATGCAGGATACGCTTCTGAGATCCAATCCACTGAGGCCGAAATAAATATTAAAAATGCCAAAAAGCATGGCCTGCCAAAGCAAATCCCCATTACTCAGGAATTAATCAAATTCTTGGGATATTACCTAGCGGAAGGCTGCAGCGATCATTGCGATAGGAGATACACAGTGCGTCTCTCCTTTGGAAAGCATGAGGCAGATCTCATCGAAGAATCTCTCAGGTGCTTGAGATGCCTTGGTTTTGAGCCTGCAGTCTCTGTCGAGAAAACTGCTTGCAATGTGGTTGTCAATAGCAAGTTGCTTTACCTGTTGATCGATTCCTTGGGATGCGGCCATAATGCTCACGACAAATCTGTGCCCGATCTGCTGTTCAACATAGAGCCGTCTCTAGTAGGGCAGTACATTTGTTGTGCCTTCAAGGGAGACGGAAATATCGATATTCAGGTGAACGAGGCGAAGGGCTACGTCCATACCACGCATAATATTCGGATGAGGCTCGTATCTAGAGATGCCGTTCAGAGACTGATATTCTTGGCCCAGAGAATTGGCATTCAAATGAACTACATGGTGCGCGATGAGACTGTGATGCATCCTCATACTGGTGCTCCCTATGATCTTACGAGCTACACGTGTTATATCACCTCGCAAGATCAGATACAACGGTTCCAGAGTGAGACGGGCTATGGTGAGAGTGCCATCTCCCAGTCGGATATTGATGTTGCCGGGGCATTTACGCGGATTCCAATAATACAGTCCGGAATTGAGTATTCAAACCTCAGATATCCAAGTCAATATCGATCAAACGGTTATAAATGTATTAATCAGCAGCTTATCCTGGATAATCGGGCGACTTTGGCCGTTTTGAGGATGATTGATGGTGACATCCATCCCTTGAAGATCAAGAAGATCGAAGAAGTGGATTATGATGGCTACGTCTACGACCTGGTTGATGTCTCTGAGACGCACAACTTCTGCAATGCGTTGGGCGTAGTAACCGGCAACTGTTGTGCTTACCAGTTTGCTGCCACCTTCGACAGCGACAACCAGTTCGAGGACAAGCTGTACTTCAAAAATGGCAAGCACTTCTCTATGGGATCCTGGCAGGTCGTCTCTCTAAACTGCCCCCGTGCCGCATACCTCGCCAGAGGCGACGACGAGCTGCTCTTTGAGTACCTTCGGGAGCTGATGGATACATCTGTTGAGATCTTCAAGGTCAAACGCGAGTGGATGAACCAGATCATCAAGAACCACAGGATGCCCTTCGCCACACAGCAGCCCAAGGATCCGGTCACGGGCGAGAAGGGCTCTGTCGCCGTGGGCCTGGAGGGTCTGGTCTACACCATCGGTGTGGTTGGAGTCAACGAGATGGTGCAGTTCCACACCGGAAAGCAGATGCATGAGTCCAGGGACGCCTGGAAGCTGGCTGTGCGGGCTATGACTGAGATGGAGATCTATGCCAAGAAGCTCTCAGTCCAGCACGGCATGACCATCGCCTTAGCCAGGACTCCGGCTGAGACCACAGCCCAGCGTTTCGCGGTGTCTGACCTGATCCATGAGGAGTTCCGGGACTGCGCAGAGGGCGTGGTCAAGGGTGACATTGCAGCCGTGAAGAAGAAGCTGCACAAAACTCGCGACCTGCCCGTCTACTACACCAATGGCACTCATCTGCCGCCGGGAGCTGACGTGACGATCTTCGAGAGAGCAAAGCACGAGCATGTCTTCTTCCCAATCGTTGACGGCGGCAACATCTTCCACATCTTCATGGGCGAGGCCACCCCAGACCCGCAGGGCCTGATGGACTTCGGACTGCGTCTGGCCAGGGAGACTCAGATCGGCTACTTCACATTTACCAAGGATATGACTGTGTGCCTTGGCTGCTCTCAGGTCTCAGGAGGTCTGTCCGACCGATGCCCAAGCTGCGGATCGGAGGACGTTGACCACATCAGCCGCATCACTGGTTATCTGCAAGCTGTGAGCGGATGGAACAGTGCCAAACGCCAGGAGCTGAAGGACCGGAAGAGATACAATGAACTGGCATAATCTGGTGAGGCTAACGAAAGGTATATATCAGATATACTTACAGGAAGGTTTGCCGTGTGAGGCAAATTGGAGGAGATAATAATGCCAGCAGTTGTTAACAGAGATGAATGCGTAAGCTGTGGAACTTGCGTCGAGGAGTGTCCTGAAGAAGCCATCACAATGGGCGATGATGAAATTGCAGTAGTAAATAAGGAAAAGTGCACTGAGTGCAAGACCTGCATTGAGGCTTGCCCGTCTGAAGCCATCAGCATGGAATAGGCTGCACCAACAGCACTTTTTTTTGCATTTTATCATTTTTCTTCGATTGACTTGTAGAACAGATCCCAATCCAGCTCAGTGGCTACGCAACCTGCTTTGGAGAGCGGCACTCCGCGAGCAGGTATGTTGTGGCTGTGGCAGAGATCCAGTCCCTCTTTGAGCTCCATATGGCAGCCCACTCCGACGATGGCTCGCGGACGATATTTTTTGATCATCCTCTTGATGAAGCTGGAGCCTGGCACGATGAAAAAGCGATAGCCCAACTCCTCTGAATGCTTCTTAGCCTCTCCTACGCCGCAGCGGCCACAGTTTATGCATTTTATCCCCTCTGGCGTGAGCTTGGCGGGACACTCTGTGCTGCGAACGCATTGGGGCATGAATATGGACCTATCTTTGTAGGGAATCATCAAGAACTTCTTGTTGTTTATGTAGTTTCTCAGGCGGACGCCGACATCGTTTACAATGGAATCGTCGGCGCGAAAGATCCAGAATAGGGCTATGATTACATTCTCGAGCAGGACTATGCCAAGCAGCATATACCTGGCGGCAAAAAAGTTGCCAGTCTTAAATGAATAGATAATGAGCAGGGTGACAATTATGGATAGAATCAGGACTGCCACGGCTAAGAGCACCACTACCTCACCCACCAGATAAAAGATCTGGTTTATATACTCGGGAAACATGACGGATCTAGGAAAAACACCTGGCATATAAATGGGTTGCCTTTTGAGCGGCGCAAGTTTTTTATCCCACCTGACAATGAGAACTACACCTTCGCCTTTATGAAATTTAATGAGGACTATAAAGATGGCTAAGATGCATAGCAGAAAGAAGGGTTCCTCCCGATCCCGACCACCCGCAGTATCCAAAATACCTGCCTGGTCTGACGTATCCAAAGAGGAGCTGGAAAAGACGATCATGAAGCTGCACGAGAGTGGAATGGCCCCCAGTCGCATTGGCCTCACCCTGCGAGATCAATACGGTGTTCCCAGCATCAAGCTGGTCCTGGGCAAAAATGTCACAGGCTTCCTAAAGGAGAACAAGGTTCTGCCCGACATCCCGGAGGATCTCACCAATCTGATGAGAAAGGCTCTGCATGTCAGGAAGCATATCAATGCCAACAAGAAGGACGTCCACAACAAGAGATCACTGCAGCTCACAGAGAACAAGGTGCGAAGACTGGTCAAATACTATCACGACTCCGGACGACTGGCGCCGGAATGGACTTACTCGCCGGAGACGGCTGAGATTCTCATCTCATGAAGCGGCTGGATAAAGCTGCAGAGGCTATAGCAAGGTCGATATTGCATTGCGACAGCATGCGGGTGATCTCACATAACGACGCGGACGGGATCACCTCCGCAGGGCTGATCTGCAATGCCCTCTTGCGTGCAGGGATACCTTTTCAGGCTACTTTGCTAAACCGCCTGGACGACTCTGTCCTTGCCGGGCTGGAGGGTCCAGTCGTGTTCTGCGATATGGGCAGCGGCAAGCCTGAGATCATATCCCGCGTCAAGGATGACTGTTTTGTTCTGGACCACCACCGGCCTGTGGGCACTCTCGCCTGCATGCACCTCAATCCCCATCTCTACGGAATAGACGGAGCCTTCGAGCTATCTGCTTCGGGAACAGTCTATTCGGTAGTCCGTCACATGGGCGAGAACACCGATCTGGCCGGCCTGGCGCTGGTTGGAGCCATGGGCGACCGGCAGGGCATGATCGGGGCCAACAAGGCCATTTTGGCAGAGGCAGTGATCTCCGGAGCGGTTGAGGTTAAGGCCGGCCTGATGATGTCGATGGATGGACCGGCTGAGGAGGTATTCTCCAGTATCATCGAGCCGCTTCTGGACTTTGTCGGCGATCCTGAGAAGGCCCGACGGTTCCTGGATGATCTGAAGATCACCGGCAATGTAGAGAGCCTTGGTGGAGAAGATCTGGCGAGGCTATGTACCGCCATCACACTGAAGCTGCTCATGCAGGGCAGCTTTGCAGCAGATTCTGTCATTGGAGAGGCCATACGCCTCAAGCACGAGGTGGTGGAGAACTCTTTAGAGATGGTGCAGTTGCTCAATGCTTGTGGCAACAGAGATGTTCCCGGATTGGGACTGACACTGTGCCTGCGCGACGGCGGGTCCCTGGACCAGGCCCGGAAGATGGCTGCGGAATACAAGGGCCACATCATCCGGGAGATCGGCGTCTTGCGAGAGCAGAATAAAGTGATGAAGAACATTCGCTTCCTGCGGCTGGAGAATGGTGAGGCGGGGGCGATTGTCTCGGGTCTGGGAATCCGGTATCTTTACACCGATCTGCCTCTCATCACCCTCAACCACAAAGACGACATGGTCAAGATATCGGCGCGGGGCAACAAGTTGCTCATATCGCGGGGTCTTGACCTCTCAGTTGCCCTTCGAAAGGCTGCCGGGGCCGTGGGTGGTGCGGGCGGCGGACATACCATAGCTAGTGGCGCTTCCATTCCGCCTGGTACCGAAGAGCGGTTCCTGACAGTTCTGGACGAGATTGTGGGCGAACAATTGCACAGCTCAGAGGAAGAGCTGGCGCCCACAGCTACCGCAACCTCTCCCGGCGAGGATTGCACATGATCAGGGCTCGCCTGGTTTTTTGTGGTGAAGAAGCCGGAATAGCGGCGAAAGCAATAGAGCCCGACAATCTTCCTAACATGAGCCTTGTGGCGGACGCCGATCATCTTTCTCTCTCGTTCTCCAATGAGAAGATAGGCACTCTGCTCTCAACGGTAGACGATCTGCTGATGAACATTAAAATAGCGGAAGAGACATTGACTTCTTCGGAGGATAGATGAGATTTCATTTGGAGGCAAGCTTCAGGCTGAGTGCAGACGCCTGCAAAGCTGAAGCTGCCGTTTCCGACTTCTTTGCAAAAGCTGGCCCTATTTTAGAAAAAGGTGCGCCTGAGGGCCAGGGCGCAAAGGTGACAGAGTGGAAGCTGGCCGGCAACAAGATCGATCTGGTCATCGACAGCGATAGGTTCGTGCGGGCCCATGATGCACTGCTCCGGCTGCGCCGGCCTCTCTCTGAGCTACTGGGAAAGCAGTTTAGAATTGGCGTGCGCGGCCTGGACGTTAACAAGTTCGAAATCGAGGTCGAGTCCGAGAGGGGAATCGAGCATAAGATCCCCTACGTCCGTGAGATCAGATTTGAGGGTGGCAGGCTCTATCTGTCTTTAGACGTGGGCAAGAGCGGCACTCTCGGCCAGGCGGAGATAGAAAATCGCATACCTGACAGGATCATCAGCCTTCTCGAGGACAAGCTGCAGAAGAGCTACGGCGGCAAGACCGAGCACTGGGAGCTTCTCTGGGAGAGCGCCCAGCGCGAGCCCAAGTTTACCCGCGATCCTACGGAGGAGATGCAGAAAGCAGGCTGGATCAAGCACGGATCGAGCCGCGGCCAGTGGATCTACGGGCCTGAAGCCACCCACGTATTCCGCACCTTCGAAAAGATCGTTCTCGCGGAGATTATCGAGCCTTTGGGCTACAGTGAGATGATATTTCCAAAGCTGGACACCTGGGACGTCTGGAAGAAGAGCGGTCACGCTCAGGGCGTCTATCCTGAGATCTACTTCGTCTGTCCGCCCAAGACTCGCGATCCTGCATTCTGGGAAGAGGTCATGGATTACTACAAGGTCACCCATGAGGTTCCTCTCGACCTGGTTAAGGAGAAGATCGATGTTCCGATCGGCGGGATGTGTTATGCCCAGTGCCCCACCTTCTGGGGATTTCTGCAGGGAATGACTTTGCCGAATGCAGAGCTTCCGATCACCGTCTTCGACAGATCCGGCACAAGCCACCGCTACGAGTCTGGTGGCATCCACGGCATCGAGCGAGTTGACGAATTCCACAGAATCGAGATCGTATGGCTAGGCACCCGTGAGCAGGTCCTGGAACAGGCTGAGAAGCTGAAGGTCTGCTACAAGCACATCTTCGAGGACATACTGGAGCTGACATGGCGGACTGCCTGGGTTACCCCCTGGTTCATGGCCCAGGAGGGAAAGACAGGTCTCGCCGAGATGTCGGGAGCCGGCACAGTTGACTATGAGGCGGTTTTGCCCTACAACGGAAACTGGATCGAGTTCCAGAACCTGTCAGTCAACGGCGAGAAGTATCCCAAGGGCTTTACAGTCAAGGCCCAGTCTGGAGAGGCGCTCTGGTCTGGATGCAGCGGCGTGGGCCTGGAGAGATGGGCCTCGGCCTTCTTGAGCCAGAAGGGGCTTGACCCGGCCAACTGGCCTCTAGCATTCAGAAAGCACTTCGGTGAGATGCCTAAAGGGATCAGGTTCCTCTGATCCTTAATTTTTCTATTTCCGCAATTTTCAAGTACTAATATAATCCGTTATATGAATATGACTTTCAAATATGCATCCCTAATTTTAATGCTAGCATTGCTGCTGGCAGATTGCGCCGCTGCCACCACCTGTGCAGTCTTCGTGCTGGACGAATACAAGATGACTGTCAATAATGCCCAGATCTACATCGATGACTCAGTCTCGTCCATCGGGACCACTGCTTACCATACCGGATTTGGGCTAAATTGCTGGGTTGGCGATCTCGATTTGAACGGCACGCACACTCTGACTGCAAAATGGTTCAGGTCGAGGCTGAATGGATTGCCTTATGAGGGGTCGGAAGTGGTGGACTTTGGTAAAGAGGCCAAGATGCTCATTCGCATTCCCACTCATAAGGTCTGATGCGGACCGGAGATCAGACACAAAGTCTTATGCCAATTTATGTAAGCTTGCTCTTCACCTTGGCGTAAAATCCGTCTTTAGCGGTCACCTTGACGAACCGGGCCGGAGTCTTTGCTTTGCTGACCACCACCGAGTCCTTGGAGGAGATGACGGTCGATGTCTGTCCGTCCACTACCACCAGAGCTTCCTTTTCCGGCAGCTTGAGCCGAATCTCGATCTCGCTGTCGCCAGGAATCACCCATGGTCGTGATGAGAGCTTGAAGGGAGCCATGGGGACCAGCACAATGGCATCCACCCTGGGATCGACGATGGGTCCGCCAGCTGACATCGCATATGCAGTTGAGCCCGTGGATGTGGCTATGATAACCCCATCAGCCCTGAAGTCCTCCATGAGCGATCCGTCCACCATAATCTCGAACTCAATCATCTTGGCAGGGCTCGCTGTGAGAAAAGCGATCTCATTGGTGGCAGAGGGCAATGAGGCTCCATTAATCAGCAGCTTCAGGCGTGAGCGGACATCTACCTCAAAGCCTGACAAAAGCCTCACCAGAGTCTCAATGGAGTCTTTTGGCTCCACATCTACCAAAAATCCGAGGGTGCCCATGTTTATGCCCAGAATTGGTGCGGGATCGACCATTTTATGAATAGTTCGCAGAATTGTGCCGTCGCCACCCACAGATACTATGAAGTCCACCTTCTGCCGTTCCATCTCAGCTACGCTCGTGCCCTGCCGCCCAATTTGCAGAGCAAGGTCTTCGTCCACGAAGATTTCAGTTTCGCGTCCCTGGCACTCGATCTCATAGATGAGCATCTGGGCCAGACGAACGGGGTCCGGCTGCTGCCGGGAGACGAATCCGATCTTAATTCCTGCCGCCTCCAATCAGCTTGAGCAGATCCATGTGCCGCAAGCCGTTCGAGCCAATCAAGTCCCTCTTCTGCCACATGTTGCCGTCCAAAACAAGCCGGTTTCCTCTTTCGTCAGTCACCATTCCCCCAGCCTCCTCTAAAATGATCTTTCCTGCTGCAATGTCTACTACCCTCATCATGCCCCGCAGGTCCACGAAGGCATCCAGCTTTCCGGATGCAACCAGGGCCATCTCCAATGAGGAGCTGCCGAGAGTCCGAATGCGGCGCACGACGTCTCCCACTCCGGATATCCTGGCAGTGTGGGGCCGCAGTGTGTATGCCGAAATGCTGAAGATGGACAGGTCTGAACTGGAAGAGACATGCAGGCGGCCTGCCGTGTGGGAGTAAGCGCCTCTGCCGGCTTCCGCGTAGAAGCCCGTCTTTTGTGCCAGGTCGCAGATATAGCCGAAATGAAAATCGTCTTTGCTCAGATAAATCGATACTGAATAAAAGGGGATGCCGGAGATGGCATTGAATGTGCCGTCAAGGGGATCGAGGTGCAGGAAATAGTCAGGACTGCGATTGCTGCCGATGGAGACCTCTCCGACCTCCTCGCTGAGCACCAGAAAGCCAAGACCGGAGGCACGCAGTGTCTCAAGAACAGCGTTCTCAGCAGCGCCGTCGATCTTCTTGGTGGGGGTGCCGTCTGCTCCCATCCGGACCACCTGGCCGCTGGCGGGCGTGCCCGTCATCTCATCTACAGCATCGGCTACGGCTTTTGCCGCTGCATCGCACAATTTCAATAGATCGTTGCCTTGGGGTGAAAGTTGCTCGCTCATCTCTCTCTACCAGGATTGCTCACTATAAAAGTTTCTCACTTGAGATTGAAAAGCTTTATAAAATGCTAATATAAAATGCTAGATTGTAACATGTTATCACATAACATAATGGAGGGATTCTATTGATCGTCGGCTTGCCTACTGATACATTTATTGGAGTCATAATCGTGCCCGTGGCCATATCACTACTGCTCTTGATCTGGGCTCTTAGGTGGTGATTGGCTTGGACTTTATTGGCACAGTAATTATAATTTTATACTTTGTCGGCCTTGTGGCCATAGGGGCCCTGGCCTCAAAGAAGATAAAGAACTCGGAGGACTTCCTGGTCGCTGGAAGGAACCTGGGCTTCTGGACATTCACTCTCCTGGTAGTGGCCAGCATCTGCAGCGGTATGACAATCTTAGGCGTAGCGGGTCTCGGCTATGCCACAGGTTGGCCGAGCATCTGGGAGCAGATATTCGTGCCGCTTTCGGCAGCAGTCTGCATTCTTTTCTTTGGAACTAAGCTGCATTCTGTGGCCGCAAAGACCGGATATGTCACTGTGCAGGACTATTTCGCCCACCGCTTCTACAGCCCGAAGGGCATTCGCGGCGTCTCGGCGATCATCGGGTCTCTGATATCCATCATCTATTTGGTGGGCCAGTACATCTCCATCAGCATGGTGCTGTCCTGGTTGTTCGACATTCCTTACAACTGGGCTCTTGTGATTGGCGCGGTCATCGTCATGGCCTACACAATCCTCGGCGGCCTGTATGCCATAGGAATGGCCTCTTTGGTGCAGGGAATAATGATACTGCTGGGAGTCTTGCTGGTGGGGCCTGTGGTCATTTCTGCTGCAGGTGGGCTCGAGCATATCAATGTCGTCCTGGCGGGAATAGACGTGAACATGACCCACCTGTGGTATCCCCAGATGGATCCGCCGTATGCGAAGTACGCCTTCCTGACGCCCGAGTACCTGGTCTCGTTCTTCTTCCTATTGACATTCGGGCTGGCGGCTGCACCCCATGTGGTCAACAACGTGCTCGCAGCAAGGGACATCAAGTACTTCAAGTGGGCGCCTCTTGCGGCCTTTGTCGTTTACGCAGTGGTCATGTACCTGTGCAAGATCTCTGGGTTTGCCGCTCGATCCATGGTCAGCGAAAATCTCATCACCCTTCCGACCAATGTCACCAATCCTTCGGACTACAGCTTCATAGTGGCCTCAGAGTATGTCTTCCCTGCAATCTTCGCGCCGATTGTGGCCATAATAGTGCTGTCTGCTGTCATGTCCACAACCGATCGGCTATTGCTGACCATCGGCAGCTATGTGAGCTGGGATGTCTACAAGCAGTTCATCAACAAGGACGCTTCGGAGAAGTCCATCACGCTGCTCAGCCGGGCGGCCATTCTGATCTCTACTATCATCACCCTTTACCTGGCCTGGTCTAACCCGCCTGAGCTCTTGGCCTGGTTGATCTGGATGGGAATCGGCGTGATGCTGGCCTGTTTCGTGACGCCCTTATTCGCAGGCCTGTACTGGCGGCGGGCCACTCGCGAGGGCGCTCTTGCCTCCATGATCGTGGGGCTGGTGGGCATCTCCATCATCAGCTATGCCCAGTACACCAAGGTCATTGCATTGCCCATGCATCCCAGCATGTATGGTTTTATCCTGTCTCTGGCGGCCATGATACTGGTGAGCTTGGCTACCAAAAAGCCGTCTGAGAAGGTGCTGGATGAGACCAAGACCGGCATGTTCATCAAGGAGCGCAAGGCCTGAGCCGAATTGATCCGGCCAACGGCCAAGCGGGCTGTTGCCTGCTTGGCCTGGTCAATGGCCTGGGAGCGGCTTTGCACGTAAAGTGACATACCATATCACTGAATTGGTTATGTTCATCAATAATCAATTGTAAAGAACTTCGGAATAAATAAAAATGAACTAAGTGCTTATTTTTAAGCGAATACCCCGCAGCTTGCTGCGGGGTGCGCTGCCGCAATTTGACTTGAGCCTAGCGGACGCTGTTTAAAAAATGACAAAAATAAGATAAAAATATGAAGAATTAGGCAAAATTCCGTTTCATTGCGGCAATTGTGGCTCGTTTTAAGGAATCTGTCGATTAAAACACGGTAAATAGGAATCCTCGCACATACGTTCAAATAATAATGATACTATGACTACCGTCTGGAGGAATTATCGCATTGAGTCGGGATATCGAAAAATCCGATGATGGCCACAAGTCACCATTTGAGCAGATCAAACGAACAAACGCTACAGGTTATGAATATTGGTCAAGCCGAGATTTTGCGGAAGTTTTAGGATACGAGAATTATCGCAATTTCGAGGGGGTTGTCGAGAAGGCCAAGATGGCTTGTTTAAACAGTGGAATCCGTATCGAGGATCATTTCGTCGACGTCGACGAGATGATCGAAATTGGAAAAGGTGGGCGCAGGTCATTTAAGGCTACTCAATTATCCCGTTATGCCTGTTATCTGACCATTCAGAATGCCGATCCTAAAAAGGAAATCGTTGCACATGGTCAAACATATTTTGCTATCCAAACGCGGCGTCAAGAATTAGAGGATGAAAGTATCGAGGAGGAAAGGCGACTTTTATTGCGTGAAGAGATGCGCCAACATAATGTTCAGTTGATGGGGGCAGCTAAGAGTGCAGGGGTTATCGAACCTATAGACTATGCAATATTTCAAAACCATGGGTATATGGGGCTTTATGGAGGGCTTAAACAAGACGACATCCATAAGCAAAAAGGTTTAAAAAAGAGCCAAAAAATTTTGGATCACATGGGCAGTACAGAATTAGCAGCAAACTTGTTCCGCGCAACTCAAGCAGAAGAGAAACTGCGAAGAGATGAAGTGAAGGGGAAAGACGCGGCGAACTTGACTCATCGCGAAGTTGGGGAGAAAGTTCGGAAAACCATCCAGGAATTGGGTGGTACAATGCCGGAAGATTTGCCCACGGTAGAGAGCATCAAGAAAATCGAAACCAAAAAGCGCAAGCAATTAGGTGCAGGCAACATAACTGAGGGACGATGAGTAAACGCAAAAAACCAACTTTGCAAATGATTCTTTAATTATTTTAAATTAATAAATGTACTAAATGTAAATTAGCATCTATATTTGTACTGCCTGCACGTAAAGTCTGGTGTTTGCACGGAAAGTCGGGCTAAATCAGCCTTTTACGTGCAAAGCCCCTGGGAGCGATAAGATCTAATATGACGAGGAGATAGTTGGGAGGGCAGGGCCCGTGGTCTAGCTGGTTATGACATCGCCCTTACACGGCGGGGATCACGCGTTCGAATCGCGTCGGGCCCATAATCTTTTTCGGTTTTTCTTCGAGCTTTTTTGTCTCTCTTGCTATTTTCTATAATATTATCAGAGCAATGAGTCCGACGAGGGTTGTGGGCAGCAAGATCCTAGCCATCTGGTTGCCAAACTCTCTGGTTCCGAGCACATAGGATATGATGAGCTTGACCAGGGTGTTGGTAATGGCTGCCAGGATGATGGTGGTGACGGCAACGCTGGCTGCAAGGGTGGACTGGGCCAGGGAGGCCATTGTCAGAGCAATGGCGTCTACATCAGCTAGCCCTGATACAATGCCTGTTGCATATATTCCGGCTGTCCCGAAGTAGAGGTTGGCGAGCTTTGAGATGATGAGAACGAATGCAAAGAATGCTCCGAACTTCAGCGCGGGAATGATGCGAAATGGGTCTTTGACCTTTACATCTTTTCCAGGCGAGCCGCTCCTTCTAACAAGCAAGTAGGCCAGAGATGAGCCCACAAGGGTCATGAGCAGCAGATGAGGCAGAAGGCTGAAGAAAAGGTCCCGGTTGACAACCAGGACTATGAAGAGTATTCGCGGAAACATCGTGCAGCTCGCGATGGCTGTCGCGAAGACCGCGGAGGGCAGAATCTCACGATTATCCTTGACCTCTGCGGCCATTGAGGAGGTGACGGCTGTGCTGGAGACCAGGCCGCCCAAAATTCCCGTGAGGGAGAGGCCTCTCTCGGCTCCGAGGATGCGGATCAGGATGTAGCCCACATAGCCGATAAGGCTGACCAGGACCACGAAGAGCCAGATCTGGCGTGGGTTGAGAACGCCCCAGGGACCCATGGGCGTCTCAGGCAGGAGCGGGTAGATGACCAGGGCGATGATGCCCATTTTGAGGGTGTCGAGCAGATCCGTCTCGCTTAAGGCTTCCACGTAGTGGTGAGTGATGTGTCGCGTGGCCAGGATCCAGGTTGTGATGATGGAGAGCGCCACAGCGAGCAGCATGCTGTCAGGGGAGCCGGCCAGCATTCCCAGGGTGAAGGTGACGACAGCCGCCACTGCGGCGGTGAAGTCGATTCGGCCAAGAGTGCTGATGGAGCTAGCATATCCCACAGCTACGAGAACAGTAAAAGTGGCCATGCCGGCTATGGCAAAGTTCGGCCCATAATGGGTGGCGAGAGCCGAGCACAGGGAGCCCAGGAGTGCGATCAGGACGAAGGTGCGCAGGCCAGCAACGCCCCGGACCTTATCCTCAATCAGCCTTCTCTGGCGCTCAGTGCCGATGAGAGCGCCAATGAGAAGGGCCACGAGAAATGGGTAGATGTCGGCAAAGTTCATCATTTATTTTTCTGTAATTCTCAGGTTAATAGCCTTTGCATGTCGATCGGGCGCGAACTCATGCGAGCGTGAGCGAGATGGCGGCCCACTCATGCCTGATAGCATGAATAATACAAGCCGATATTCCAAGTCATTTGCGTTTCAGGCATATCAGCTTTCAATTCTAAACTATCTATTCAATAATCAATTTGTGATCCATCAATCTTATTCCTGGCCCACTCCTCTATCTTTTCGTTATCCTTTATAACAAATTCTTGTCCTTTATCTGCTGATTTGAAGTATCCATCTTTCCAAGGGTGTTTGTGATAGCTGATCTCAGCTTCTTTAAAACAATCAGGTAGATCCCATTTAGACCGGGAAAGACCTTTCTTAGTCAGAACAAGCTTATCGTTAAACATGAATCTTCCAGCACCAGGGATTGCTTCATTCCAGCTCAAATGATCTCGGGCTATGTAGATTGTGTTTGTGTTGTTGCTCCTCCGTTCCTCATTAGCATGTGGGTGATATTTCATCCATTTTGGAGCATCGAATTTATAATCAGCTTTTGTTATCTCGCTAATCTGAAAATATCCAAAAATGGCATGCAGATCTTTTTCGAGGGGATCATAGAAAAGCTTGCCATCGTCATATTTGGTTTTCCTGAACCATCCAAAAAATAGAAACAGATCATCTTCGCAGATCTCTTGGTTTCTTAGGTGCCCTTGAGCAGCGTCTACTTGACCAAACAGAGGTTTCCAATTAGCTTCTCTGCCGATGGCTTGCTTGTAGATATCTGGGTCTAAATGACATCTTGTATCTTCATCGATATCCTGCCATTTATTACCTGACATTATTCTGGGGTTGAGGTCTTTCATTAGATCGTAATATGTCAACTCACCCGTCTTGACATCCAAGTACCTTATGCTATCCGTTTGATCCGGAATAGGTAACGAAATCATTTGTCCGTTTGGAAGGATTGGGCTAGGATAGCCCCCATTTTCGGAATCAAATCCTTTTCTGCTTAAAATGACTTTCATTTTCATATCTCGAGGTTCAAGTATTTTCTAAATATTTTTGTATGAGTTCGCAGTTGTTTTGCTTATCTTCCAGCTCGTGTAATCGTCATGAAATTATATTCGTCCAATGCTTTGAGTGGATTTCGTTTTATTTCTTTTTCTCCTCCCAATTCCTTAACTTGATTCTTGGTTTTCTCCATAAAACTGCAGTATTGATCAGCACCATCGCCTTTTCCTTGTTTGTATGCCTTTGCGATTGCGGCATCCCAAAGAGGGAAAAAACGCGGTGCCAATAGATGCAGGCATTTTGCTGCACCTGTTCTACCCAAACTCATTTCAAATTCATGAAATATGGCTTTTACAGTTTCAACATCATTATCGCAGAATTCCTCGATGGTTCGTTGTCGAAATTCGTCGATATGTTTATTATGGTTTTCTAAAAGTGTTTCGATTTTGGATAGAAGAAGCAATCTTGCGTTTGGATGAAATCTAAAATACGATATGTTCCATGTTTCCAAAAGGACTGCTATGGCATCAGACAAACTCACGTTTTCTGTTTTTTTATGGATCGTAAGATCTACCAATTCTGTAGCCACGCGATAGAAAAGATCTTCTGTCGAGACTTCGTTAAAGTACCTCGTGTGGGCTGTTTCGAGGTCCTGATTAGTTGGTGTCTTAATTATATATCTTCTTCCCATATTTATTCCCCGTTGACTTCATAGCTGCACACTCTGTTTTATCCCGCCTTGCCGTGACATTTTTTGTACTTCAAGCCGCTGCCGCACGGACAGGGATCATTTCTGCCGGGCTTGTAAATCACCTGCGAGATTTTGCCATCTTTTATGAAGTTCATAATATTAGCAGGAGCCTGGCCCATCCTAAGTTCATGGGCCATAAACCGCATGGGCCCGTCTATGTGCCTGAAGAACTCTCTGTATCCCGCACAGAGATAATTCAGCCCAGGCTCGCCGTCTGGCGTTTGGATAAAACGATTCTTGGGGCATTCGCCGTTGCAGGCGAATCTGACCTCACATTTGCGGCAATATTCGGGCAGGCTGTCGAGCTTATCTCTGCCGAACTTTCGCTGCTTTCTGGATGCGGCCAGTTGGGCCATGTGTTTCTCGTTGATGTTTCCGAGAAGGTATTTGGGCTCGACAAAGTGATCGCATGAGTACATGTCCCCATTGTGCTCCATTGCCATGGCGGTTCCGCAGGTTTCTGAGAATGCACAGATTCCCGGATGCGCGCCTGCCCAGGCGGCAAGAGCCACATCGAAGATCTGCACATAGGTCTTTCCAACGTCCTTCTTCACCCATTCATCAAAGATGGAGCTCAGGAAGCGGCCATACTGATCGGCCTTGACTGAACGATCGGTAACTGTATCGCCCTCCTGATAGCCGGTATCGTTGTCCCTCTCAACGATTGGTATGAACTGGATGAAATTCGCCTTGACTTTGTCTCTTAGAAAGCGGTAGACCTCCAGGGGATGATTTGCATTTGCAGCATGAACTGTTGCCAGGATATTGTAGTCAACCTTATGATCTCGAAGAAGCCTGGCAGCTCTCATCACCCTATCGAATGTGGGCTTTCCGGTTTTGTCCACCCTGTAGGCATCATGAAGTTCTCTCGGCCCGTCCAGGCTCAGGCCGATGAGGAAGTTGTTCTTGGCAAAGAATTCGCACCAATCGTCGTCGAGAAGGGTGCCGTTGGTCTGCATGGTATTCTGGATGATCATTTTTGGGCGCCTGTACTTCTGCTGGTATTGGATTGATCTATTAAAAAAGTCCAGGCCCATCAGTGTCGGCTCGCCGCCCTGCCAGGCAAATGTCGCCTGAGCAATTTGCTGGGCTTCAATATACTGGCGGGTGTATGTCTCCAAAAGCTCATCCGACATTCTAAAGCTGCTTAACGGATACAGGTTTTTCTTGGATAGAAAGAAGCAGTATTTACAGCCCAAATTGCACGCGGCACCTGTGGGTTTGGCCAGCAGATGAAAGCCTGGCAGTGCATCCGTCTTCTTCATCGGGAGTCACCTTCTCGTGAAAGTTCATTAATCTTCTTGTCAGTTTAAATTTTACTAAAAATATAAATAAAGCAAATGGTTTCTGCTGTATCATATTATGATAAAAAATTTAGAAGATGAAGCATTGGGGCTTCATCCACTGCTCACGTTGGCAAAGTTTGGCAGGGCTCTTGACGGCGTGTTCGGATACTGGGTCATGCTAGAGACGAGCTGCCGGTAGATCTTTATGAAGGCGTTAGTCACAAAGTCGTGCTCGCCTGCAATGTTATGCTCCTCTCTTGGATCCATCTCGATGTTATAGATCGCGGGAATCTGGCCGTAGTTGCTTTCAGGCCCCTGGAATGAGTCATAGGCGATCGTGTGGATCTTGAACTGATGCCAGCGCATGGCTCCCGGCTCGGTCAAAGCTGAATAGTCGGCTCCAAAGTACCATATGGCTCCGGCCCGGTTGGATTCATTCTGCTTTCCGAGAACGAAATTCGTCTGATCTATGCCATCAATTGGCCTGTCTTCGGGGATCTTTCCGTCTCCGAGCGTCGCAGATGTGCTGAACAGGTCAAGCAGACACATGATCTCGTTGGATACTCTTCCGGCCTCTATCGTGCCCGGCCACCAGAATATGCAGGGAACGCGCACAGCGCCTTCATAGGCAGTGCCTATTCCGCCGCGGAACGGCGAGAAGCCTGAATCCGGCCATTGATCATATGTCGGTCCATTGTCGCTCGTCATGACAACGAGTGTATTGTTTTCCATTCCAGCATCTCGGAGCGCATCCAAAACCTCGCCCACATGATAGTCCATCTCCATCAGCCCATCGCCGTATGGACCCTTGCTGGACAATCCTGCCCATTTGGGATTTTGAACGCTCGGGAAGTGAGTCCTGGAGAAGGCGATGTACATGAAGAACGGCTTGGTGGAGTTCGTCTGATTCTTGATGTATGCGATTGCTCTGTCTGTGCATTGCTCGTCAATGAATGCCATAGATGTCAGGTTCAGCGGCTGTACAACCCTGAGCTCCTCTCCTTTCATGGCTTCCACTGTGCCGTAAATCGTATCTCCGAGTTCAGTATCTGAATCGTAGCCTATCCGTTGCGGTTGAGAGTAGGCATTGAAGTGGTATAGCGTCCCGAAGTACTCATCGAAGCCCATATTTTGAGGCTCGCTTTCGTAGACATCGCCGAGATGCCACTTGCCGAACATTGCAGTATTATAGCCGGCATCTGACAGGACTTTTGCCAGAGTAGTCTCATTTGGAGATATGCCTGATCCTGATCCCGTATTCACTGCCATGTTCATGCCCGTTCTAATGGGCAGCCTTCCGGTAAGCATTGCAGCTCTTGAAGGCGTGCATTGAGTCTCCGAATAGAAGGATGTAAGCCTGAGGCCTTCTCTGGCCATTTGATCCATTCTCGGCGTCGGTGCGCCCAATACGTCGCCTCCACCGTAGCAGCCTGGATCCATGTATCCCATGTTGTCAGCCAACATGATTATGATGTTTGGCCGAGGGGCTGTGAAGTCCTCATGGACGACCTGCTGAAGGCTGGAACTCTTGTACAGCGGGTTTTTCCTGTTCGTTAAGACATCTACCCCGGTCTTTTCTGGTGTTGTCGTTTGATTGTCATTTGTCTTCTGTAGATCTGAATCAGTGATCTTCAGATCCAGGGGTATAGGCGACAATCCGGTATTACCAGAGTCGAGGCTGCCACTGGCAATTGTGATAAAAATCAATCCTGCAATTGCCAATACAAAATCTACATTTGCGATATCAATCCCTCCATTTGTAGCTGGATTTGCCGCAGGCCTCTATATCGCTGGTAATAATTAAATGAGTTGGTTCCTGTGCAGGTCAAGCACAAATAGAACGTAACGGCCAGGCTTAATAGCGATGCGCGTCTTGCCTGGATGAGATGGACAGACAACGTGTTGCGAGTTGCATTTCTCTGCTTGAAGAGCAATATGGCATTCCCAAGCCGGACAAAACCGATCCCGTGGATCTGCTGGTCATGACCATCCTCTCGCAGAACACCAGCGACACCAACAGCTTGCGGGCCTTTGCTAATTTAAAGAGCGCCTTTGCTGGCTACGAGGAGGTTCTCGCTGCGTCGGACCGCGCAGTGGCGGACAGCATTCGCGCTGGTGGCCTCGCCGACATAAAGGCCCGGCGAATAAAGGAGGCTCTCGCAAGGATCAAGCAGGATGCCGGAGCCATTAACCTTGCCTTCTTAGCTGACCTGAAAAAGGAGGTGGCCATGCAGTATCTGCTCACACTTCCCGGCGTGGGTCCAAAGACCGCATCAGTGGTGCTCCTTTTCGCTTTTGGCATGCCCTTTTTGCCTGTGGACACTCACGTCTACCGCCTCTCGCACCGGCTGGGGCTGGTGAGCGAGGAGGTCAGGCCGGAGAAGGCCCAGCAGATCCTGGAGCAGATCGTCCCGGAAGAGAAGTATCTCTCCCTTCATCTGAACCTGATCCGGCACGGTAGGATTATCTGCCGGGCTCGTGGGCCTAAACACGAGGAGTGCTGCCTGAAAACCTGCTGTGACTACTATCTGCATGGCCAAAAGACTTAAATGATAGGAAAACCACCCCTCGTCCGCGCTCCTGTAGTGTAGCTCGGCCAATCATGAAGGACTCTCACTCCTTCGACTCGGGTTCAAATCCCGACGGGAGCATATAATTATATTATTAGCATCTGTTTTTGCTAAAAATGGTGATCCTGGAAGATGCCAGGGCCTCACAAGGGTTTTGCTGGCTTTTCTTTGCTTTTCAAAGATGATCTGGTGGGAAAGTCGGCTGCATCGTTTAATGCCCTGGAGGCCTTGAGATGCACTCAATGAAGTGCAAGAGGGCCCGACGTGCTGCAGCCAATTAGGACGGTGGCCCAGTCCATGTCAAATGCCTGCAATGCATCCCAGCATGTTCACCAAAAATGAAGTAAAAATAAAATAAATGGCATAACCTATATGTGTTCAAACAGTGCCTCTTCGTTCGTAGGCAGCAGGCTGAGGGTTATTGATGCAAAGAGAAACTGGAAAATATGCAGCAAGAATCACGAGCGTTATCATAAGTAACATTCAGGTATTTGCTCTCACCATAAAAGAGTCTCCTCCGATTCAGATCATAACAATACTCACTTTATTATCGTCGATAAGTGAATTAAATTATATTTATGGCCCATCAACTCCTAAAGAGTACCGAAGTGAAGTATTTGGTTTTGTCAGCATTCTGATCGGTTTAGTAGGACTGCTCTATGCGCTATACAGTACAGTTGTCTCTGGAAAACAACTAAAACAAGCATCAAACGAAATTGGCAAGATGCAAATTGATTATTGGAATACAAGAGGAATCGACCAAATCAGAAAGAAAGAATTCTATGATGCCGGTCAATCGTATCAAATGGCGATTAATATAAACTCTAACGATGTCAGAATTTGGATAAATATTGCCGGATCTTTATTTAGGCAAAAAATGTATGATGATGCACTACAGGCAATTAATAAAGCTATTGAAATTGATCCACAACGGAATGACATATGGAATTCAAAGGCGTTAATCCTACGTGAAAAGGCAGTAGCTTCAATGGAATACGGCATTGAATTAGATACTGAAATTACTAGGATTGAATTCTTTAAACTTGAGATTCCCATATCGCAAAATATAATACATGTTGAGAATACTATGTTGCATGATGCAGAGAATCGCAGCAAATTGAATGATGAAACCAGATCACTTCTTGCTCAATGCGAGTTTGCTTTTAAAAAAGCTATTGAATTGAAGCTCGCTAAGACCAAAGAGTGTTCGGACATCAATAAAGATTGGCTTGATAAATACACCCTAGCAGGCATTTTGTCAAATCTAGGCACAGTTTATTCATATCGAGGGGATTATAAAAACGCTATTGATACATATAACGAGGCTATCAAGCTAAATCCTGGTTTTGTCGAAGCATGGATAGATAAAGGTTATGCACTTATATCAAATGGGAGACCTGAAGACGCAGTTGATGCTTTTGATAAAGCTATAAAAATCGATCCTAAAAATTCGAGAGCATGGAGTGGAAAGGGATATGCCTATGAAAAGATGGGTCAAATTTATCTAAACCGCGCGATTCGAGCCTTTGATAGATCTATTAAATTTGATCCATTTTATTTAAATGCTTTATCTGGAAAAGGATCTGTTCTATTCACTGTGGGTAAGTACGATGAAGTAGTCAAAGTCTCTGATATGTTTCTTGAAATAGATCCATTTAATCTCAAAATGCATAGAAATAAATGTGTCTCACTGCTCCGCTTAGATGAATATGAAGAAGCTTTTGAATATTCTAATGCAACAATTAAATTATATTACCAAAATGCATTTGCTTGGTATAACAAATACAAAAAACTCTGTGTGATCGGAAAATATGATGATGCAATCAGAGCGTATGACACTTATCTTGAACTAATGGAAGAGAATTCTGAGATTTACAGTATATTAGGGGATGCAGCCTTTAATTCCTCGCTAAAGCATCCTACTAGGCTTTGGGATGCACTGATAGGTTACACCGAATCAATTAATTTAAATCCATTAAATGTATATTCATGGATCTGCAGGAGCATGGTCTTATACGTATTAGGATATTCCAAACCATCCAAGAAGGCTTATTTGCGTGCTTACAGACTAAAATTAGTATCTGACACACCATACGAATATGTCGAAATTCCGTCGTCATAACCTTGGAATAAGCACGTTGCATCGAAAAAAGCGATCAAGCATAACATAATACAATGGCAACATCTCGAAAAGGTTTTTTCTTCATCCATATTGCAAAAAAGAGATCAAAGGCTGTCTCCCGCCCGATGGCCTAGTCAAATGCGTTCGGTGCTGCAATGACATCCAACTTCTCAGGCAGGATGGCCTGAGCCTTCGCAAGAAGCTCCTCGTCGTGGGTATGATCCTTTTCTGCTGCTGCAATGATTCACGGGGCCAGCCCCTTCTATGGAGCTGGAGGCGGCCAGGGAGATCCAGGCGGAGGTCTTCGGGTTTCATCTGTCGGAAGGCTGATGAGCGGATCCTATTTCCCTGGACAGCTTCGCAAGATTTGGGCATTAGGTCTCCCAACAGCTTTATATGAATCAAGTTATAATTTCTAGAAGGAGACTTGAATCATGGAATTTCTCGATATTATGAGCATCTCACACCGCTATATGGAGATACTAAACCCTTCCACGCCTGAAA
>CAZFFD010000024.1:0-31356 GCA_964518035.1 uncultured Methanotrichaceae archaeon | reverse complement strand
CCCGACGGGCTCATAACCCGTAGATCAGTAGTTCAAATCTACTCCCCGCTATAATCCTAACATAGGATTTTCTCTTTTATAGACCGCTATTCACGTCGTCCAACTAGCCACATCAGTAGTTCGATCAGGTCAATCTTCTCTATATCCATTCGTAAGTTTTAAATACTTGCTCCATCACTAACTACAAGTTAGTAATATCATGTAAACAACGTTCAATTGGCAACCACAGGGGATGCCTTACCATTCAATCAAAAGAACAGACTAAAAAAATACTTAAGCTTGACATGAAGATATATACCGGAGGATTTTGATGGCAGAAGAGATCACACTCAAGGTCATAGAAGCACGTCCGACCGATGTTGGACGCGGCATTGCCCGTATAGATCCGGCCGTATTCAGCGAGATGGGCTGGCAGGCCGGCGATGCGGTCAGCATTCAGGGAAAAAAGAAGACTGCAGCACTGCTCTGGCCGGGATATCCCGAAGACACTGGAACCGGAGTGGTCCGCCTGGATGGCAACACACGCCGAAACGCAGGCGTGAGCATAGACGATAAGGTGCCTGTCAAGATCATATCTGCATCTACCGCTGAGTCGGTGGTCTTTGCGCCGACGGTGCCTCTGCGCATCACTGGGGCAGAAGCCTATCTGCAAAGGTACATGGAAGGGCGGGTTATCACAAGAGGAGACATCATTGAGATTGCGGTCATGGGCAGGAAGATAGAGCTGATGGCCACCCGCGTCGCACCCTCCCGAGATGCGGCAGTGATCGGGGACAAGACCAGGATAGAGGTCTCTGAGAAGCCGGCTAAAGAAGAGAAAGCAGGCCCTCGCGTGACATACGAGGACATTGGCGGTCTCTCAGCCGAGATCAAGAAGGTTCGGGAGATGATTGAGCTGCCAATGAAGCACCCGGAGCTGTTCGAGAGACTTGGCGTGGAGGCTCCCAAAGGAGTGCTGCTCTATGGCCCGCCCGGCACGGGAAAGACACTGCTTGCCAAGGCCCTGGCCTCTGAGACCAACGCCCACTTCGAGACCCTATCCGGCCCGGAGATCATGTCCAAATACTACGGCGAGTCTGAGGAGAAGCTGAGAAGCCTCTTCAAGACTGCTGAGGAACAGGCGCCGTCCATCATCCTCATCGATGAGATCGACTCCATCGCACCCAAGAGAGAAGAGGTAACCGGCGAGGTTGAGCGGCGAGTGGTGGCCCAGATGCTGGCCCTGATGGACGGCATGGAGTCACGCGGCAAAGTTGTGGTCATAGGCGCTACCAACCGGCCTGATTCCCTGGATCCAGCTCTTCGCCGTCCGGGCAGGTTCGACAGGGAGATTGAGATCGGAGTGCCCAACAGGCAGTCCCGCCTGGAGGTCCTGCAGATCCACACCCGTGGCATGCCGCTCTCAAAGGATGTCAACCAGGAGAAGCTGGCTGATGTGACTCACGGATTCGTGGGAGCCGATCTGGCTGCGCTTGCCCGCGAGGCAGGCATGAGGTCGTTACGCCGCATCCTGCCGGAGCTTGACCTCGAAGTCGAATCCATTCCAGCAGATATCCTCAACAAGATCGAGGTCAACAACGACGACTTCTTAGAGGCGCTCCGGGAGATGGAGCCGTCTGCCATGCGTGAGGTCATGGTCGAGTCGCCCAATGTTCACTGGGAGGATATCGGCGGCCTCTCTGATGTCAAGCAGCAGCTCGTCGAGTCTGTGGAGTGGCCGCTCACATATGCCAAGCTCTTCGCTCACATGGATGCCAAGGCCCCCAAGGGCATACTGCTCTACGGGCCGCCCGGTACCGGCAAGACAATGCTGGCCAAGGCGGTGGCAACGGAAAGCCAGGCCAACTTCATAAGCATCAAGGGCCCGGAGTTCCTGAGCAAGTGGGTAGGCGAGTCCGAGAAGGCTGTGCGTGAGACATTCAGGAAGGCCAGGCAGGCTGCGCCCTCGGTGATCTTCCTGGATGAGATAGACTCCATTGCCCCGGCCAGAGGAGGATCGACCAGCGACTCGCATGTAACCGAACGGGTGATATCGCAGATCCTCACAGAACTTGATGGTCTTGAATCCCTGAACAGCGTCATGGTCATCGCTGCAACAAACAGGCCGGACATAATCGATTCGGCGTTGCTCCGGCCCGGGCGCTTTGACAGGCTAATTGAGATCGGCCTGCCGGATGAGCTGGCCCGCCAGGAGATCCTGAAGATCCACACGGCAAAGAAGCCCCTGGCAGATGATGTCAAGATTGAGGAGCTGGCCAAAAGAACAGACCAGTACTCTGGAGCCGATCTGGGCGCTCTCGTCGGCGAGGCGGTGATGCTGGCCATCAGGGAGTGCGTGCTAGAAGGAAAGGGCAAAGAAGAGGCCCAGGTCTGTGAGTACAAGCTGCAGGCCAAGCACTTCGAGGAGGCCCTCAAGAAGGTCAAACCGACGGCTTCAGAGATGGAGATCTACAAGAGGTTTGCTGGAGCCAAGGCCGCATAAGCACATGGCAAGCTTGGTGCTGAGGCCGGAGATTTCCGCACATTCCGGCCGAGTTTTTATTTTTTCCCAGTAATCAATTTTATTCCTGCCTGCAATGACAATTTTTTTACTCCATGCCACCCTTTCCCGGGCCATGAACGATTACGCCAAGATAGTTCCCTGTCTGGATGTCAAGGTCGTGGATGGCGTACCCTCAGTTGTCAAGGGCATCAAGTTCGTTGATCTGAAGAGACAGGGTGATCCTGTAGAGTTTGCCAGGCGCTATCAAGAGCAGGGCGCTGATGAGCTGGTCTTTCTGGACATAACCGCCTCCCATGAGGGCAGAAAGACTATGGTGGACGTTATCAGGAAGGTCGCAGATGCAGTGGACATACCCTTTGCCGTGGGCGGTGGGATTGGCAGCCTGGAGGAGATAAAGCAGATACTGGATGCGGGAGCCGATAAGGTGGGCATCAACACCGCCGCCGTCAAGAATCCCGATTTCGTTAAGGAGGCCTCCGATGCCTTCGGAAGCAATCGGATCACTTTGGCAGTCGATGCCCGGCGCAATTCCGATATCATCCCAGGAGTCAATGTCTACGAGATGGAAGACGGGACAAAAGCCTGGTTTGAGTTGGTCATCTTCGGCGGGCGAAAGCCGATGGGCATCGATGCGATAAAATGGTGCTGCATGATGGAGAGTTTTGGCGTAGGAGAGCTTTTGCCTACAAGCATGGACCGGGACGGAACCAATATCGGGTACGATCTTCCCCTCACCAAAGCCATCTGCGATGCAGTGAATATTCCGGTCATCGCTAGCGGTGGGGCTTCCACTCCCCAGCATATCCTAGAGGCGTTCACCGTGGCCAACGCCGAGACTGCATTGGCTGCGGGCATGTTCCACAGAGGCGAGTACACTGTGGGCCAGGTGAAGGACTATCTTGAAGCAAATGGGATCAGGGTAAGACGATAAAGGCCAGAGTTGGCTTGCAACATTTTTTTTATCCTTAACCTGTGCCCAGAACACTTCGAGAGGTCAGGTCCGACCGGGGCGAACGATATTTCCCTGCAATTTTGTGTGAGAAGAAAACGTGCGGCTGCCGGGATTCGAACCCGGGTTACAGGCTTGGGAAGCCTATGTCATAACCACTGGACCACAGCCGCTCTTTGCAAGCGATGCAGCTTCTCGTATTTAAAGGTTCTAGCTGTTAGGGCTTTGCAAATTAAGTCGCCGAAATGACCGACTTTTTTTGCAGCCACCATTCACGCCCCTACTTTATTTGCAGATCGGTTTAGCGGGAAAGGAACTTCCTAAAGGCGTGTTACTCTGAATATTGATAATAATTATTATTTTAAATAAGAAATGATTTGTTAAGCAAATGATCACTTTCACTCCATGCCATAGAATTATATATTATAAACTCCATTGGTTTAGATTCGACGAGGATGACAAAATGAAAGAGGAAGAATTCGAGCAGAAAAGAAGCCTTCTTCTTGCATTATTAAAGCTAGTTCCCGAAATACGAGGAAGAACGCGATTGCAAAAAATCGTTTTTTTGGGCCAAAAGGAGCTTGGGCTTCCGCCGTTATTTGATTACTCAAAACACTATTATGGGCCTTACTCAAAAGATCTTATTGATACCATAGATCAAATGATTATGCAAGGAGATATTGTCGAGAACGAAGAAAACCTGGGTGAATATACTAGGTATACATATAAATTATCTGATCAAGAAAAAAGTGTGCAAGAAAGCATGCCAGATATATCCCTAGACTCGGAATCGAAGGATGCTATTAAAAAGCTTTCCAATGTTCCATTAAAAAGAATATTGGAATATGTATATAGCAAGTATTGAATTATGACGACCCGGAAAAATATTAAAATAAACGGAAAATATATAGGCACATACTCGTTAGATGAGATCTACGAGGAGTCTTCATTTATCAGTTTATGCAAAAAAATCAATGATGATACGACGCTGCGGGATTTTTTTATACGAAACAAGTTTTCAGATCACTTCAATGGCAAGGGGAAGTCTAAATTGATATATGGGTTTATCAAGAACACGTCTTTATTTCCCTCCATTTTGACAAAAAGTCGAGAACGGAATTTGTTTTATTTCTTTTATTTGATGCGACTAGAATCTGATGTGGTTTTTCATAAAAAATTAAATAAAATCACAAGTGATGTTTGCACTAGTGCGCAGGATATGGGGCTATTCGCACCTGAAACATACACCATAGATGTTGAGCGGGAATTACATTTGATACCAAGTGAAAGATACTCCAACGAAGAGCCTATTGCAATTTTTTACAGGATCTGTGATCCGTTAGTTGAGCTTTGGATAAAGAATGAAGAGAAAGGAAAAATGTTAGAAGTGTGGGTTTACGAATTACTGAAAGACCATTTTCACAGAGAAGATTTAAATATAATATATAGTATCAAGATTGAAGAATCCACGAAAGAATCGTCATTTATCGACATTAAAGACTTTTTAAATAAGGTTGATGTTATCGAGGACGTCAAAGACTTTAGCAACGACGTGCCCGACACTGATCATATCACTGAGTTGGATACTTCTATAAAAATTAGTGATAAAATAAAAATAATAATAGAATGTAAAATGAAAGCTAGTTGGCCTGATGTAATAAAATTACACGGCACATTGAATCTCCTAAGGGTTCCTTATGGGATAATTATTTCTGGAAACAAAGTTGCCAACTTTCCTGATATACGCGAGTTTGAAAATATAAAAATTTATAACGGTGTCATTGATAATCCCGATTTTCCCCAATCGTTGGAAGATTATCTAAGCGAGTTGGTTGATATCGGACCGACCTAAATGCAAGAACTCTGGGTTGATCCCATTTTCGTACATCTCATGGATTACTACCGTTAAGTTGTACGCAATTATTTTAGCAAGTAATTCATTCACTTGAGCGACAGGATTCTTTGATTTCAGAGTTTCACCAAACTTCCTCTTTATGGCGGCGTTCGTAGCCTCAATGTTGCTCCTCTTGTGGTAGTGCTCCATGAACTCATCGCGGTTAAGCTGGAAGTAGTGGTACATCTTGCCCCAAAGGGTTGAGCCTCTTGCTTTGCCAGTTGCATTCTTCTTGAAGGGTATGTATGCCTTGCCACCTGCATTAGCTACGGTTTGCAGGTTCGCCCTTGATGAGTATGCCAGGTCTGCTGAGATTTCATTGATGATGAACCCCTCAGAAGTCTTCTTGACCAATGGTCCAAACTGAGGCGAATCGTTACTATTGCCATCAGTAATCGCCACAGCAGCAACCACATTGGTTTTTACCCCTGCGCAAAGGCGAGCTTTAACCCATTGATGCTCTTTTTTTTGGCCGTGCTTCACACCGTTGTAGGCGCTGAATGTGGTTGTCCTGAATCCAGTTGAATCGACTGCGAAATCAACTTCGATTCCAGCAACGGGCAAGGAAGAAAGTGTGACTAACTCATGCAGGATGGGCGTTATATCTGGATTCCTGAAGAGGATTGATGGTTGGTTGAAGTTGGGTGCGTGGCTTATCTGTCCTTTCTCTGTGGCGTTCTGGAAGAGGCTATGCGCGCGCCTGCTAGATAGCTGCGAATAGACCTTTTGTATCGCGCAGAATGTAGATTCTTGCAGAGATAGGCGCGGTCTGCCCATCGTTTGCTCAGGCTCTGGAATGGCTTTAACCAAGTCCTTCAGCAGTTCATCAAAGAGCTTGACCTCCGCTTTCTGCGCGGCGTTGTATGCGTTCCATGCCTGCCTATAAGTTAGGTGGACCTTTTCGGTAACGGTGCCTTGTGGCGTGTCCTTCTCGATTTCAAGATAGTATCGCGTGGCCTGAATATGCTTGCATTTTCCGCCGCGATAAACAAAATCGGGACAGGTGCAGGTCATGCCGTTTGGTGTCGATTTGACTTCATAGATGCCGGTTCCCGATTGGGATTTGACTTTGAATGAGTGATCATTAACTTTCTTGACATTGCCGTTTTCTGCTATTGCTTTTCCGCGAGTTTCACGAGATGAGTATTCTGGCATGATATACACTTATGCACGCATTGTATAAATAACTGGTGCATATGTGCATAGGTTGATATAGTTTTAAGTGCTTATTATCTCATATGGCGCGCATCAACTTGGTAATAGATGACGAATTGGATGAGCAGTTTAGGAATGAAGTTGCAAAACGCATTGGGATGAAGAAAGGGAATTTAAAGATCGCCATCAACGAGGCAATTAAGAATTGGATCTGCTCAGAGAAACGATTTTAATATAGAAACCTATAAGTATCAAAACTAAGTATGCTATTGCTAATAACAACTAAACGGGCGGTAGGGCGTATTTGATGATCCCTTTAAACAACGTAAGTTGGCCGTCCGGCATACCACTCTCATTTTGTAAACCTTATTTTCTCTACGCTCGTTCCCAGATCGATAAAACGATCGGCCAATTGGATGAATTCAGGAGTTATGCCACAATTTTTAAAATATGCAATTTCAACACAAAGACTGCGCTTTTTAATCGCCTCTACTGCTTTATGATAATCATAATCACCAGAAACCAATATAGCTACATCATAAGCACCATCTATGGCCAATGAGAGCATATCAGTTGCCAGGGCAACATCTACACCCTTCTCTTGTGGTTTCTCTGTTGATATTGTTTTTCCACATTGCCAGCAATCACATTTTATTGTTCTCATTTTCAAGGGGATTATGGTTGTCTTGAATCCAGAATGCTCCAAGAAACTGTAAAATCCGAGTTGTTTATCTATGCCTTTTTGGATGTCAGGGTCGTTTTCGGGATTGTTTGGAATCGAGTTATAATAATTCACGCATTCTAATTTTCGATTGCGAGATAAGAACTCTGCTAGCTTGAGATAATCGATTTTAATACCGCCAAATCTGTAGGCACCCCCCATAATATTCCGGCCATCAATGAATATCATAGCTCTATCGTCGGTCATAATACCACAGCAAGAGTATAGGTGGCATTATTAAAGGTTATTGGGAGTTGCCTGCTCACATGAACTAATTACACAAGTTAAAAATGTGGGGGTTTGTGATAAGGATATTCGTTAGTACTTTTAAATACAGATGTGTGAGCGCGCTCAGACTTTATTTGCAGGCGCGAGACTTTATTTGCAGACACGACTTTACATGCAAAGCCAGCTGTTAGATATAGACTCTTGGCAGACTGCCCACAATCTAGGAAACAATCAAATAGCTTGTGGATGTATATCAAAGACGACTATGAAGCTGAAGATCAAGATTATTGGTCCCAAAGTCCATGATGTGGGCTATCGTGTGTTTTTGCTTAAACATGCTATGAACATGGCATTGCCGGGCCTCTCCACCTACAACTGGGATGAGGAAGACCACCAGGAGGTAATAGCTCTGGTGAAAGGAGATGAGGGCAGAATCAAAGCTTTCTTGAAGACAGTTGAGAAAGATAAACCGGAACTGGCCGAAGTCACCACAGTGACCTCCGAGCCCTACGACGGCTACGTTGGGCGAACTAGTGAGGTAGCTATGCTATGCTCATTCGTCCAGCTGGACAAGGCCATCCCACTGCTGCTTGATATGAGAGACGACCTCAAAGAGATGAAAGTCGACATCAAAGAGATGAAAGTCGACATCAAAGAGATGAAGGGTGACATCAAAGAGATGAAAGTTGATATCAAGGCAGTGCGCCAGAACACCGATATGATACCACAAATGAAAGCAAACACAGACGTTATTCCTCAGGTCTTAGAAGAAGTAAAGGGCTTAAGAGAAGACATCCAACCAGGACACGGAATGAGTATGAGGCAAGTGCAGGCAGATATCAAAGCAATAAAAGAACAGATAGGGATGACATGAGCCAATCACTATCAAGATGTCGGCAAAAAGCATGAAACGCATCCCACAAATGCTTCTGCGGTCTCCTTGGAATTTGCCTGCTTTCTGGGGTCTCTCTGCGCGTCGCGGAAAAAGAGCGGTGTTAGACAGTTTACCGCCTTCTGATCACAATTCGGTCCCCCGTCTCTGCCGTTTTGAATATCTCCAGTCCCGCTGTCACCTTACCGATGTGGTTTACCGCAGAATAAGGCTGGGTCTTGCCAAAGAAGATGCAAAATGCGGGCCCCGGCGACCAATAGCAGACATCGCCCGCGACAGCAGAGGGCGAAGGATTCTCGTTTTCCATCTGCATGGCAACATCAAAGTAAACCTCCTCGCCCCAGAGGTTCGCTGTGCCCTCGATCGGCAGAGAGTCGAAGAACGCCTCTCTGATTTTTGGATTTCTCTCATCCAGCTTTGCCAGAGACTTGCCTTTTCCTAAGATCTCGATCTCGATCATCCTCATAAGTCTATCCCTCCTACTATTACGATTACTTTCGCCCCGCACGGCAAATCTACTCATATCTGCGGATATTATCATATATTTGGCCGCCCAGCCCAACTTTTCTGACTACTCCCGGCGGGCGGATCCATCCCCTTCTATCTCTTCAAGAGCCTGATATGCAGCCGGTCGGAGTAATTTATCCCGAGTTTCATCGCCAGATCCCAGGCAACTCTCGCACCCATCATCTCCTGATCTGTGCCGTAGGCCATTATCCAGACCCGACTTCTATCGAGGGTGGGCAGATATGGCTCTAAAAGACTCGATGTCCAGCACCACGGAGCCTTGCCCATCACAAACTTGAGGTGCACATTCTCCTTGCTAGCCCAAAAATTGAGATGAAAATCTGAGCCTCTCTTTGGACTGATCACTGCATATCGGATCTTCTTTAAAATTTCCTCGGCGATCGGATTGGTGCCATTGCTCTCAATGTGAATCTCCTTGCCGTGGCTGTGCAGGAGTGAGATCAACTCAGAGAACTCCCTCATCTGCATTGTGGGCTCCCCTCCTGTGATGATCACGCGATCTCCTCGAATTCTGGCTAAAACATCAGGAAGTGACATTTGCCAGTGCGCCTTTTGATCTGTATCGCATCCCTGGCATCGGAGATTGCATCCGGCAAACCTCACGAAGGTAGCCGGCCTTCCCATTGCCGGGCCCTCACCCTGTATCGAATCAAATATCTCAATCAGACGCATTTAAGCCCCATATCAATCCTCCAAAGATAAATGCTCAGCGGATGTTCGACCAAAAAATATATACTCCATAAACGATCACTATTTAAGATTATATTATTAGGATTTGAATGAAGTCGGCATGGATCGTGAGTAAGATGCGGATTGGAATAGAGGTCAATCATAGGAATTTGCGCTGTGACCTGCTTTGGCACCCGGAAAGGTACTTCTTCATCCTGTTAGCAGACAGCCGAGCCTCTCTATGCATTCGAACCTGCGATGCGACAGGAGAGAATATCCAGATGCACATCATCGACGGGCTATCTTTAAGCGACGAAGGAGGACTTTATTCGGTATTCGCATACCTCATCAACGATGCCATAAGCAAGAGAAACGAAGTAGAGGAAGGCTGCAACCAAAGGGACGAATTTCCGCTCACCCCTAATCTGGTCAGGATGATTTCAAGAATGCCAGATTTAGTTGATTGGATCTTAAATACGATAATCACTAAAAAGAGAAATCTGGTCATCTATGATTGCTAAAGATTTGGCAAAATGCCAATATTTTCAGGCCATGGACCTGACATATCTCACGGAGCTCCTTCACCCTGAGCGTGACCGTGTGCAGCTTCCGTATAGCATCGCTCACGCGCTGCTGCCAGCAGGCGCCACCTCTCTGCCCCATCGCCTTAAAACCTCCTCCGAGGTGTACCTCATCTTGGAAGGTGAGGGATTGATGCACATAGACTCCGAGCTCAGAGAAGTTCGGCCCGGCCAAGCCATACTTATTCCGCCCGGCTCTATTCAGCACCTGCAAAATACGAGCGAAAAAGATCTAAAATTCATCTGCATTGTCAACCCATTCTGGCGAGCAGAAGACGAGGAGATCATATTCTGATGAAATCCATAACGGCAAAAGAGGCGGGGCAGATTATCGTGTGCATCGGAGTCTGCGAGGCTGCTGGAATTGTAGGCTCACTTTTTACGGCCAGCTCGGTCGCCACATGGTATCAGACACTTAACAAGCCCTGGTTCAATCCGCCTGGTTTTATCTTCTCTGCAGTCTGGATAGCTCTCTATGCAATGATGGGGCTCTCACTCTTCTTGATCTGGCATGGCGGCCAGGGCAGCCAAAACTACAGAGCCGCCCTGGCAACATTTGCCGCCCAGCTTCTGGTCAATGTGCTCTGGTCCTACGTCTTCTTCAGCCTGCAGTCGCCCCTGGCAGGAATTCTTGTTATTGTGCTCCTGTGGCTGCTGATACTTCAAACAATCGTCACATTCTGGTCAATCAGGCGTGAGGCGGCCCTGCTCCTGATCCCCTATATTCTCTGGGTGAGCTTTGCCGGGTTTCTCAATTACACAGTCTGGAGGCTCAATCCCTGAACTGCGAACGATTCAAATATATGCTGGGCACAAAAGATAGGACACGATGCAGAGAAAAAATTCTGGAAATGAAGCATTCCGATTATTGTCCGTCATGCTCTTATTCGCACCCGCAATCATTTCAGTCACGGCCTTTGCAGACGCCTTTTCAGGAGATCTTATCCAGAATAACGATAGTGCATCCCCAAATTCGTTATATTCCGGTTTATGCAACAATTCGTCCATTGCTCTGTCCAACCAGAGGGAGTTCACAAGCTCTCCAGTGGACCTCTCGGTTGGAAGCGGCTACTATTCAACTCACCCCATTGCCGTGGGCCTTGGCTCCGGGAGCAGGACAGTAATCGCCAATGCAGACTCCGCGACTTCCATGAGCCATGAGGTGAGCTTTGCCCAGGAGGTCTCAGGCAGTTCGGGTTACTCCGCCAGCTCCTCTGGCAGCAGTGACCATTTTGGGAGCACCAGTAGAGCCTCAACTCAGATGCAGATCGATGAGACAGTCACCAGCGGCAGGGTCAGCATCGGTGTTCTCGTGGGAGACGGGGAGCCAGGTCGAATCAATAACGGCGGTGTGGATCCGATGACCAGCGCCTGGAAAAACCCTGCCATCGAGATAGAAGAGGAATACGTCGGAACTTATCATATTTCCAAGAATTTCGCCCTGAACAACAGCAGATCCATCAATCGGGATAAGAATGGCTGGATCAATGGTTGGATCAACGACTGGATCAACGGCTCCGAGGACTATTATCTCATCCTGCCTCAAAATCAGGCATCCCTCAGCGCGGATGATGTATTCAATTGCTCAGGGAATTGTGTTCGTCCATAGAGAACAACGAAGAGACAAAAAGAGCAGTTCAGATCCCAAAAAAATGGACTGCAAATTTCTCTGCATACCCGATTACATGCTCAGGCTGATTGGCACCAGCACCTGATCGATGATGTAGACAATGCCGTTGTCAAACCTCTCTGAACCGATGACATTGGCTCCGCCAACCAGGCTGAGATTCGTATCAACCGCCAGGGAGTCGCCAAGCATCGTCTTCATGGAGTTGGATGCAGTGATGTCGAGCAGCCCCTGGGCATCAACCACATGATAGGAGAGAAGGTTTTGCATTCCTGAGTCCTTCTTGCTGATGGCGTCGATTGAGGATTTGGCGCTTGAGAAGGCCTCATCGCTTGGTGCGAAGACTGTAAACGGCCCCGCAGCAAGGTCCCCAATTCCCATCAAGCCCTGGCCGTTTAGCGTGTCAGCAAGCCCGGAGGACTTAAGAGCGTCTGCAAACTTCTTGGCGCCCAAATCGTTGGCCGCCTCAGCCACTCCCATAGACGAGTCGGTCTCGGGTAGAAGCACTCTGTCGACGACGTAAATGATACCGCTGTCGTATTTTTGTGATGCCGTGACATTGGCTCCGTCTGCCGCCAGCCAGGCAGAATCGGTGCTGTTCAGGGTCAAAATTTCCCCCTGCAAGGTTTTGACTGTTGAGACCTCAGAGATGTTATCAAAGCTGCCGGCATTCCAGACTATGTGATGGAAGAGGACTCTCTTCAGCTCGGCTGGGTTCTCCTTTATGGCGTTCAAATCAACGACGCCAGACGCTCTGAGAAATGCCTCATCGCTCGGAGCGAAGATCACAAACGATCCGGAGCCGAATGTGAGCACTCCCTCGTCATTCAGGACACCAGCGAGTCCTGCGCTATCCACCGCCGCAGAGAATTCATTGAGGCCAAGCTCTTTAGTAGCGTCAGTGATGCCAGTCCTTGCCGCTACGCTATCCTGGGCAAGGCTCATGCCAGTGCAGAGCATCGCTACCATGAACAATAGTCCTAGAATTGCTCCATTTTTATGAATCATCACACCAACCTCCACTAATTTCTGTGGTCAAGCTGTAGCATGGCATAAATGATAAATTTATTGGCAGCGCGCTGCAATTGCAAAGCGAAATGTTGAATACCAATTGTGCCTTCAATAAAGCCGTGAAATCCCGCGTCCCAATTGGCTTCATTCTGCTTGCCCTGCTATCTCTCGCCTTGCACTCTCCGGCATTAGCCAGCGTGCCACTGATGGCCGGAGAAAACGAGAACATCACCCAAGCCATGCACATCTCCGATTCTGAGAAGTCCTGGACAATTTATGGATCGCTCTACGGAAATGTGACGCACTACTACAGCCTCGATATTCAGAAGGGCGACAGGATTTATCTCTCGCTTTTCAAGTCCGCAGACAGGAACGAGCAGGCATTTTCACCAGCGCTTATCCTGATAGGTCCGGGACTAATGGAGGGACAAAAGCCCGACATTCTGCCGGCCCTGCCAAGAGAGGCATCTGATCTGAAGATAATGGCAGCCGAGCCAAAGGCGACAGCGGCAACTTACGAGCCATTCGGACCCAGCAGCCGCATCATCCTCGCGGAGATCAACATCACCGCACCCGAATCTGCCAGGTATTATGCGGCAGTCTACAGCAATGAACCCGACAGAGATAGCAACGGCACCATCGGAACCAGCAACACAAACAACACCATAGGACACTATGGCCTGGATGTGGGCTACCGAGAGATTTTGAGCTTCTCAGACAGGATCATCACACCCATCAGGCTCATCTCTCTCTACCTCTGGGAAGGCCAGAGCCTCGGCATGATTCTCATACCCTACCTTGTCGGTGAGGTCGTGGCGCTGCTCTTCTTCTGGCGCGGCTCTCGACGGACCTCCTTTTGTCTCGCAGGATCATTGGCCGGATTTCTCTTCCTGGCCTCCAGCGCTGCAGTACTAAACCAGATGGTCTTCTCTCTCACCCGCGCTACCTTCGGGCCTGATGTCTACATTACGGTTCTCATCGCATTCTTCCATGCTCTCCTCGGCGTGACATGCATCCGCCTTGCCAGAGGAGAGGCGGGGATACTGCAAAGAGCCCTTCTGGCGGTCTTCGGAACCATAGCTCTCCTGGCCGGCTCGGGCCTGATCATGGGACCACTAATGGCATTGGCCGCGAGCTTCCTGCCCTCCAGGAGCGGCAGCATCTTCAGCAGGTCCGACCCTGGCCTTGCCCGAAAGGGATGAGCAATTGGAGATGAATTCATCGATTTTATCTTTTAAAAAAGGCCGTTTCATATCCACAAGCTCATAAAACACCGCCGTCGAAGGCTTGTCGATCTCTATGAGCCGGCGCAGGTCAACAGGCGTGGCGATTACTACGGAATCGCACTTTGCGTTGTCTATGGTCTCTTCCAGCTCACTGACCTGCTCAGGATAGTATCCCATAGCAGGCAGAACATTGCCGATATGTCCGAACTTCGAGAACAATTCCCTTAAAGATCCAACTGCAAACGGCCTGGGATCAATGATCTCTGCCGCACCGTACTTCTCTGCAGCCACAACTCCGGCGCCGTAGGCCATTTCCCCGTGAGTTATTGTAGGACCGTCCTCGATCACAAGCACACTTTTGGACCTTATAGCTTCCGGATTTTCAACTGTGACCTCTGAGCCGGCCACCACAACGGATGCCTTTGGATTGTACCTTGCAGCATTGACTTCTATCGATTCGATATCCTCTTTTGATGCTGAATTGGACTTGTTGATCACAATTATATCTGCAGCTCTGAAGTTCGTCTCTCCAGGGTAATAGGAGACCTCATGCCCCGGCCTGAGGGCGTCGGCAACCACAATCCACAGATCCGGCTTGATGAAAGGCGTATCGTTGTTCCCGCCGTCCCAGATTATCACATCCGCTTCTCCTTCTGCCAGCCTCAATATTTTTTCATAGTCTATGCCAGCGTAAACTATAGAACCTCTATTTATGTGGCCCTCGTACTCTTCCCTCTCTTCGATCGTCAGAAATGCAGCATCCAGCTCTTCTAGAGATGAGAACCTCTGAACTGCCTCATCTGCCAAATTTCCGTAGGGCATCGGGTGCCTGACAACTGCTACCTTCAGGCCTCTTGATCGGATATGATCTGCCAAGTATCTGGCAGCCTGGCTCTTTCCCGCGCCTGTCCTGACTGCACAGACTGCTATCACTACTTTCTCGGATTTTAGCATCGTATGCCATCCGCCGAGAAACCCGAAGTCTGCGCCTATCGCCAGCACCCGGCTGGCCAGGTCCATTACCGCCTGGAAGCTCAAATCGCTATAAGCCAGAATGCACCTTTCAACGCTGTATTTTAGGATGATATCCTCAAGATCATCCTCAGGCCAGATAGGAAGACCTTCCGGATAGAGTTCGCCGGAAAGCACAGGAGGATACATGCGACCGGCAATCTCTGGGATCTGGGCTGCAGTGAACCCCACGACCTCGAACACAGGATTGTTTCGGAAGAAGACATTGAAATTATGAAAGTCTCTGCCAGCTGCTCCGAGGATTAAAATTCTCTCCCGTTTGCCGATTCTTTTTCGGTTCGCGCTTTTAAAATCCATGAAGTCTCCTGGATGCTCCGGGTGCTCCTGTATCAATGCACAGATAGTTGATTCATTTGGACAATGCTCTAAATAGTAGCTGTCTCAAATAATAACATAGGTTTTGGCCATGAATGAGTATAAACTTTTCCTGAATGGAGAATGGTTGGACTCGGAAGAACATCAGACTTTTCCAGATATCAATCCTGCAACTCTTGAGCCGATCGGAATATTTCAGAGGGCATCAATCGAGGATGTCAACCATGCGGTGGACAGCGCAAAAGATGCATTCGATTCATGGAGACAGATGCCTGCTCCCCTGAGGGGAAAGATTCTCTTTTCCGCTGCGAAAAAGCTCGAGGAGCGAAAAGAGAAGCTTGCTCGCCTGCTCACCATTGAAAACGGAAAGATTCTAAAGGAAGCAAGAGGTGAGGTCCAGGAAGCCATAGACATGGCATACTATGCCGCTGGCGAAGGAAGGAGGCTTTTAGGAGAGACCACGACCTCGGAGCTGCCGGATAAATTCTGTATGACGATGCATCGCCCTATCGGCGTTGTGGCCCTGATTACTCCGTTCAACTTTCCAATAGCCATCCCGGCATGGAAGATAATGCCAGCACTCATATCAGGAAACGCGATAGTTCTCAAGCCATCAAGCGACACGCCGCTTCTGGCAATTGAGCTGATAAAGATCCTGGTCGAGGCAGGAGTACCAAAAGGCGTCATAAACCTTGTTACGGGGGATGGCGATACGGTTGGCGCTGCACTGGTCAGGAACAGCAAAGTCCGGGCAATATCCTTCACAGGATCCCTTGATACCGGCAAATGGATACTTGGTGCTGCCAGCAAAGACATGAAGAGAGTCTCACTTGAGATGGGTGGCAAGAACCCCATAATTGTCATGGATGATGCGGATTTAGAGCTGGCAGTTGATGGGGTGCTTTGGGGAGCCTTTGGGACGACTGGACAGCGGTGCACTGCTGCCAGCCGGGTCATAGTGCATGAGAAGCTGCTGCCGGGATTTATCAAGAGGCTGCTCACGAGAGCAGAGCAGTTGAAGCTTGGCAGCGGCCTGGACGAGAGCGTGGATATGGGGCCACTGATCAATGCCCGGCAGATCGACCGAGTGGAGAAGTTTGTGCAGATTGGATTGGATGAGGGCGCGAGGATGGTTCTCGGCGGCAGAAGGGCCAGGCCTCTTCCGGGATATTTCTTTGAGCCAACAATTTTTTCGGATGTTACAGAGGAGATGAAGATCGCCAAGGAAGAGATCTTCGGACCAGTTCTCTCTCTGATGGCTGCAGGAGGACTTGATGAGGCCATAGAGATCGCCAACTCAGTGGACTATGGGCTCTCCTCATCGATTTATACAGGCAACATCAAGAATGCCTTTACAGCTATCGAGAAAATTGAGGCAGGAATCACATACATAAATGCCCCCACTATTGGTTCAGAGGTTCATCTGCCATTTGGCGGGGTCAAAGGCACGGGCAACGGCACGCGTGAGGCCGGCACAACAGCCATAGACGAGTTCACAGAGCTGAAAACAGTCTATTTCGATTACAGCGGAAGGCTGCAAAAGGCTCAGATCGATGCAGGAGGCTGTGATGATAGGAAGGTGGCATAATGAGAATGGGGAATACAGGCGATAAATCCAGAGACATCCTGCGCCGGGACAGCGTTGTCATGCCCAACCTTACTCGCCCTTATGAGCTGGTAGTCGATCGAGGGGAAGGCTCTACTCTATTTGATGTTGACGGCAATAGCTACCTGGATTTTGCAGCAGGCGTGGCTGTGATGAACATCGGCTACAACTGCAAGAAGGTCAAAGAGGCCGTATCCGCCCAGATGGATAAAATGGTGCACTGTGGCTTCTCGGATTTTGGGGCCGAGATGCCTGTAAAGCTAGCAGAGAAGCTCTGCAGCATGACCGGTTATGAGAAGGTCTTCTTATCCAATTCCGGTGCCGAGGCCGTCGAAGCTGCCATGAAGCTCGCCTTCTGGTATACCAGGAAAAGGAGCATGATTGCATTCTATCAGGCATTTCATGGCAGGACTCTAGGAGCCCTCTCGCTCACAAGCTCAAAGGTCAAACACAAAAAATTCTTTCCGTCTTTGCCGGTCGTTCACTCTCATTATGCCTATTGCTATCGCTGTCCCTTAAACCTGGAGTATCCCGGCTGCGGCGCGTCATGTGCGCTGGAGATCGAAGAGGTCATATTCAAAAGAGAGCTCTCCTCTGAGGATACGGCGGCAATTGTTGTCGAGCCGATCCAGGGAGAGGGCGGATTCATAGTTCCGCCTCAAGAGTTTCATAAAGAGCTGAAGAGGATCTGCCAGGAGAACGACATTCTCTTCATATCCGATGAGATACAGAGCGGTGGCTATAGAACGGGCAAATTCCTGGCTCTCGATAATTTCGGCGTTCGGGCAGACATCGTCTGCATGTCCAAGTCCATCGGCGGAGGAATTCCTCTTGGAGCGACCCTTTCGAAAAAGGAGATCATGAGCTGGCCATCGGGAACTCATGCCAGCACATTCGGAGGAAATCTTCTCGCAGCCGCAGGAGGGCTCGCCACTCTTGAGTTCATGGAGACGAAAAAGCTAGGAGAGAAGGCGGCAGAAAAAGGGCGCTATCTCATGAAGCGGCTGAAGGAGCTTCAGGAGAATCATCCGATCATCGGAGACGTGCGGGGCATCGGGCTCATGATCGGAGTTGAGCTGGTGGAAGAGAATCGAGACCCTGCGACGGAAAAATGCGGAATGGTCATTGAGAACGCTTTGGAGAGAGGCATGATCCTGCTATCTGCCGGGGACTCAGTGGTCAGGTTTGTGCCGCCGCTGATCATCACGAAAGAGGAGATAGACCGGGGAGTCGAGATATTCGAGGAGGCTCTAAAGGGGATTTGAGCACATTTCTTTGTGGCGATCTGCTGCACCACAAAAGCACAAAGACACAAAGGCTTCAGGACTCATTATGTTCACCCGCAGAAGATGGCGAGGAGACGAAAAAGTCGTCAAGAGTGACATTTTTCTTGTTTTGCACAAGCCGTAGGCCAGCGGCCTCCTGGTCTCTTCTGGGCATATTTTTGTGATATGCCAAGAGGTTTTTCCTCTCCGGGCAGTACTGGCTGTCATAGTAGGCCTGCCAGAGGGTTTCTGGATCCGGCCCCGGCTTGCAGGCCACTGCATCCTCGGGTAGGGCAGCCTTCAGCCTTTCCAGCGTTTGGGTCAATCCTGAGCCGTGATCCCGCCAGACCCGGCTGCCGCGGAAAAGGCACGCCCAGCTTTCGCTGCCGTTTCCCAACACCACGATAATTTCGGCATTTCTGCGGGCGAGGTGATCGCAGATGTGCTCTGCAATCCTGTGTCTGGGCTTGAGATAGCCGAAGAGCACAAGGTCGCAGCATGTTGAGAGCCTGACAAAAGCCTTCATCCTGTGGACTTCGCCCAGTACATCACGGACCATCTTCTTTATGCGGATGTCCTCTCTCTCAAGTGAGACCTCCAGATCCTTCGCTGGGATCTCCTTCGCCCGGACCAGCAGCCGCTCATTGCACTCCCTGTGCATGGACAGATAAAAAAGAAAATTGTCCGGAATCTTCATTCTTAGGCCTGCCACATCAGGAGAGTGGTGTCTCTCCAGCCATTGATCTTTAGAAACGGCGCTGCCCTCTTGATCCGGACACCCATCGCCGCCAACTGGCTTTTAGCTGCTAACGGCTGCCTCTTTCTGTAGGCGATAATCCTCTCTGCGCTCTTCGGACCGATGCCCGGAACCCTTAAAAGCTCCTGGTAGGATGCGGCATTGGGGTCAACTGGCTGATCCAAATGCTCCCTGGCTATGGCCATTTTTGGATCGGCATTGGCGAGAAATCCTGAATCGCTGAATGCCTGGCGGATCTCGCTTTCATGGAAGTGGTAGACCCGGTAGAGCCAGTCCATCTGGTAGAGGCGATGCTCTCGCCAGAGCGGCTGAGCTGGTCGGCACTCAAAGGAGGTTTTCTGCTGAGGGGAGAAGGCGCTGTAGTATGCCCGTTTCACCCCTATTTCCCTGTATTCGTAAAGCATGCTTTGAAATATCTCTTCATCGCTCTCCCCAGCTGCGCCAACAACCAGTTGAGTGGTCTGGCCTGCCGGCAGAATGCGAGATCTGCCGCCGGCCTCAGCTCTCAGATCATGCATGAACCGGCTGATGTACCTCTGCCTCTGAACAATATCGCTCTCGTAGCTCTTGGTGGAGCAGATATCGCCAAGACGCGAGGCTGATGGGGCCTCCAAATTGATGCTGACCCGATCAGCCAAAAGCATGGCCTCCTGAATGTGGGCCTGTGAGGCTCCGGGCAATACCTTGAGATGAATGTATCCGGAAAAGGAGTGCTTGCTCCGAAGCAGCCTGGCAGTCTCAACGATCTTCTCCATGATCCGGTCCTCGTCTCTTCCGGCCCCGGAGGAGAGAAAGAGCCCCTCAATGTAATTTCCACGGTAGAGGGTGAGTGTGATCCTGGCAAGCTCCTCCGGGGTATAGGAGAATATTTGGGGCTTGGAGCTGCAGCTCGAGGCATTGGTGCAGTAGCTGCACTGATGGCTGCAGCGATTGGTGAAAAGGGTCTTGAAGAGGCTCACACATCTGCCGTCCTGGGTAAAAGCATGGCAGATGCCGGGCAGAGGCGTATCGCGAGGAGAGTATGTGGAGGCACAGACGTCATGGCTGGTGCCCTTTCCAAGAGCTATAAGTTTCCTCTCATCTACTCCAGCCGCCAGGCCCAGGGAGTCGAACCTGCTTTCCTCTGCCAGGTGGGCCATCTTCTCAAGAGTGACCATTGGATTAATCTGCGGGCTCAAAAGATATAGCCAATATCCACGCGGGGCGAAAGTAATCCCTCGAAATTGCAGATTAGGTTTATATCTTCACACGAAGAAATAACCCCTAATGAAACGACTTTACGATTACACCGTTGTCCTCCGCCCGGAAGACAACGGTACATTCGTAGCCTTCGTACCTGCTATTCCTGGTTGCCATGCCTGGGGAAGAACTCCGGATGAGGCACAAACTGAGCTGCTCAATGTATTCGACATGATTCGAGAAGAGCACGAAGAAGAAGGACGAATGCTCCCAGAAGATGTTGATGTGAAGGCTGTTCATGCCTGCCAAAGCTAGAGATCTGCAGAAGGTCGCCAAAAAACTCGGATTTCAGATGGTGCGACAAAAAGGCAGCCACGCTCGGTGGAAGCATTCAGATGGCAGGGCAACTACCATACCCATTCATGGCAATAGCGATATTGGATGTTGGCTATTCTACGAAATACTCAAGCAGCTAGGCATAACTGAAGAAGATTTTAGAAGGCTCCTGCAATAATACGAAACATCCCAGCAAGAGAAGCTGCAAGACCGGGAGAGAGTCGAGCCTTTAGAAAGCCAAAAATAGCATCTCAATTTTTTAGTGTAGGCGGCACATATCTCTTCAGCAGTAGAGAGAGCGACACAACCGTTACAGAGCTTGCAGCCATTGCGAGGCCCGCCAGCTCTGGCCGGAAGGTTATTCCAAACGCAGGATAGAGAGCACCCGCTGCCACCGGAACCAGTACGGCATTGTAGGCAAAGGCCCAGAAGATGTTCTGCTTGATTCGAGATATCACCTTGCGGCTGAGCTGAATGGCAGCGACAGCATGCAATAGATCGTCTTTCATTAAAACGATATCTCCGGTCTCAATCGCCACATCCGTGCCGCTGCCGATAGCGATGCCAACGTCGGCCTGGGCCAATGCCGGGGCATCATTTATTCCGTCGCCCACAAAGGCCACCTTGCCGCCCTTTTCCTGAATTCTCTTGATCTTGCTGGACTTATCCTCAGGGAGAACCTCGGAGAGCACCTCTGCAATTCCCAGCCGACCTGCAACCGCTGCCGCGCTCCTGGCATTATCGCCTGTGATCATGATAACTGAGAGATTCATCTTCATGAGGTCTGCTACCGCCTGCCTGGCAGTGGGCTTGAGACTGTCGGAGATTGCAAATACACCCGTGCCCAGGCAGTCTATGGCGACGAGCATTGCCGTCTTTCCCTGCAACTCGTAGTCTGATGCCTTTTCGAGCATCAGTTGCCCGATTTTTATGCCCTCCTCAGCCAAAAGCCCCCGGTTTCCTGCGACAACTCTGTGCTTCTGCACGTCGGCCAGCACGCCTTTTCCTGGCCGGGCTAAAAATCCCTCGGCGGCAGAGAGAACGAGTTTCTGCTCAAGGGCTTTTCTGACGACGGCCTCCGCTAGAGGATGCTCGGATGGCCGCTCGGCTGAGGCTGCCAGGCGCAGCACTTCCTCCTCGCTCACGCCAAAGGCGGCCATGTCTGTCACATCGGGCCGGCCTACCGTCAATGTGCCTGTCTTGTCAAAGGCTACGTGATCCAGCTTTTCCGAGGCTTCCAGGGCTTCACCGCTCTTGATGAGAATGCCAAGCTCCGCCCCCCGGCCAATTCCCACAGTGATCGCTGTGGGCGTCGCCAGGCCCAGAGCACAGGGACAGGCCACGACAAGAACCGATATGAGAGCGGTGAGTGAGAAGAGAAGCGTATTGTGGGCCACAAAATACCAGTAGACAAATGATGCGACCGCGATGGCGAGGATTGTCGGGATGAAGTAGGATACTGCCCGGTCGGCAATCCTCTGCACCGGCGGCCTTGACCCCTGAGCTGTCTCCACGAGAGCTATGATCTGAGCGAGAGCGGTGTCTCTGCCGACACGAGTAGCCTTGAACTGAAATGAACCATTCTTGTTGATGGTCCCGCCAACGACCAAGCTCTTCGGCTGCTTTTTAACTGGAATGCTCTCGCCCGTGATCATGGATTCGTCAACGTAGCTCTCTCCGGCGAGCACGAGCCCGTCTGCGGGAATCTTCTCGCCGGGCTTGACGAGAAGAACATCGCCGGCCATTACCTCCTCCACCGAGACCTCAGTCTCCCGGCCATCTCGCAGAACTGTGGCCCTCTTCGGAGCGAGTCCCACCAGCTTCTTTATGGCATCAGTTGTGCGACCTCTCGCCCGGGCCTCCAGATAGCGGCCCAGCGTCAGGAATGTGGCGAGCATCACAGCAGTCTCGTAGAACATGAAGTCTGGCGTGAGCACAATTCCAAATGTACCGAGAATGCTGGAGGCATAGGCCACGCCGATGCCCATGCCGTACATGACATCCATATCCAGCCTCCGGTTGGACAGAGCCCTGAAAGCAGCCCTGAATACCGGAAGGCTCACGTAGATGAACGCGGGCGCCGAGATGACTAGCATGATGAGGCCCATGAGATTTGGGTAGGACACATGAATTGACATTGGGACGATCTGATGAATCGGCAGATACATCAGGGCCATGAGCAGCATGCTTGCTGCAAAGCCGACGATTATGCGCCGCTTCTTTTCGGCCAGATCTTTTTGAAGCGCCTCCTTCTCACGGTCAACAGACGCCTCATCACCAGCCAGACCCAGGAATTGATAGCCGGCATCTGCGACAGCCCGATTCATCTCAGCCAGGCCGATCATTCGCGGGTTAAAAGTGACATAAGCCTTCTCGGATGCAAGGTTCACCCGCGCTTCAACCACCCCGTCAAGCTTCTTGAGGGCAGCCTCCAGAGCAGACACGCACATGGCACAGGCCATGCCCCCGATTTTGAGAACTGCCTTCTCGTCTATCACATCATAGCCCGCACTGCGAACGGCCTTTTCCAGGTCGACAAGGCCCAGCTTCCCTGGGTCATACTCAACTGTTGCAGTTTCACTTCCCAAGTTGACCTGGGCCGAGAGGACGCCATCCAGGTTCATGAGAGCCCCCTCAACGGCAGCAGTGCAGGCGGCGCAGGCCATGCCAGAGACCTTCAGATCAGCCTTTCTGTTTTCGGGCATCGACAATTCCTTCAGACATCTTCTCCAAATTTATCAAACGGGGAGCATAAATAGGTTGTGCAAGGGCCAAAAAGCTCAAATAAGTTGAGAGCTCAGACATAGATATTTCTTTGTACCTTTGTGTCTTTGTGGTAATTCGTAGCATGCCGATCACCACAAAGGCACAAAGACACAAAGGCTTCATGGCCCATTATGTTCACCCACAAAAAATAGCGAGGAACCGTCGGCTTTGCATCAAAAGGGGAGTCGCTCTATTGGTCGAGATCATAGGATACATCGGCAAAAAGAACGCAATGCCCATTCTCCTGCGCGGTCTGAGAAGCCTTGAAAGCTCTGAATATGATTCTGTAGGCATTGCCATCCTATCCGACTCGCTCAAGATCTGCAAGGGCGTGGGAAGGATGGACATGGCCGTAAAAGAAAGCGATCTGAAGAACCTTTTGGGCAATATCGGGATAGCTCACACCCGCCGCGCAACGCATGGTCGGGTATGCACTGCCAATGCCCATCCGCATACTGACTGCACCGGCAGGATTGCAATAGCACACAACGGCATAATCAGCAACTACAAGGACCTCAAGAGGAGGCTCATCAATCAGGGACATAAATTCGCGAGCAGCACCGACTCTGAGGTTATAGCGCACCTCATTGAGGAAAAGACCAAGCGCTGCAGCAGCTTTCAAAATTCCTGCATTGAAGCATTTCAGGAACTGGAAGGCTGCTATTCTGTGCTCGTGATCTCAGAAGACCCAAGAAGGATTGCTGCCTTTAGAAGGGATATGCCCCTAGCCATTGGGCTCGTGGATCACGGATTTATTTTTGCGTCCAGCGAGCCTGCTCTCAGAGATTTGAGCAAAAGGGTCGCTTACATCCAAAATAATAGCATGGCGATAGCCTGCAAAAAAGAAGTCATAATGCATAACATTTAAAAAAGAGCGTAGGACCCGGACAGCTGGAGAAAAGCAATCTAAATCGCCATCATCTGAATTGAGGTTATGATAAGAGGGGATAGCAGGCAGCGAAGGCTTTGGCGATTCGTAACTGAGCAAGGCATGTGGTTATTTGTGAAGATTTTGGTTGTGCAGTCCCGAAACCTTTTTAAATCTTTAGAATGACTTTTGTTTTAGAATAGAATTAAGAATCCGATGCAAAATGGCTGTTAAATGACGGCTATTACATGCCATCATCTGAATTGAGGTTATGATAAGAGGAGATGGCTGGATAGCCGAGGCTTTTTTGAGATGATTTGATGAAAGTTATAGTTGCAGGTGGTGCAGGCTTCATCGGCTCAAATTTGGCTGAGGAGCTATTGAAGAAGCACGAAGTAACAGTAATAGATAATTAATCAACTGGACGAAAAGAAAACCTCGATCAGATTATGGAAAGGATCAATTTCATCAAGGGAAGCATAACCGATCTGGATCTACTGAAAGAGGCTTTCAATGGTGCCGATACGGTCTTTCACGAGGCGGCTATTCCCTCAGTGCAGCGATCTGTAGACAATCCCATTGCTTCAAACCAGGCCAATGTAGAAGGGACACTTTCATCAAAAACGAACTGACCACAAGATAGAGGACGAGATTGCCCGCTACAGAATCGCCCCCAGGAGCGAGGAGGCGCCGGGACACATTGCCGAAAGCTTCTGAATATGATTCCTGTATGGGTGGTGACTTCGCTGGGGCCTATTGAAAGGTATATAAGGAAAGCATAAGGCAGACGAACCAAATCGATATAAATTGTTGACTTATCTTTTGCCGCAGGAACGTATATGAACCATCCGCTTATGAGAATAGTGTGGCGTGAAAAGGAGCAGAGAGTTGCTAAAGCCTTGAAAGGCTGGCTAATGATGCCGGTCTGGGGCCAGGAATTTAATCATGAACGTCAAGCAGATTAGCTGTCTGAACTACCGAGAGATCGCAAGGCTAGCCAGCGATCCTCTGTACAGGAACTCTTTCTTCATGGCCGTCAGCAGCATCTTCAATGCAGGCTGTGGCTTCATCTTCTGGATGATTGCAGCGCGGCTGTACACAGTCGAACAGGTTGGCCTGGCCACGGCTCTTATCTCGTCACTCGGGTTGGTCATACTCATTTCAAGGCTCGGCTTTGACTCCACCATCATTCGCTTCCTTCCCTCAGAGGACAGGGGAAAGGTAATTAGCACAAGCCTGATAGTGACCACAGTGGCCTGCATCATTGCTGGAATAATATACATCATTCTGGCTGAAATCATGGCCCCGTCCATGTTATTCCTGAGGGTGCCCGGATTCGGCCTCGCTTTCCTGCTGATATGCGTTGTAAATTCTGTGGCTACCATAGCTGGAAACGCAATCATCGCTGACAGGAAGGCAGACCATTTTTTTTTGCAGAACCTCTTTATGGCTCTTCGAATTCCAGCTCTCGTGCCCCTTGCGTTTCTGGGGGTCTTCGGGATCTTCGGGTCAGTTGGCTCGGGATATATGCTCGCCTCATTATTCGGTCTATATGCGCTTCAGAGGAGCTTTGGAGCTATCCGGCTAGAGGTGGATCAGGCCTTCATGCGCAGGTCTTTCAGGTTCTCAGCCGGGAATTACACATCGAGCATACTGTCAACAGCAGATAGCCTGATCATCCCACTTATGGTGCTGAATATTCTGGGTCCGACTGTGGCTGCCATGTACTATATAGCCTTCACCATAGGCAACGTTGTGTTGATAATCCCTAGTTCTTTTGGAACATCCTTGTTCGTAGAAGGCTGCCACGGCGAGGGACTGAAGAAGAGTGCTCTACGGGCAGGAGGTGCTATCTTCGTACTCCTAGTGCCAGCGGCGCTGGCACTCATACTTTTTGGAGATAGGCTACTCGGGCTTCTCAAGGCAGAGTATGTAGACGCCTTCGATCTGCTAAAAATCTTCTCAATCTCAAGCTTCCTCGTGGCAATTTATTCTCTGTTCATGCCCATCCAGAACGTCAGGATGAAGATAGAGAGCATAGTTAGATTTAATGCTCTGAGATGCGCGCTACTGCTAGGATTGAGCTACGTGCTAATGCAGCAGTACGGGCTCATAGGAGCAGGCTATGCGTGGATGACTACATATGGCATAATTGTACTGATGATTGGGAGGGTGGTATGGAAGGAAGGGTGGGTATGATATGACTATACTTTCTAACTCTTAAGCGTTCCTCGCGGTTTAATGTAGGTGTAACAAGAACTCATTGGTCGTCGATTAAGGCCACTATTCTGCTCTAAAGCATTCAAGGTTTACACTGGGATCGAGTAATTGGATATCGTAAATGCCTGCAATAGTTTCGGGTAGTCTACCCAATTCATTTTGATTATCCCGGAACTGCTACCATCATGTTCATTTGCCCCAAGGTTAGACTGGTCCATTCAACAAAACCTATGTTGAATACGCATGCCCTTTATCCCCGATGCAAGCATCCGGGTATTACGATAAAAATCAAACTGCGCGCGGCCACCTCACTCTAAAGAGATGGGATATGCCTCGGCCCGCGCGCTTCGGTTAGACGGAATCCAGAAACAATCACATAGATTGCCAGAAAACCCTGTTAACCAACCTTAGGAAGATATGAATAATTGGGCGAGGGTCCACTTCATCCCCAACCTAAAGCATGGGGAATTCGTGACCTTCCGCACACCCTATGTACTAAATCTGTTAGGTTTCTGACTATTAGATTTAAGGTGATAAATTGAACAAACTAAAGATTCTAATATTAACAAATACATATCGATTTTTATTGAAAGACTTTGCAGAAGCATATTGTCATTTATTTTCAGAGATATATGTTTTTGTATATTGGAATCCTCTTGCAGAGATTTCTGCTTTGATCCCATTTGATTGTAGCTTAAAAAATTATTTAGAGCCTTTTAAGCGATCAAATCTGATAGATTTAAAAAATAAACCAAGTAATATACATGTTTTTTGTGTTCCAACACCATATTGTCCAACAAAGTGGGGTTATCGCATTCAAGGCGAACTTCTCCTAAAAAGTGTAAAAAAAATCATTGAATTTCGCAATCTTGAATTCGACTTGATTCACGCACATTTTACCTGGCCCTGTGGATATGTTGGTGTAAGGCTAGGAAAAATGCTTAGTATCCCAGCTATCGTAACAGTTCATGAAAATAGAGATTGGTTCAATAAAGAAATCAATTCCGATGATGAGTGTATCTATTGGGTTTGGAAAAGCGCGGATGCTATAATCAGAGTAAATAAAACAGATCTATCTCAATTAAAAAATTTCAATAAAAATGTTTTTTATGTCCCGAATGGCTTTGAACCATCTAGATTTTATTCAATGAAACAACAATATGCACGCAATGTATTGGAGATTCCTCCAGATAAAAAAATAATCTTTAATCTAGCTGCATTAACTGAGAATAAGGGGCAAATTCATCTGATTAAGGCTATGGTGGATATCTTGAAATATCAGGATGATGTTACATGTTACATTGGTGGCACAGGTCCATTAAGAACGTCTCTGCAAAATGAAATTAATAACTTAGGTCTAAAACATAAGGTCATACTGTTAGGATCGATATCAACCAATGATCTCGTATATTGGATGAACGCCTGCACTCTATTCGTTTTGCCAAGCATAAGTGAGAGCTTCGGTGCAGTGCAGATCGAGGTCATGGCGTGTGGCAAGCCCGTAGTGGCTACGAGGAACGGCGGGAGCGAGGAGATAATTATAAATGATATGCTAGGCATCCTCGTCGAGCCAAGGGATCAGAAGGCATTGGCGGAAGCGATCCTACGTGCGTTGGAAACTGAATGGAATCAAGAATACATACGGGAGTATGCAGAACAGTTCAAGTGGGATAAAATTTCAAAGGAAATTGTTAAAATATATAACAGCATATTAATTTAAAACGATATATTCGAATTTCTTAGAAAAATAATTATGATGTGAGCCCTATGAAGAAACGAGCATCAAAAATTCTTATCATCTTTTTTTGTATTATCATGTCTTATGTCATGGTTCATCATATTTATGATGAACTCTATTTTGATCAATTCTCTGGTATTTTTGAAGGATTTATTGAAATTTATCTAAATAATTATATATCATTAGATTACTTTTCTAGTGTGCCTCTTTTTTATCCTAACGTGCAAATTGATCCCTTGTTATCTACCCGAGTTCAAGGAATAGCCATGACGGAGTCTTATTTTCCTAATTTTGTGATTCACTTTTTAATTCTGCATTATTTTACCGGTTTATCTCCGAGGATATTGGTGGTCTTACCATTAGGTATTCTATTTGTCCCGATAACCTACTTATCATTAATAAGAGCGTATGTTCCAATAAGGAATAAGCATGACTATATATTTCATATTCTTCTTGGGGCATACTTTATTATCTATTTATCAACGACTAAGTTTTTTGGCTCATATTATGTAGCTCCCCCTGCTTTTTTATTAGCCCTCATTATCTTTCTATGCTTAAAAAGGTTCTTTGAAGAAGATAATAAAAGATCGCCTTATTATATTATAGCTTGTATATCTATATTAAGTTTAGCGCATACATGGCATAGTATGCTTATGATCGTGCTAATTTATATACTATCTGTATGGATGATTCTAACTTTATTATATTCATCTGCTAAGTTCTTTACAAGTCTCAGTGATATATATAAAACAACAAGTTCTGAAATCAGTTTTTTTCGTATTACATCTATTTTTCTCATTACTATGATCCTATCTTTAACTTTTACACATTTATGGCAAAGTAGGTATCTAGAAATATTTGCAAAAGAAGCAAATATTCTAGACTTCCTGTCAAGATTATTGATACAATTATTTGGTGGGCTACCTTTTCCAGAGCCATACGCATTTAATTATAGAGATCTCTTTTGGGGAGAAGTACATTTCATTTCCTATTTATTTATATTAATATTTTCGTCGCTTATTTTATTGGTGCCTATAGCCGTTAGCACTTTTGAATTGAAACACGATCGGGTATCAAGACCAGCCATTCCATTAATATATGCGTTATCTATAATAATTGCCCAAATAATAAATGTAATAGGTTATTATAAATCTGCATCAATAAATTTTCCATATGTCGCCCTATTCTTTCCACTATTTGGGGTAAGCTTATTTGTTAGTCTAAATAAGAAATATTATAAAATAAAAATAATGTTCATATCTTTTCTCGTAATGATTATAATGCTAAGTCTAATCTCTGTAACATCTTTATATCTCACAAATGAAGCCGGCGAAACGTCATTTACAAAATATAACGATACAGAAAGTAGCTTTGAATGGATATATTATCATGCAGAGAAAGATCCATCGATCATAGTTGACTTTAATATTTTAGGAAAATATCTCTCAAGGGAAGCTAAGATTTCAAACCCAAGTATTGAGTATAGGGATCTTGCTCCGAATTATTACGCAATATTAGTGGGCGATGCCAAAATGATAGCAGGTTACCTTAAGAAGAGCTATATAGTAATAGACCAAGCAACAATGTCAAAAGGTTTTCCAATTACTTCATTATCTTCTCGTGCGTTTTTGAAACCGGAATTGGACCGAATAAATAAATGTTCCAATCAAAATAAGCTATATGAAGATAGCCATATATCTATTTTTAGATTTAATTAAAATATTTGCAGTTATTTCAGTTATGCCGTCTAAATCGCTATAAATTCAGGCAGCAATCTGCTGTGTCAATTAAGCTTAAATAGTTTAAATATAAACGTTATGTCATGATCTAAGTTGATAATAGAGACTGGCCAGAATATAATGCCTAACTTGTTCGAAGAGGCGAATTCTATTTTGATTTGAGTTGTGTAAAGAACTAGAGTTGAGAATTGAGAGAAATGCATACACCGAATAATATGGTAGTTATAATATATAAGCATTTCAATTAATTAGCTTTCCGGTGCGTGTTGATAGAGATTGACGCAAAATAAAATGAACAAATTTATATTGTAGAACGTCGTCTATGCATTATGAATGGCGAAGTAGATTACAAGTACGTGTTTAACTTCCGATCAATCATTCCTAAATTTACCACAAAATGTTTTTAGACCAGAAAAATTAAATAATATGAGAATAATACTTCTTTGACAGGAGTATGCACGAAGGAGAAACAATCAAGCAACCTCAAGATCGAATTGAAGAATTAGAGCACGAGAATGAGTTGCTTAAGGCAAAAATCAGTGAGCTTGAAGCCCGGTTAGCTCAATATGAGAACACGCATACCCAACCAAGTCTAAGACGTGGCGGCAATCGCAAAATAGATCAGGACAAGAAAAGCAATGGTACGAGCAAGTGGAAGTCACAATGGACAGATGTCCCGATTGCGGGACAAAGCTTGGTTCTCCTTTTAGAATTGATTCCAAGATAATTGAAGAAATCCCTGAACCCCAGCCGATCATAGTCACTGAATACAAGATTGCTCATTACAGATGTCTCTGTTGCCAGAAGGAAGTTGCTGCAAAGGATCCAAGCTGTCCACATGAAGGCAAATTCGGAAACAATGTAATTGCGCAGACGACACTGCTAAAATATGAGGACCGCATAACTCATAGAAAGATCCACGACGCAATAATGAGACTGTTTGGTCTGAAAATAAGTCCTGCCACGATATTCGATTTAACCCGTCGCGCTGCTGATACGGTTCAATCCATGCGTCTTCGGTTAGCAGAACATTTATGCCACAATCGTTATAGATTTTCATTAATTTATCGATAGTAATAGCCGATTTAATAAGATTTATATAGAATATGTGATACCACATATAATTTAGGGGATTAGCATGCCAAAAGGGGTTTCACAGTTTGGGAAAGGTATTGTTGAGCAAGAGCTTGCCAAGATGTTTGAACCCAAATGGATTAGAGCAATGGCGAAGGAAAGCGGATTGATTGAACGAGAACGGAAAATTGACCCGCTCATAATGTTTTGGACGCTTGCGATCGGCTATGGTTCACAGCTGTATCGAACTCTTACGGAGCTGAAACGTGAATATGAAGTCAGAGGAAACGTATCTGTCTCTGATAGCAGTTGGCACGATCGTTTCACCCCTGAACTGGTACAATTTCTCAAACAATGTGTAATTCATGGCATAGAGCACATTTCTCAAGAACCAAGCAGAATATTGGGAGAACGTCTAGTGTCGCGTCACTAGCTAAGTGTCGTAAAGCTTAAGGCATATTAGCTTCATATCCAATC
>CAZFFD010000023.1:0-33413 GCA_964518035.1 uncultured Methanotrichaceae archaeon | reverse complement strand
GACTTAATATGGACCAAGCTATATATGAAGATTCTGGCAAGTGCGTAAGTCCTAATTACTAAAAGGCTTAAGCGCAATCAATCGTCTTTCTTTGTCAAATAGCCAATTATTTGCTTCATCATAAGATTCAAATGGATTTAGAAGCGGTTTTGAAAGAAGCTCAATTTTGTCCCTGTCAAGGTCGTGATTGCCTGGAACTATAAAAAGTCTCGTTGGTGCCAGGTCACAAGCCGCCAAAAGTGGATCAAATAATTCCTTTTTAGCTGTTTGGTATTCTTCTTGTTTTCCACTAAACGCTATATCTCCGCTAAAAACGATGAAATCTATTTTTGCAAGGTCTTTATTGATCGCTTCCCGATTCATGATGTCTTTTATTAATTTCTCTCGCACTGCCTTGCGATTAAATTCGTTGCCCTTCTGGTGCCAATCCGAAAGATGAAGCCAGGTAACTCCAGTCATCTTTTCCTCATGCCTCTTCTCTGATCCCTCATAATTCCTCTCGCACCCGGCGCGGTAGCCATCAGCTCTCCGAATCGGACTGACTTATTCAATTGCTCCAATTGATTGATATTAATAGTCCACGAGAACTTAAAATTTACCCACAAAGATGCTGCAATCTTGGAGCAAGAAGATCAACGTGAGAACGCCTCACAAAGAAAATGCATCCTCCGACCACAGCCAAAAGCAACAGCGGAAAAAAGAGACCTTCAATTCCCGTTCAAGCCCGTGCCTTCCTCTACCCCGGCCTCCAGACGGGCTCTTTTCTGTTCATCCTTTCTACCGCGCCCTCTTCTGGCAGGATCTGATCCCAGGGCTTCAGGTGCAGTACGGCAGCCCCCGTCCTCGTCTTCACCTTTGCAGAGGGCAAGTACTTCTCCCAAGCGGTCCAGTCTCTGTTTTTCATTTGTTAATCACCCAATAGTTTTTGCAGCTCCCTTTTACTTAGCTATTTTTGAGAATTGTTCATAATTATTCATATCATACCGATTCATAAAGATTCATAACATTTCATAACAGATTTTTAATGCAACAGCTACAGAAAAGAGAAGAACGAAAGGCCGGATGGAATTCCTCAAGAGCCGGAGAGGTCCGCATTAGCAAAGATGCAGCGACAAAAATTTGCTCAAATCTTGTCCGCTCCCCCCAGCTCCTTCTCCTTTTTCACGAGCCCTCCGTAGGCCACCCCGGCCTCGGTGAGAACGATCTTCTCCCCATCCAGCTCAATCAGCCCGGCGAGCTGCAGCCTGTGCAGGTGGTAGTCCAGCATCTTGCCTCCAGCGGGAGCAATCTCCGGCACGCTCAGGAGCCCCTGGTTCATGAGGATGATCATATTCCTCCTAATCGGGCTCTCCAGGGCGTGATGAACAGCCGCCATCTCCTCAGGAGAGACCGGCTTGGCCTTCTTTCCGAATTCCATTTTCTCCTCACCTGCTGGATAGACCCGTTGCCATCGTAGCTGAGAAGGCAGGAAGCTCAAACCTGCTTCTCTTGAGCGTCGGATCTCCGTACATGCATAGCTGCATGGCTTCTCTTCTCATGTCGTCACTTCTTCGGAGAACGCTCTCTCTCATCAGCTCGCTCAATGCGTCCCCTGCTCGATAGCGACCAGAAGCGCCGCTGCCCTTGAGGTATGCCTCGAAGTGATCTGCGAAGTAGTTCGGAGTTCCCTTGTCTGTGGTCCTGGCAATGAACGCTGCTGCCCCAGCTCGCAGAAACTCGGTGGCGAAGCTGCCCCGATCATCGTACAGGAGTCCGGTATTGCAGGAGACGTAGCCGTTGATGAGTGGGTGTTTGTCTTGCAGATCCACGTCTGCCACGTTCTCCAAATTGAAGATATCCACTCTGTCATTTGTGGAGAATGAGGTCGGGCTGCCGTGCCCCATGAAAAAGATGTAGTCGCTCTCGGAGATCAGATCGAACAGCTCGGCGCTCTTATCGCACTCCTCGCACACTCCGTAGGGCGGTGTGGCATAGCACAGCCCGCAGATGGGGGCGTCGTCAGAGCATGCGTCACCCAGACCGATCGGCGGTGGGTACCAGCACTGTGTAGACAGCCGTATCTCTGGAATCATGCCAAAGCCTCCGGACTCATGAATGTCTGAGGCTGTCTCCAGCCCTGCTATGACTGCTGCGCAGTCTGTAGATGTGTCCGGCAGGCGGCTGACCGCGAACCCCTCGTCAACAATGCCGTCGCCGTTAAAATCTATGTACCAGCCGTCGCTGGGCAAGTACCAGAAGCTGCCCGCCACGCTGACCACAGCAGGCACAGGCAGGACAGCCGGGCCGCCGAGAAGGATGATGTAGCAGGGTCCGGTCCGACCGGAGATCGTATGCAGCAGCTCTCTGATCTCCTCCCAGTCTTCAGCATCGCTCAACCGGACTCCGTATCGACTCCGGCAGTCCTCTGAATCCAAGACCACATAGCTCGCCGCAAGTCTATCCTTCCGGCTAACGACCTCCGCATATCGGGAGACTGCTTCATCCAGCTCCTCAGTCCTACTCAAGAGGGTGGTCGTGACCAGCAAGACCGCCGTAGGCCGCAGCGACAGGTCGATGTCTACCAACTTTGACCTCTCGCTCGTGATGGTGATCTCACGAATGATCCCTCCTGCACCACGAACTCTCTTGGTGTATGGAGCTTTGACCTCAAGGACCGTCGAGCTGGATTGCATGACATAATCGGAATGGGTGACAATGTAGGTGTATCGGCCCTCAGGCAGCTCCCGGCGATAGCGACCCGTATCGGACGTGGTAGCAGTCCAGGCTTTGCTCTTATCTTCTTTGACGAATGTGACATTCGCTCCTTTGATGGCCGCTCCCGTGGCCCTATCCCGTACAATGCCCTCGAAGTAGCAGGAATAGACGACAGCACTGGCTCCTGAACTGCTTCCTGCGGCCGCTGCCTGGCTCTTTATCTTCGTCATGCTATCAGCCTGTGCTGCATCGGCCACTCCCGAAAAAATTGCAGCAAATATAACCAGGAACAAGCAAGCAATAGATGCTAACGATACATTCGAAGGCACCTGTAACGCAAAACCAACGGCTTTGATCTCCAACATCGCCAAACCCACCATTGAGCAAGAGGCCAAATGTCCTCCGCTCAGTTAGATCCCAATTTAAAATGAGGCCTGATGATATAACCATCTATCGAACCGGCTGACGAAACCTTTTTTAGGTTCATGCCGGAGTGATTGAAATTATGACTATTATCCGCGCCATGGTGGTGGACATCGATGGCACCTTAAGCGACGAGAACCGAGTGCTCTGCCCCAAAGCAGTGCAGGCATTGAGAAGCCTCAAGGTGCCAGTGATTCTCAGCACCGGAAACACCCACTGCTTTACGAGGACCGTTTCTGTGCTCCTGGGCACACCCCGCATATTCATCTCCGAGAATGGAGGTGTGATATCTCTCTCTGAAGACGAGATGGAAATTCTGGCGGACCTGAAGGTCTGCGAGGAAGCATTCCAAAAATTGTCCGCCGAGTTTCACATGAATAGGTACAACTCCTCTCGCTACAGGTTTACCGATATCGCTCTTCAAAGAGACTTCGATGTCGCTTCAGCCGCCCGCCGCGCCCAGGAGCTTGGCCTGCCTGTGGAGATCATAGACACCACCTATGCAGTACACATCAAAGACCGGAGAGTCGATAAGGGCACGGGACTCGCCCGTATCGCCGAACGCATGCAGATAGATCTCTTCCAGTTCGCTGCGATCGGGGACAGCAACAGCGACCTGCCAATGTTCCGTCTGGCCGGATATCGGGCCTCTGTCGGAAACGCCAGCGTCGAGCTGAAGAGCATCTCCGATTACGTCGCAAAAGCCAAGTTCGGAAACGGCTTTGCGGAAATTGTCAATCACATGATTGAACAGAAGATACTTTGATAGGGAAGGCGGACGACATCATCTCTTTTGATCTTGATCTAATTTTCCAAGCAGTGCCGCCCAGTGATTCTCGCAGATGATCCACCAGCCGAGCGTCTCCTTGGCAAAAGCGCGTGCTGCCGGACAGAAGGCATCCACTGCCAGATGGTAAGGCATCTGTTGCAGTGGCGGATGGAGTGGATACTTGGTGCAGGTCAGGGGCCTGATATCGTAGATGGTGCAACCTTTCTCTTTATCGTAAAATGGGCAGGGCTGCTTCAGTACCCAGGCGTGCAGGGCTTTTTCATGTCGGCAAAGTGATTTCATCTTCTTCTTTCCGACATGCTTGGCAATTCTCTCGAAGTCCTCTTTCTCCAGATACAGCCCGGCTCCGGGAGTAAAGCAGCATCTTCCGCACCTCTGGCAGGAGAATCGTTGCCAAAAAAGCTTGACTCCGGCATCTGAACCAACTCTTTCGTCTTTGGCCGGCAGTGGAAGAGATATATCAAAAGGAACCATCTCCCCCATGTCGATCTTTTGAAACTCAGTATCTTGTTTTAGGATCGACCAGTGAGGCCGCAGGCGGAGAAGGTCCTCGTGCCTGCCCTGCCGCTTGTCCTCGACGCAGGAGGAAAAGCAGAGCTGGTGGCAGAGCCGGCGCGCGCGTGAGATCATGTCGCCACTCATATCCAATCTCCTGGATGATTCATCATATCATATTAATCCTCAGTGGTTCCTCGGCGTTTCTCCTGATCACTTTCGCCCCGCGCGGCTTGCTTTTATTATCTATTATTTCCTCTGTGAATTTATCTTGAAATTGACAAGGTGATAAACAATGTCCAAGAACCCAGAATTCGCAAAATATGCCTCTGATCTCGCCCGCCATCAGGATGCCATCCGCTCTTCCAATGAGGATCTGATCAAGCTCTCTCAGAGGTTCGGGCGCATGATGCCAAAGCTCTCCAAGCTGGACTCCTCCGCAATCCTCACCTGGCTTGGCCTTTATAACAAGATCAAGGACCGGGCCAGGAAAACTGATGATGAGATCGCGACTCTTGTCAACAGCGATCAGGCAGCAGCCAACCCTATGCTGCAACTCCAGATGAACTACTATTATTCGCAAAGGCAGCGGCTCTGCTTCAAGATGGAGGTTATGGACGACATCCTCAGCGGCATGATGGAGGATCTCTTAGAGAACGGCAGCTTTGAAGAAGCGCAGAAGCAGGAGATGAAGACCGCATTGGACGCCACCATGGAAAAGAGCATGATCGGCCTTGAAATGTCTGCGGTTTCTGCTTGATGGGTGGCATTTTCATGATGCTTTTTGTTTCTTCAGTCCAGTGATGTCTTGAATCGTCTGGCAAGTCTAATATGCAACAACTGCGATCTCGGATTATGTTCAAAGTCGGAGAATTCTATGAGGACGAGGCAAAAACCGTTGCAGCTTATCTGAAAGATGCTGGGCTCAAGGTGGACATCAAGGGCTTGGTTGTGGCCAGAACAGAATATTTGGCTTCATTTCGGGGAAAGCTCTCGGAATTGAAGGAGAAGCTATCCGATGTGGAGGGAATGCCTGAATTAATCGAAAAGCGCGAGCGATATCTGTCTGCCATGAAAACTGCATTGGAAAAGGGTGCAGTGGATGAGACATTCCGAGACATCTACCTGAATGAGTTGATTCCCAACTGGAATGAGAAGCTTGAAAAATTCCGGGCTCTCAGAGATCCACCTGAGAAGACAAATGAAGCTTCTGCGGAGGTAGGCGAGATTTCTGGAGATGCAGACGAAATTTCGGGTGAGGCAGATGAAGAGGTCCGAGATAATCTCTTCGAGACTATGATAGAATCCGTAGTGTCCCTCGATTTTGCGGAAAAAGTCATGGATCTAAATGAATTGGAGTTTGGCTCGCCGGTTGGCAACCTGCTGGATGATCCTGTTATAAGCCTTCCTGCCGATCGCAATAACTGCGAATCCGATGATCCTATGGTCTATCAGAGAATGGAGGTGAATCTGGGAAAAATGTATGAAATCACCATAGATGAATTCTCAGCGTCCCTTTTTGATAAAATAGACGAGGATTTTCAGGAAGAATTTTCTAGGGAATTTCTCGCGATCAGATCTATGGGTTTGGTCTCTATGGGCGTCATAAATGCTGCCGAAAAGGGAAAGATGGACATAGAGGAATTTGCCGACCTGTGCAATTTCGAATCCGGGGATCGGTGGCATTTGAGCATAGACGGCAGTGTGGTAGCAGAAGAGATTGCCAGATCTTTTGAGAAGATGGGAATGCTGAAGATGAAGGGCAACACCATAAAGTGGAAGGGCTAGCTGAGGCCTTAGCTGGCGCGGCGGGGATTTGTGGGGATCCCATCCTGGCGGACGGATGCGAGGGAAGGTCCCCCTCCCCTGTAGGGTTGGAGTTCGCCTCCAATTTCGGATTCCGTATGATTTCGGCCCGAATTACAGGCTAAGGCTCTGAATATTCCCTAGAGTCCAACCTTTGCTTTTATTTGGGTGACGTCGGATTCTATTCTTATCAACCTGCCTTCGATGTTTTCCTTAAGATCCGCGCGAAGCTCTCTAATTTCGCTTACAATAGCTTCTTGTGACTCGTTAATCGCCCCTTTAATATCCTCATGGGTCTCTGTTAGTTCCAGACGGATCTCCGTTATTTCTTTTCGTGTCTCCGTCATTTCTTTTCGGGTCTCTGTCATTTCCTTTCGGGTCTCTGTCATTTCCATACGAGTCGCTTTGATTTCATCCAATATCTTTTCGTTTACAACGATGAGCTTCGTAAGCAGTCCTGCAGCTACATCCAGTCTTTGATCCGTCTCACCTCCGGATACGACCTTAACGAAGCTATCAAAATCGCCTGTCGCAGGAGAATAATCACTTTTAATGTCAACCACGTTGATTATTGTGTTCTTGATATCTAAAGCTGACAGCAAGCTCTCCAGATCTCCTGTTTCGCCCTCTGCTATTACTTTGACTCGCCCATCATCCAGATTCTGGACATAGCCCTTCAATCCAAAGTCGCGGGCGATGGCTAGTACCCTGGCACGAAAGCCGGTCTTTTGGACCTTGCCGGAGACGTAAGCGGTTAGCCTTTGCATGTCATTATCTCTCGCTCTCTTTTTATTTAAGTGTTTAACCTTCAGCTCGAGCTTGTTCCACAGGCATCGGCCCAGTCGGGCTGCTCTTCGTAGCGGATTGTTGTTTGCACTTCTAGCATCATCCCAAACCTTTATCTTCTATCACCTCATCCCCCCATTCCACTCCGGAATGTGACCCTTTGGTCGAACCGGTAAGGGTGAAGAGAGATGAAGTCTTTTTACAGCTATATCAGTGAAGCCTGGTCCTCTCCCCGAGAGGGATACGTAGGCGAACTGCGGCAGGGCAGGCTCAAGGCCTGGCGTCAGGAAAGCACCGTTCAGAGGATCGATAGGCCCACCCGTCTGGATAGGGCGCGAGCCCTCGGCTACAAGGCCAAGCAGGGCATAATAATTGCCCGCGTGAAGGTAAGAAGGGGCGGCCGCCGCAAGTCCCGTTACCAGAGAAACAGAAAGACCAGCAAGATGGGCGTCAACACTATCAGCATGGGCAAGTCCATTCAGAGGATCGCTGAGGAGCGGGCCGGAAGAAGGTTCCGCAACATGGAAGTTCTGAACTCCTACTGGGTAGCCGAAGACGGCAGACAGAAGTTCTACGAGGTCATACTAGTCGACCCGTGCGCTCCCTCAATCATGAACGATAAGAACCTCAATTGGGTCTGCAACGACGTGCATAGAGGCAGAGCTGTTCGCGGCAAGACCTCAGCAGGGAGAAAGGGCAGAGGCCAGAGACACAAGGGCTTCGGCACAGAGAAGACAAGGCCCGGCATCAGAGCCCACGACGGCAAAGGAAAGTAAAGTGATTGATAAGGTCTCTTTCCGGGCCTTTGTGGCAGCAACAGAAGACGAGGTCCGCGTTCGCGAGGCCCTAGCCGTCTTTGTTCCCCTGGACAGAATAACCAAGGTCACTGCCGAGGGCCACTTCGGAAACGAGATAATAATACTGGAGGCGGCTCTCAGAAAGAAGGAAGCCGCCACCTTCTTTGCAATTCTTAGAGAGCAGCTTCCCGCTGAGGACCTGCAAAAGCTGCGCCGGGAGATCTCGGAAAGGCTGGTGGGCGAGAGCCACCTCCACATTCGCCTGGACAAGCAGGCAGCTTACAAGGGCATGCTGCGACTCACCGACTCCAAAGATGCCCTGGACACAACAGCTCTCATCAAGACCTTTCCCGCCCGGCGGGAGGCGGCCTTGAAGATCATCAACGAACTTATATGAACTTTTACGAATGCGTTAAAGCCTATCCTGAAGGATCATCCTCTGCAAGTCGCATGGCATTGACGGCCAGGAATCTCGGCTACAAGGGGATCATCATCTGCAACTGCGATCCCACCAGGATATTCATGCTTCCCGCAGCCGAGAGGGTCACGGGCATTGAGATTGCCGTCGGTGCGGAGGTTGTCGCATCCAACGTCAGAGCTCTCAAGAGCCGGATTAGCACTCTGCGGACCAGATATCCGTTTCTTGTGGTACATGGAGTGACAGACGAGATCGTCCGCATCGCCAGCGAAGACCCAAATGTCGATCTGCTCGTCTATCCTTGCGAGTCTCGACGCCCTCTTTCCATCGCTACTGCTAAAGCCGCCAAACTCAATCAGGTTTCCATCGGCTTTGATCTCAGCCCCTTGATCCATCTGCGCGGCAGCCAGCGCGCTCGATGGCTTGCTGCCGTCTCTCGTAACCTTCAGCTCGTTAGAAAGTTCGAGCTGTCCTCGATTATCACCGCGGGAGCAAAGTCCCATCTTGACTTGCGTTCACCACATGACCTAGCAGCCCTGGCAGAAGTGGCGGGCTTTGGCCCAGAGGAAGCAGAAGAGGCTATGAGCCGGCAGGGGATGCTGCTAGCGCAAAACCGTAGACATTGGGTGGGCCCGGGAGTTGAGCTGCTGTGAGAAGCAGACTTCCCGTGCTGCGATCCAGACGAAGGTACATGGCCTTCGAGCTGGAGACAGAAGGGCCAGGCGGCTTTATCCAGCCTAAGGATCTGATGAGCGAGATCGCATCGTCTCAGTTTTCCCTCTTCGGCGATGAGGGCGCGTCGAGAAACCGGATCAAACTGATTGCATTCAATGGTCGCTATGGCCTGATCCGATTCTCTCATGTCCTCATACCACAGACCAGGGCAACGCTCGCAGCCGTCCATTCAATTCGAGGGATTCGGGTCGCAATTCACTCAAAAGGCATCTCGGGAACTATCAAATCCGCTACAGAAAAGTATTTACCAAGACTGAGTAAATTAAGTGCCGAAAGCGACGGAAGAAGAATCGAGCTGAAGGACGTTTCAGGGTGTATTATCCGCACCCAAGGTGTAAAAGTCGATCTCTGTCCGGACGACCGCGATAAGAGCGTAGGATCAGACACCCGATACATGGGGCTGACCTCTTTTGATTTAAGTGGAGGACACGAGGATGCAGATGGCACCGCAGATGGGTTATGATAGGGCTATTACTGTATTCAGCCCTGATGGCAGACTATTTCAAGTTGAATATGCCCGCGAGGCAGTCCGTAGAGGAACTACGGCAGTAGGCATTAAGGTAAAGGACGGCGTAGCTGTGCTGGTGGATAAAAGAATCACTAGCAGGCTAATGGAACCCAAATCGATTGAGAAGATATTCCAAATTGACAGCCACATCGGCGCAGCCACATCTGGCCTGGTAGCCGATGCCAGGGTGCTGATTGACCGGGCCAGGGTTGAAAGCCAGATCAACCGCCTGGTTTATGACGAGCCGATAGGGGTTGAGGCCCTGGCCAAGAAGATCTGCGACTTCAAGCAGCAGTACACCCAGTACGGCGGTGTGCGTCCCTTCGGAACCGCCCTTCTCATCATCGGCGCAGAAGAGGACAGGGCCCGGCTCTTTGAGACCGACCCCTCTGGAGCTCTGCTGGAGTACAAAGCCACAGGCATCGGAGCAGGCAGATCCTCAGTGATGGAGGTCTTCGAGGAGAAGTACAGAGAAGACCTGACCATGGACGAGGCGGTCCTCCTGGGCTTGGAGGCTCTTCACAGAGCAGCTGAAGGCAAGGTGGAGGCATCAACCACTGAGATCGGCATCATCAAGCTCTCTGATAAGCTATTTTATAAGTTGACAGAGAAAGAGGTCAGCGACTACGTAGAACGCATGAAGGCAATAGTCGCCTCCAATAAGGTCGAACCAGGCAAGGGAGAGGAAGGAGAGGCATAAGGATGGTCAGACTGGATGACGCAGTACCTGCCAGGCTGAAGACCCACGGAACCACCTTTGAGGTTTTGGTAGACCCGGACGGAGCGCTTGCCCTGAAGAGAGGCGATAGCGTCAACCTGGAAGACATCCTGGCGGTGGAGGATGTCTTCGAGAATGCCTCTCGGGGAGACAGAAGCCCGGAAGAAGATCTGCAAAAGGCCTTCGGAACCACCGATCCCCTCTCCATCGCTCCCGTCATCATCAAGAAAGGAGAGATAAGCCTTACCGCTGATCAGAGGAAGAGGTTCTTGGAGAACAAAAGGCGGCAGGTCATTGAGGTCATTGCCAGAAATGCCATCAATCCCCAGACAAAAACCCCTCATCCACCAGGCCGGATCGATCAGGCCATGACCGAGGCCCGCGTCAACATCGATCCCACCAAATCCACCGACGAGCTGGTCAAGATAGTGATGAAGGCCATTCGTCCTCTCATTCCCATAAGATTCGAGGAGGTGGAGGTGGCGGTCAAGGTTCCGCCTGAATTTGCTCCCAAGGCCTACGGAGAGATCTCCGCCTTTGGCAGACTAACTCGGGAAGCCTGGCAGAACAACGGCGCCTGGATCGGCGTGGTTCAGATACCTGCGGGCATGCAGACGGAGTTTTACGACCTGGTCAACCGGCTAACTAAAGGCGAGGCCGAGACGAAGCTTCTTAAGCATTAAGAATGGAGTAGGAAGCGCATGGATCGCAAGGTGGTAGTACCAGGTGATCTTCTCTCTGAGGATGCCAAGAGGTCGGGCGAGGGGACGTATATACGAAATGGTAGCGTCTACTCCTTGCTATATGGTCTTGCGAACTTTAGGGATAAGATAAATGTCATACCTCTGGCGGGAAAGTATGTTCCAGGGCCGGGGGACAACGTAATCGGTGTGGTGAAGGATATAACCTTCTCCAATTGGATCGTGGACATAAACTCGCCCTACGATGGGTTGCTGCACATCTCCGAGTTTCCAAAAAGGATCGAATCGGATGACATGTCCAAGTATTTGCGCATCGGCAGCTCGATTATGACCCGGGTGAAGGATGTCGATCCGACAATGAAGGTGGAGCTTACTTTGAACGACCGCAAGCTCGGCCAGATCAAGGCCGGCCAGGTAATTGATATAAGCCATACGAGAGTTCCAAGGCTCATCGGCAAGGGCGGCTCCATGATCAGCATGTTGAAGAAAGAGTTGAACTGCAACATCTTCGTCGGCCAGAACGGACGAATCTGGATCCACGGGGGTGCAGAGGATATGGATCTGGCTCTAAAGACCATATCTCTGATTGAGAGGGAAGCTCACACCAATGGTCTTACAGACAGAGTAGTAGGCTTCTTGAAGACGGAGAAAGGGGCCAGAAGTTGATCGTTATGGATGAGACTGATATAACATTTTTTAAGGATGGACTGCGCCTGGATGGCCGAAGGGCGGATCAGCTCCGGCCTGTGAAGATAGAGGTGGGAGTCCTGGCCAGAGCAGACGGCTCATGCTACATCGAGATGGGTGGAAACAAGGTCATTGCAGCCGTGTACGGGCCGAGGGAGGTACATCCGAGACACCTTCAAGAGGTAAGCAGGGCCATTGTGCGCTATAGATATAACATGGCCTCCTTCTCTGTCGAGGAGAGGAAACGACCGGGACCTGACCGAAGGTCATATGAGCTCTCCAAGGTAAGCCGGGAGGCTCTTGAGCCGGTAATTCTGACCAGCTTCTTTCCAAGGTCTGTCATAGATGTCTTTGTGGAGGTTCTCCAGGCGGATGCAGGAACCAGAACTGCAGGCATAAATGCCGCGGCAGTAGCTCTGGCCGACGCAGGAATCCCCATGAAGAGCATGATATCCTCATGCGCTGCCGGAAAGGTGGCGGACACCATAGTCCTCGATCCCATGAAAGAAGAGGACAACTTCGGCCAGGCAGACCTGCCCATTGCCATGACCCCCAACGGGGACATCACGCTCATGCAGATGGATGGCGGGCTCACTCCTGACGAATTCCGGCGGGCAGTAGAGATGGCTATGAAGGGCGCGAGAGACATCTACGAGATACAAAGACAGGCTTTGGTGAATAAGTACAGCCAATTGACTGAGCCAGGCCACGAGGAGGTGCATGTCCAATGACTAACGTCATCTCCGAGATCAAGAAGGACTTCATTTACAACCTGCTCTTAAAAGGTGAGAGGGCAGATGGCCGGACATTTGATCAGTACCGGGAGATATCCATCCAGCGCGATGTGATCCGGAAGGCAGAAGGCAGTGCGCTTGTCAAATTAGGCTCAAGTCAGGTACTGGTGGGCGTGAAGATGCAGCCTGGTGAGCCGTTCCCTGATTCACCCAATCGCGGCGTGATCATAACCAACGCCGAGCTGGTTCCGCTTGCCTCTCCATCATTTGAGCCGGGCCCGCCAAATGAGGTGGGAATTGAGCTAGCGAGATTGGTGGATCGCGGGGTGCGCGAATCCAAGGCTGTGGATTTAGAGGCGCTGTGCATTGTGCCAGGCAAGCAGGTCTGGATCGTATTTATCGATGTGCATATCCTAGATGATTGCGGAAACATCCTCGACGCTGCGTCTCTGGGGGCCATTTCTGCGCTCCTGTGCACGAAGGTCCCTGCGAGCAGGTTTGGCCTTGGAGAGGACTATATCCTGCCCATAAGAGATCTGCCCATAGCAACCTCAGCCATCGAGTTCAATGATGTCTTGATGTTCGACCCTGGTGTCGATGAGGAAGCCATTGCAAACACCAAGCTCACCATCATTTCCACGATAGAGGGTAATATCTGCGGCACGCAGAAGAGCGGCACAGGGATGCTCAAACCTGAGCAGGTCTACCGCATCATTGATATAGCATGTGAGAAGGCGAAAGAAATCCGGGAAAAGTTTCTGGAAGCATAAACGGAAGTTAAAATCATGGCAAAGCAGACTACAAAAGGAAGGAAGAGCAGATCGGCAGCCCGGTTTGGTCCCAGATATGGTCGCAAGTCGCGAAAGCTCGTGGCTGACTTGGAAGAGAAGAGCAAGGCATCCTATGATTGCCCTCAGTGTGGACGGAATAGAGTGACGAGGACAAGCACAGCTATCTGGAGCTGCAGCAAGTGCGGCTACACCTTTGCCGGCGGCTCGTTCCTGCCCGAGACGTCTTTGGGCCGCTCGGTTCTGCGGTCTCTTAAGAAGACTCTTGAGGCGGATTAGAAGATGGCCTATAAGTGCACCAGATGCAAGAAGACCGTTGAGGTTGATTACGAGTACAGCGGCATACGCTGTCCTTACTGTGGGCACCGGATCCTGATGAAGGAGCGGCCCACCACAGTCAAGAAGATGAAAGCAGTCTGATGTTCGTCACCACCTCGCGAGATCCTTCTGCCAAGGCGAGAAGGTTTGCCAGGGCGCTGGCCTCCTTTCTCTCTTTAACTTATGTGAACCGAGGAAAGCAGAGGCTTGAAGGATATGAAGGGGATACAGGAGACGAACCCTGGCTGGTGGTGATAGAGGACCACGGCAACCCAGCGGGTCTGGTCAAACATCGCTCGAAGGATTCAACGATTGGTGAGGAGCGCTTGAGCTTCCAGCTTATCGGTGAGCCGGAGGGGCGGCGGCTGAAGAGGATGGCTGCCAAGGTGGCGGGCGAGGGAGAGACTGCTCGCTATATTGCTCAGTTCTTCGAGCTGGTGCAGTCTTCTGATTGCAGGCCTGTCTCCGGGCGAATGATTCAGGTAGCATCTGGCAGCATAGATTTCATGGATGAAGGCGAGACCAAGTTCAGGCTGAGGATATGAGGGGCTGTGCAGAGTTTGTGTTTGAGAGCCCTCATGCCCACGAGATATACCAGGCGCTCTTGCCTGAACTGGACGATGATCTGCATCGGTCCAGTGTTGCATTGGATTGCGAGGACGATTTCATCAGGCTTAAGGTAAAGGGCGAGGATGTCGTCTCTCTCCGGGCAGCCTTAAATACCTGGATACGGTTGGTTAAGATCGCATTTGAGATGGTGAGTTTATGAGTGGCGAATTGCCTCCGCAGATACAGAATCAATTGGCTCAGCTGCAGCAGCTTCAGCAGCAGGCCCAGGCGGTTATGACCCAGAAGGCCCAGATCGAGGGGCTGATCCGGGAGACCGAGGCGGCGCTGAAGGAGCTGGAGAAGAGCCCGGACGACGCGGTTATATACAAGAGCGTGGGGGAGCTTCTCTTCAAGTCGGAGAAGCCCAAGCTGTCAGAGGAGCTGAAGGAGAAGAAGGATATGATGGATATCCGTCTCAAGACCATGGCCAAGCAGGAAGAGAGAATCCAGGGCCGCTTCAATCAGCTTCAAGAGCAGCTTAAGATGTCATTAGGCCAGATGCCGCCCAAGGGCGGCTAAATTATTTGCGGGCCCGTGGCTTAGCCAGGATATAGCACCGGGCTTCTAACCCGGGGGTCGCGGGTTCGAGTCCCGCCGGGCCCGCCTTATTATTATCATTTTAAGAGGCTTTATGTGCGAGCTTACAGTCTATATTTTAAATGGCCAGGCGCGAGAAAAGGCAATGGACGGCGTTATAAGGCTCATGGTCCACGATGGGCGCGTGCTATTAGAGGGCATTTTCGGCGATTCAATGGAAGTCGAGGGACGGCTGGCACAGGTTGATATCATGAGCCAGATGGCGGAGATCGTCGCGAATTAGGCAGGACACGCATTCTCAATAAATCAAAGTTCGTGTTACCGAAAGAGTTATTATTGTGAATTGCCATGTTAGAATTGCCGGGTCGGTCCAAACCACTCCATCTTGCGTGTTCAGGTGTTTGCTGGTATTATGCGGTCAACCGTCCTTAACAAAAAACATATGCATGCCTGGGCTAAGTCTCATAGCAGGATCGACCCAGGCTCCCTTTTCTGGTTCGTCGCCAAATTTAATGGCTAACCTCAGCTTACTATTATTATCCATTTTTTGATTCATTGCTCAATTTGGCAAAAACCTTGCTTTCGCGCCTGGACTATCTCTCCGCCCTCAAGGCACAGGGTCTCGTGTGCCATGAAGCTGATCACCTCAGGCTGGTGAGAGATCAGCAGATAGGCCAGACCGAGGTCGCTCTGCAGCTCTTTCAGAAGGTTCAGGATCTGGGCCTGCACCGATATGTCCAAGGCGGATGTCGGCTCATCCAGGATCACGACTCTGGGACGCAGCAGGAGCACTCTGGCCAGGGCCACCCGTTGGCACTGACCTCCTGAGATCTGGGCAGGCCGGCGGCAGAGCAGATCCTCGGATAGGCCCACCATCTCAAAGGCCTCTTTTGTCCTGCTCTGCCACTTGCCAGGTGGTACTTTGAGCAGCGCCAGAACCTCATGAATTGACCTCTCTATCGACTTCCTGGGGTTTAATGAGCCCTCCGGATCCTGAAAGACCATCTGCACCTGCTTTTTGTAGGCTGAGCGTTCCCCTTTAGGCATAAGCCAGATGTCTTCACCATCGAAGAGAACCCTTCCTGACGTCGGCCTCTGCTGGCCTGCCAAAATCCGACCGAGAGTGCTCTTTCCTGAGCCGGAGGCCCCCATTAGTCCTAAGGTCCTACCCTCCTGCAACTCAAGAGTTACGCCCTTCAGAACAGTGTGCCTGCTCTTGAAGATCAATCCGGATTCATAGACCAGGCCAACTTTCTCAGCCCTCAATACAGCCAGCATCTCACCTCGCGATCGCAGTCTTTTTCCGCGCCCTCTACGATCCGCGGCCTGTTCATGCATCTTTCTCCCGCATGCGGGCATCGCGGGCGGAACTTGCATCCGGCAGGGGGGTTTATCATCGACGGCGAGCTTCCGGGAATAGGATGAAAGCCCCTCTCAGGAAGGCAGTCCAAAAGGGCCCTGGTATAGGGATGCAGCGGCTTGGTGAATATCTCCTCGCTCTTGCCTGTCTCCACAATCTCCCCGCAGTACATCACTGCCATCCTCTCCGAGAACCTTCGGGCGAGTGTCAGGTCATGGGTGATGAGCAGAAGAGATGATCCGATCTGCTCTTTGATCTTCATCATCTCCTTCATCGTCTCATCTACGAGCCCTGTGTCAAGGCCGTGGCTGGGCTCGTCCGCGATTATCACTTTCGGTGTGAGGATCATGGATGTGGCAATCATGGCCCTCTGGTTCATGCCTCCAGAGAACTGGAAGGGATACATATGGGCCTCGCGGCTGCCAAGTCCGAGCCGATGCAGCATCTCTTCAGCCGTTTTTATGGATTTGTGGCGACTGGCGTGCTCGTGAACCTGCAATGGCTCGGCAACCTGTTCTGCGATCCGGATGATGGGGTTTAATGCCAGCGAAGGATTTTGAAAGACAATGGCGATCTCCTTGCCTCTAATCTCTGCCATCCCCTTTTCTGACCGAGCTAACAGATCTCTTCCGGCGAATTCCGCATGGCCTCGCACTGACGCGTTCCGGGGCAATAGCTTCATGATGGCGCTCGCAACAACCGACTTGCCGCAGCCTGTCTCGCCGACCAGAGCCAGCGTCTCACTCTGACGGAGGCAAAAGCTTACGTCCTCCGCAGCCATGACCCTTCCTGCAGCAGTCTCAAAGCCGACAGTAAGCCCGCCAACCTCCAGGATTGGCCTGTCGGAGCACGATGGGTCAGTCATTGAAGCCTCATTGTCTCGTTCTCCTGTTCCTCGAAGGCGCAGCCCATGAGAACCACACAGAGAACGAATAGGGTGATGCACAGTCCAGGCGTCAGGTACCACCACCAGTATCCGTTTATGAATCCACCTCGGTTGAATGCGTTGTTGATCATCATCCCCCAGCTCTTCATCGTAATGTCTCCCAATCCCAGGAACGATATCGAGGCCTCAGCTATCATGGCCGAGGCGATTGCCAGCAGAAATTTGGGCATTATCACATAGAGGATGTTGGGCAGAACATCCGTGAGGATGATATGAGGATCAGAGAAGCCCAATGATCTGGCTGCCTGCACATAGCTCATCTCCCTCACCTGCAGGGTCTTGCTCCGGACTACTCTGGCGGTAGAGGTCCACCATAACAGGCCCATGATGATTGCTATCAGATACAGGCTAGGCCTGAGAAAAGCAGCTAGCACAATTATGAGAGGTATCTGAGGTATCATGAGAAATATGTCGGTGATCCCCATGAGTGCCTCATCCGTCATGCCCTTGAAGTATCCTGCAGCCAGCCCCACAAGGGTTCCGATGAATGTAGCCAGGATCGCTGCCCCAAAGCCTGCCAGGAGAGATGCTCTCGATCCATAAATGAGTTCAGAGAGAATATCATGGCCCATATCGTTAGTGCCCAAAAGGTGCTCTGATCCGGGCGGTTGGTAGGGCTCAAACCTCGCCCATGGGTCGCAGGGCGCAATTTCTGCGGCGAAGAGGGCCATGAGAAGGAAAGACAGAAACAGGATAAACCCGATGCACCACGATTTGCTCTTCCATATGACCTCAGGCACCTTACCTGTAATTGCTGCTTCCGGCATCGCTACCACTTCACCCGCGGATCGAAGCGGCTGTAGAGAAGGTCGGCTAGCATGTTTGCGGATACTGCCATTATTGTGATGATCAGAAAGGAGCCCTGCAGCACTGGGTAATCTCTTGCTAGCAAGGAGTCATAGATGAGGTTACCCATGCCGTTCATGGAGAAGACTATCTCGATGAACAGAGCCCCGCTCAGCATGAATCCGAAGTCCATTGCGAGGAGTGTGATGATTGGAAGAAGAGCATTCTTAAAGACATGACGGAACAATATCTCCTCGTTGTAGAGCCCTTTAGCTCTTGCAAAGGCAGCGTAAAGGCTGCTCTTCTCCTGGATCACGCTTCCCCTCATGATCATGTAGTTCCTGGACAAGGAGAATAGGGTCATCACAAGTATCGGCAGAAAGACATGATGAGCGATGTCCAATGTCGATCCAGTGATGTAAAATCCCTTCATCGGAAAGAGGTCGAGCTTGAATGAGAACAGATAGAGGGCTAAGAGACAGAGAAAGTAGGGCGGAGTGCAGTAGACGGCCAGGAGCAGCAAGGTCTGAATCTTCCTGCCGGCATTTCTGCCGTCCCATCCAGCGAGCGCTCCCAGAACAGTGCCTGCTATCGCACCCAGGAGAATAGACGGCAGAGCCAAAAGCAGCGTCCATTTGATTCTGGAGACTATGATCCTGGAGACCTCCGAGTGCAGGTGAAATGAGTAGCCCAGGTCCAGATGAAGGATATTCCACCAGTAATCCAGGTACTGCTCGGTCCAGGTCCGGTCCAGGCCCATCTCATGGCGCAGCTCTGCAATAGTGCTGTCCGTAATGGTTACATCCTCTCCGAGAAGGTTGGTGAGCTCATCGCCTGGCATGGCTCTGGGGATTATGAAGTTCATGGATATGATGATGAATAAAGCGACCAAGTACCTGCTGGCTCTTTTAGCCGTAAGAGACATCTGAAAAACACCATTTTAGCGAATCATGTAGAGCAGGGCATCAGTCGCCTGGAATCTCGCCCATCTGCCGTCGTCTCTATCCAGCAGTCTGCCTTCTCGTCTCAGGTGGCCGAGCAGTTCCTCTTTGCTTTTGCTGCAGAAGCGGTACTGCTGAAATACCAGGTCGATAGGCATAGAATAATTCCTTGTAAATAGCATCTCATCAAACCGGTGGCCCATATCTTTCAGGATTTCTACAAGGCAGATGTGGTCAGCATAGGGCCTAGGGCCGAAGGCAAATTCGTTCAGGGTGTCGCTCCCATTCGCCCGGAAGACGATGAATATCCCCTTTTGGGTGATGTCTATCATCTTGGACAGGAATTCCTCGATATCCTCATCGAAGAGACTGTAGGCAGCCAGCGAGTAATCGACATCGATCCCGATATCTTTTGGCTCCACATCTTTCCATTCCTTTTCGATGGTGGTTATGTTTGTCAAACCCTGCTTTTCGGCTTTCTCAAGCAATATCTGCAATTGGTATTGGGATGGATCGATGGCTATGGTTTTGGATGTGATCTTTGAGAGAGGAATGGCAAAAGCGCCAGTCCCCGCTCCTATATCCAACAACGTAGTCTTTGGGGCTATAAATGAAAAGATTTTGGCCAGGGCCTCTCCTGGGTAGCCCGAATGCATAAGGGCCTGGTCATAAATCCCGTAACTCCTCCAGAACTGGTCGTTGGACATCTTTTTTTCTGCTAGGCTATTCTTGTAGCTTGTTTTCCTTATGAAATCTCTCCATTGATCCGTCCACTGGCTCATTGGCTCTTCTCCACAGAGAGGAAATTGTCTACGTTAAATATTCCGTAGAGCGGATCTGAGTACCAGCCATTCCAGGCCCGGTTGTAGGGCGTCTCCACCAGGTTCCAGTACAGAGCTACTGCCGGCAGGTTTTCTGCATAGTAGTCCTGAAGCTGATAGGCATAATCCTGTAGCTGATCCTCGTTTGTAGCCTTGAGGATGTCGTCGCAGAGATTGAGGAAGACTGGGTCGTCAAGCACATGGAATACGCCTTCGCCTGTGCGGCGGGAGTCGAAGTAACCTGTTCCCCAGCTGGCGTGCATGAGCATTCCCCAGGGCGTTGATCTGGTTACCGTCAGATCGTATTCGCCAGCGTCTTTCTCTTTGATCCAGGTGCTCGAATCCACTGTCTTCAGCTCGCTGTCTATCCCCAGAGCCTTCAGGTATTCCGCCATCAACTCAGTGGTTCGCTGGTAGGCGCTTCGTGTGAGAAATGTCAGTTTGATGTCCTTGCCGTCTTTGTCTTCGATGATGCCATTGCCATTGGTGTCGTTGTATCCTGCTCTCTTCAGGATGCTCTTGGCCTCGTCGATGTTGTACTCAAGTTTGGATGTCTCCTTGAAGTTGTTCATACTTGGGGGCACAAATCCTGCGTTGGGAGTCTGGCCGTATCCCAGAGCATCGATATCGAGAATCTCGTTATAATTTATGGCATAGGAGACCGCCTCTCTGAAGCTCTTATCGGACATCGGCTCCTTTTGCAGGTTCATCGCCAGGAATACGAGCCCGATGTTGTCAGTCTCGACGAAATCGAAGTCCCCGGTATCTTTTAGATTTTGCATGCTCTCATAGGGATATGTCCCTGCATACTTGTAGTAGGCATCAACCTCTCCCTTCTCAAGGGCAAGGGCCAGGACATCCGCATTGGCGAAGGTGTGGATCTCCAGGAAGCCGAATTTTGGTGCGGCGCCTTTCCAGTATGGATTCTTCTCGAAATAGATCACACCTGAAGAGAGATCCGTTTTGGAGATGACGAATGGACCGAACCCCACGATCTCTCCCTCATTGGTGTACTCCATGGGCTTGTCCACAGTCTCCCAGATGTGCTTGGGCAGGATTGGATAGGTGGCAAACTCCAGGTTCAGGCGGGAATATGGTTTATTCAGATTGAAGACGACTGCATCGTCCTCGACTGAGATACTGTCCACAGTGTTCTTGATCCAGCCAGCAGCCGGATAGTTCTCAGCCAGATAGTCGAAGGTGAATTTCACGTCTTCAGGCGTGAACTTCTCTCCATCGCTCCAGTAGAGGTCGTCGTTGATGTAAAACGTCCAGGTCTTTCCGTCCTCTGAGACATCATAGCTCTTGGCAGTCAAGCCGGCTATCGATCCGTTTGCTGCCATCTTAGTAAGAGTGGGATTTGAGAGATGAGTAAATACACCCATGTTGCTGTCTCCGAGTATGCTCGCAGACTTGACCACGTTTGGCGTGCCGATCTTTAAAACCGCAGTGCCTGCATCTTCTCCTCCCTGGACCACTATGCATGATACCAGGATGGAAAGGAGCAGCGCAGATGCGAACATATGAAAAGCGCGTTTCATAAATCTCCAACCTTTTTGCTACCATTATCCATATTTATTATAAGAAATTTGTGCCCAAATTACTGAAATCATAATGAGTTATAGGAGGTGCAGATTATTCTTGGAGGTGATACTTAAATTTTAGAAGCAGGTCATCGATTCTCGTTTTAATGGCTTATGTTCATATCCGGATGCTGCATTTCCATAGAAGCATCCAATAGTCTTATTACTAAGTAACATTTATTAAAGCATGCGATAATATATGGACCAAGATCTGATGAGGATTGGCGTATCATTGCCAGAGAACCTTCTTAACAGGTTCGATGAGATCATTCTGAATCGCGGTTATTCGTCCCGCTCAGAAGGGATCCGGGATGCGATTAGAAGCTATATCGTCAACTATGAATGGATGAGCGATGTAGATGGAAAAAGGGTGGGCGTGATCACAATTGTGTATGATCATTCTCAGAGGGGACTTGAAGATAGCCTCACCCATATCCAGCATGAGTTCGGGAGCATAATCCAGTCCAGCCTTCATGTTCATCTTGATAGAGACATTTGTCTGATGGTCGTGGTGCTGAATGGAGATGGTCAGGATGTCAGAAAAGCGGCGGAGAGGATGATGACACTGAAGGGCGTAAAGCATGTCAAGCTGACGACAACGTCTCTGGGAAAAGAGCTTTAATCATTATCCTTTTAAGATCAGAAAGGAACCATCGAGGGATGCATATCAAAGCCAGACACATCATTATTTTGTTAGTCCTGGTATCGGGTCTAGTCAATTCGATCGCAAAAGAGTATACTGCAGAGTATTGGCAGGAGAAAGGCGACGAATTCCTGCAGAAGGAATCCTTTGATATTGCCCTGGATTGCTATAACAAATCGATCCAGTTGGATGGCACCAATGCCTCAGTCTGGATGAAGCTGGGTCAGGTTTACAGCAGCCTGGGAAGATACCCGGAAGCTCATTCTTCTTACAATGAGTCCATCCGGCTGGACCCAGATCGGGCAGAGTCTTGGTTTGGCAAAGGGATTGCTCTCGCCAACCTGGGTGAATACAATGAGTCGATTGCATCCTTTGACGAGGCCATCAGGCTGGACCCTAAAGGCGCAATATCCTGGTACAGCAAAGGGCTGGCTCTGGCTTATCTCGGACGGTATAATGAATCGCTGTCAGCCATGGACAAGGCCATTTCGGAAGACGACGAGTTTTCCCTTGCCTGGTACAATAGAGCGCTGCTGCTTTCCGATATGGGAAGAGCAAATGAGTCCATTGAAGCGCTAAAGAGGACTGTGGAGCTTGACGAGGATAACGAAGATGCCTGGTTCAACCTCGGCCTGGCGTTTTACGGCATCGGAAATTACAGCGAGGCCTCGGATGCTTATGACAGAGCTCTCGATCTGAATCCAATAAATGCTCCTGCATGGATCGGGAAGGGGGAGGCTCTTCTCGGTCTGGGTAGATATTTTGAGTCCAGCGATGCATTCTCAAGGGCCGCAGAGATTGGTCCGATGCAGGTCGGCGACTGGAATAACGATGCTCTCGCTTTGCGACTGGCCGGCAGATATTACGACTCAATTGCGGCCTACAACAAGAGCATCGAGATGAATCCCTCAAATGCTGAAGCGTACAACGGCCAGGCATTATCCTATGCGATGGTAAAAGAATACAATTCATCCATAAGGCTATTTGATAAGGCAATAGAGCTTGACTCCGAAGAGATGGGTTACTGGTACAACAAAGCCTTAGCCTTTCAGGAGATGGGCAACTACACTGAGGCTATAGCCGTTCTCAAAATGACGGTAGATAAGCATCCCAATTGTACAGAGTGCTGGAATAGGCTGGGCCTGTCTTTGGTCAAGAAAGAGCAGTTCAGCGATGCGATAGCAGCCTATGATAAAGCAATTGAGATCGATCCCAATTACCTGGAGCCCTGGAACAACCGTGGGATAGCCCAGGTTCTCGGATACGAGGACACGACTGAAGCCCTGAAGAGCTTTGATCGGGCCATCCAGATAGATCCAGACTGCATGGAGGCCTGGGTCAACAAAGCCAAAGCCCTCAAGCTGTCCGACCGCAGCACAGAGGCAAGTTACGCCTTTGAAAAGGCGAAGAAGCTGGGATATACGGGAGACACCAGCACGTGACCACTCCCACGAATGAATTCGTAGGCATCTACGGCCTTCCAACCGATGGCATGTGATCCCATGCCAATTGTTTTTGTGGTTTTGTGCGCGCTGCTTGAGTCTTTTCAACTGCTGGCAGCAAACCAAGCAAGAGTGAAAGTAATCTGGGCGGGGCAAGATTCATCCCGCCTTTGAAAATGCAGGGATCCTCTGCCCCTGCGCCCCGACAATCCTAACGCTTCATGAGCGGCACATACTCAACGCCTGGCCGGCTCCTTCCGGCTTCCATGCGGTAAAGATCCATCAGGGAATAGACCTCTTCCGGGACATCGGTTTCTACGCAATCGCCAAGCAATGATCGTGCCTGCTCGGCCATGAAGGGACGGTCATGGGTATATTTGCCTGAAACGAACTCTTCAATGATATCATCTTGCTTGTCTTCACTGCATTTTCCGTCGAGGATGTCTTTGATGAGCCCTTTCATCTGGTTCATGGCTTTCTTCGCCTCTTCTGCATAGATGAGTGTCTTGTCATCCATCTCATCTATCTTCTTCTTTTTCGCGACCTCCAGGAGCGAGGTTGCCGGGTAGCTTCCCTGGGCATCACCAAGCTGCGGATCGACCGGTCCCAGGGCAGCGTGCGGGTCCATGATAATCTTGTCTGCGGCAAGGGCGATGAGCGTTCCGCCGCTCATTGCATAATGGGGCACTATAACCGTTTTTTTGGCTGGATGGGACTTGAGGGCCATGGCGATCTGTGTGGCTGCCAGAGCAAGGCCTCCTGGAGTATGCAGTATGATGTCTATGGGAACATTCTTTTGAGCGGATCGGATGGCCCTCAAAACCCTCTCGCTGTCGTCTATGTCGATGTAGCGGGCCAGAGGAATGCCCAGAAAGCTTATCGTTTCCTGGCGATGGATGAGGGTTATGACCTGGGTGCTGCGAGATTTGCCAAGCTTCGCCAATACGCTCTTTCTCGCCATCTGCAGGTAATATCTCTGCACCATGGGAACGAGAAAGATAAATATGAATATTAAAAACCAAATATTATTAATCAATGCGCTTGCGGACTCTCCGCCAACCTGAGCTTGAAGTGGATCCATCACTTGTTTAATAAGTTCGATTCGTATATTTAGCTTGCGGAGACCTGGCAGATGATGTTTAGCCCTGCTTTTTCTCTTATCCTAGAGCCCTCGCAATATTAATATGATGGAGTCTCTATAGACAACTGATAACTGAAGTCATTGAGGTGTGGGGTTTGATGATTGGAAATTTCCGTCTAATGGCAATTCTTCTTTTGGTCTTTTCTGCATTTATGTCTAATGCAGCAGCACAGGATAATTCTGCAAATGATACACAAAATGCTGCGGTGGCTCCTGGGGACACCACTTCGGCGTCTGACGGAGTTCGGGGCATCTGGAAGGCCACTCTCGGCGAGAAGGAGGTCATCCTGTCCGTGAACCGGTCAACTCAATCGCTCTTCGGCCTGGCCAAATACGAGGGCGAGACCCCCTGGAATGCGGCACTTTCCGGCTTCATCGACCAGGATCTGGTCTTTATCTCCCTGGGAGCAGTGGATGGCGATGCACTGACCTCCATCAGCATCCGAGCAAACCTCGTCGGTGAGAACATGTCTGGGTTTTTCGTAAGATCGGACAGCAATGGCAAAGCCAGCAGAGGCGAGTTCTCGGCTATTTTAATCAACCCGGATACATCTGGCTATACTCCTGTTGCGGTACTCATCGCACCTGTTTCGTCGGATAAGGGCGAGCAGGCTGCTGCTGACCAGACGACTGTCGATCAGAAGAACGAGACCGCCTCTGCCGTTGCATCAGACACCACATCGGAAACGTCTGCTGCAATCGCGGACAGCACAAACAGATTCAAGGATGTCACTCAGCTCGCAAAAGGCATTAATCCGGATATCCTTCCCAGGATGGCTCCTCTCTAAGGTGCTGACGCGAATAATTAATATTTAAATTTTTTGGAAAATTAGCAAGCATTATGGTCCATGATATTTGGGCAGAAAAATGAAGCTTTGACTGGCTGGCTGAATAGTTACTAACTTTTTTGCATTAATCATCATAATGATATCGGTGCCGACAATCTGGCACCATCTATATAAAGATCGAATTTAATTCCCATATTCAGGTGACAGAATGAAGATGATGATTTTATTGATTTCAGCTTTCTGTTTTTTGGCTTTAGCTGGCGATGCCGTGGCCCAAGGTAGTGAAGAGAGTGCCGGCTCAAGTATGACTGTGCTCTTTCAGGACAGCGGAACCAATATTTCCAACATGAATTTGACCATGTATTCCTCTGGTCAAGATTGGGGCATCAATTCATTTGACGTCGGCGAAGCAGTAAAATTCGCCGCACCAAAGGCAGGCTGGAAACTAAAGCAGATAAGAGTATTGGGCTGGAACGGCTATAACGAAACAAGTATGACAGTTCCCTCCCCCAGCAATTTCCTCATTGAGATAAGAGATCAGGACCTAAACCTGCTTTATAGACTTGCGGATACTCAAAATGCATACTTCACGCTCTCGGCACCGGGGATACGTGGGATCGATATTCCTGCAATTCCTGTGACTGATGAGTTTTATATCATCTTCTATGACCGAAGTGCCATGAGGATTGGCGTGGAACTGGAGAACGCAACTGGAAATTCCTATATATTCAATAGCCTGAATGGCGAGCTGATTCCGGCAGAATTCAGAATTGAAGGCGCCGAGGCAACCCAGGTAAACTGGGTAATCAGAGCTGCAGGTGAGTAGGAGCTGCAGTACTCCGGCATGAGAGGAAATCGATCGGGCATTTGGACATGCTCAGGGCGATTATCCTCTTCTCCGGTAAAATTATGCCCTGTATTCAATAATGTATCTAATTCAAGCAGAATTTTTTTCTTTTTGGATGAGATGCTAAGGCAATTCTATTCATCAGAATCTTTATATGGCCCAAATTCATCCTGACCACAGAAGGTGATCAATTGAATAAGATGCTTTTACAGATTATCATATCCTGTTTACTGGCACTATTGTTAGCAGGCATGTCTTCTGCCGCTGACGAAAAATCTTCGAATGATCAGATCCTGTACTCATACGAAGGAAACCTTACCGATAAGGATATTTTCCCTGTTGACCTGGTCTCATTCATTGGCGCTCCTGCATTTTTCTTTGCAGAGGCCGTTAAGTTCAATGCACCAAAACCCAATTGGAAGATAAATGCCGTGCAGCTCTATGCATGGGACGGATTTAACGGAACAAACGAATCAGTTCCGATGGAGCGGATAATCGGCCTGGAGATCAGAGACAAGGACCTCAAGTTGCTCTACAAATTTGCGGATTCTCAGCTCCCCTACTCCAATTACGCACATAATGCAACCTTAATGTATCCGCTAACCATCGACATACCACAGGTACCCGTCAGCGGCGAGTTCTATGTATGCTTCTTCGATCGAGGAGCTGTAGTCGTTGCCGCGGAACCAATCAATGAGACCAGCAAGACCTCCTTTATCTATGTGGAGGACGGAAATAGTCTGATAAATTCGACGCTGCCAACCGGAGAAAATTTGGTGACTCCAGTAAACTGGATCATGGCAGTTAACGGAAACTAGCATTAATAAGATGGATGAGAGAGGCCGCCTGGAATGACTCCTGCGGTCACATCCATCATCAATTATTAATTTATTCATCAAAATCTTTATATGCATTATTATCGTCTGGTAGATCATAGGTGATCATATGAATAAAATGCTATTGAGTGTCTGCCTGTGTTGTGCAGCACTATTCGCTATCAGTAGTGTGGTATGGGCTGCAGAATCCGATTTAACCGTACTGACGGGAGATAGCACAAAGAATTATTCTGAGATGAACTATTCACTATTCTCTGCAGTGGCAGCATTTGGCATTCTGGATCTGGGTGAAGCAGTGAAGTTCACGGCACCTGTTCCAGGCTGGAAGCTACAAAAGGTCCGGATTTTAGCTTTTAGCGAATTCAATGAGACAAATGAGACTTATATGCCTGACAGAAATATCATGATCGAGATCAGAGACAAAGATCTCAAGCTTCTCTACAAGTTCGCCGATACACAGAACATGTATTTCCTGTCCACCGAACCGATATTCGCCGAGATAGAGATACCTGATACAAAGGTAACAGGAGACTTCTATGTAGTCTACTACGATCGCGCTGCTGCGCCCATCGGCAAGGTGGATGTAGATGAGCCGGGCAATTCCTTCCTGTTCCAAAGCGGCAATCTTCAGCCGGCGCAATTTGGACTTGAAGAGACCAATGAGACCATTGCCTTCAACTGGATGATAGAAGCCATCGGCAGCAAATAGAGAATACAGATTCAAAGCATCACTGAGGTTGGCGAAAGAATGTTATAGCTGCACGCCAACCCTTGAAACGATGTTTGAGTCCAGTTTCATCTGCATTTGCGGTCTGCCAGGAATCGGAAGCGTGGGTAAAGTAGCTACCGATTTCCTGGCTACTGCTCTGAAATGCAGCACCATAAAACCCTTCTTTTCACATAGCTTTCCGCCTCAGGTCATGGTATTGGAAGGATTGACGGATCTCATGCATGGGGAACTGATGCGGCCACAGGAAAAAGAGAACATTCTCATTTTGTCAGGCGATGCCCAGCCGCTCGATGTTGTGGGAATGCATGAACTGGCGAACGATATTTTGCAGACCCTTAAAGAAGAGGGAGTAACCGATGTGATCACCCTCGCGGCATACGTGGGAGAAAACGGCGAGACGATTCTCGGTACTGCGACTGACCCAGAATCTGCAAAAGCCCTGAACGATTGCAAGATTCCACTTCTGCGGAGTGGTGCCATAGGAGGAATGAACGGCCTCCTGGCGGGGCTCGCGCCAAGCTATGGTCTGCGCGGCTTCTGTCTGCTTGCCACCACATCCGGATCTGATACAGTGGATGTTCGGGCGGCGACTAGATTGCTGGCTGCCGTAAAAGGGCTTCTCGACCTGGATATAGACCTCTCCCTCCTGGAGCCAGCCATCGAGGAACCGGAAGAGCTGGACGACCAGGAAGTAGACATGAACTACATATGATTCAGCAAGATGAGCCCTAAACCGGCTTGGCCACAAGAGTTCCTTTGGGCACGCCAACCTCAGCGGCTACTGCCTCGCACTTGGCCCTCATGATGTAAATGAGTCGACCAGCGAGCCTATCTTCAAACTCTGTGATCGTCTCGAAGTTTCCCATGCCCTTGGAGAGAATCAGCCAGCCTGGGTCAAATAAAAAGGAAGAAGCCTGTGGCTCCAGGCTCTCCAAAGCAGTTCCTACCACGTCACCTGTGGCTACAACCTCAGTCTTGGTCATGCTCTTCAGTTCCGAGACTGTGACGTCATTTAACACCGGTTCAGACTTCGACCCTATCACCACTCGCTTTCCCATCTCCTCAAGCCTGGCGATCACGAACAGATCGAATACAACCTCACCGGAATTATCTGTGAGATAGAAAATATTGCTGAAGCCTTCCAGGCGTCTTTTGATCTCGGCCATGTCGCCATAGAGCTCTTCGCAAAGAGTGCTCGAAAAAACTCCGGCAAATGTCGAATTATCGAAGTCGTGGCCTTTGACCCCGAACTCCATTGAGTTGGCTGCAGCAGCGATCCTGACCAGGGCCTCTATCCTGTCCTCTGCCCTCTCATAGAACTCCTGGGCCAGCGGCAGAAGGTTTGCAGCCACGCGATTGCTCTCATCTTTCAGGCTCTGATATGGATCAGGGTTACTGCTGCGCCTCTTGATTATGCGTTCTCTCTGTGTGCCAACCAGCGCCGGCACTCCGCCCTTGTGACAGGCCATGTAGTCCAGCAGCTCTTCCACAGCCTTTTTCTTCTCTTCTTCTTTGGCGAATACCAGATCGCACTCGAACTTGGCCCGGTCCAGGATGCAAGGGTAACAGTTGGAGGTCATCCTCATGCCGGCCACCTGCCTGCCAGAACGGAGATCACATCGGGAATAACCCGCTCGGCTACATGAACGCATGATCCGCCGCTGAGCACCACGACGATTCCCCTGTCGCCGACAGCATCCAGTATCATTTGAGCCATCCTGGGGTAAGCCTCAAAGGTAAGATCAAATCCACCGTAGTCGTCCTGGTGAGAGTCGTGCCCGAAGATGAGAAAAGCCATCTGGAAGTCGAAATCCCTCGCCAGATCAAGAGCGCTTTTAAGTGCAGTGAGGAATCGCTCATTCTTGGCTCCAAAGGTAATCCCGAAGTCGTAGTTGTTCTTTTCAGTATCGAGCACCTCATCGCTGCCACTGTGCAGGTTGATATGAAACACATCGGCATCATCTTTAAAGAAGTCGCGGGTGCCGTCACCGAAGTGAGGATCGACGTCCACTATGAGAAAACGCTCCAGCCCCATCTGACGGAGACGCCTGATGGTGATGGCCACGTCATTGAAATAACAGAAGCCCCAGCAACTGCCTCGTGAGGCGTGGTGGCCAGCAGTCCCGGTGTAGGCGAAGGCCCTTTTTGCCTGTCCGGTCGCCACCATCTCAGCTGCCATCATCACGCTGCCGACTGAGAGCATGGCCACTTCCCGGTATGGATCGTTTTTCATGTTCAGCATATGTGAGGCGGTGTGGCACTCTTCCACAAGCTCTATTGGCGCTGGCTTGGCCCTGAAGACCTGCACATCTTCTCCGTCCACAAGCCCAGACTCCATGAGCTTCTCAAAGGAGGGCTGGATGCGCTCCTTGAGAACACTAAATCCCTTCTTCCCAAAATCCTCATGATAGATGATAGCGACCTGCATTTTTTCTGCCTCTACAGCTCAGTGATCCGGGGATATCTCTCCAGGAGCATTCCCTCGACTACGATTGGCATCTGTCTTTTGGCATCTTTGACCGCAGCCTCAAGCTCCCAGTCGGAGCTCGAACAGATGGTGATGAGCGGCTCGCCCTTCTTTACGATCTCACCCATCTTCTTGTGGATGGTGACACCTGCTTTCTTGTCAGCGGGAGCACCGGCTATGCGAGCCAGCTCCACCAATCGCTTATTGAAGAAGGCAACGACGTAGCCACCCGCAGGAGCCAAAATATCCGCGCAGTTCTCGCCGGTAACGATGTCCTCGCTCTTGATCTTTGGATCGCCACCCTGAATCTCGATGATCTCCTTGAGCTTGGCCAGGGCCTTTCCGCTTGTGAGGATATCCTCTGCAGCTTTGTAGCCGTCTCCTCGTGCGGCTACTCCGCCCATCTCCAGAAGTATGCCCGCTAACGAGAGGCTCTTCTCAGTGAGGCTATTTGGGCCGCCCTTGTTTTCCAGAACAGTGAGCGCCTCGCGTACCTCGAGAGCCGGACCTATGGTGCGGCCTACAGGAGATCCGCCGAAGGTCATGGCACACTCCATTCGGATTCCCAGACGCTCTCCCAGGTCGATGAGGTCCTTGGCCAGGGTTCGACCGTCTTCAGGAGTGGCGAGCTTGGTGCCCGGTCCCACCGGCATGTCCACAACAACCGCGTCAGCTCCGACTGCTCCCTTCTTGGCCATGATGGATGCGAGCATCTGGCTGTAGGGATCGATGGACAGAGCATACTCAGCCTTGATCAGCTTGTCATCAGCGGGGGCGATGTTAGTAGCTCCGCCCCAGACTATGACCCCGCCAACCTTCTCAGTCATCTCCTTGATCTCATCTGCAGAGAACTCTACCGGCGCCAGGATCTCCATCAGATCCGCCGTCCCTCCCGCACCGGTGATGGCGCGAGAGCTGGTCTTGGGTATGAGAAGTCCGGCTGCCGCAACTATGGGCACAATCAACAGCGAGACCTTGTTGCCTGGGACGCCGCCGATGCTGTGCTTGTCCATCACGGGATGGGTATCAAAATGAATCCGCTCGCCGGTATCGATCATGGCCCTGGTGAGCCATTCCACCTCCTGGCTGTCCATATTGTGGATGTAGGAAGCTGTGACGTAAGCTGCCAGCTCGATCTCGCTGAGGTTATTATCTACTATATCCTGCACGATGGTTCTGATCTGATCCTCAGTCAGCTTCTGCTTGTCCATCATGCTCTTGATATAGCAAAGTGAGGCAGGCTTTGGAGCATGCAGTACATCCACACTTGTAGGACTATTAAGCTCCCTCATAGCCTCGGTGAATATGCCGATCTCACCAACCTTAACCATCTCCAGGGTGGTGTCGAGGATAGCCGTGGTTGCAGCACCTTTAGCCCTCACTCTCACCCGGTCGCCTGCGTTAAGACCACGCTCTCTAGCATCCACCACATTGAGCATGACTTTGTGCTGACCTATCTCGATATCAAAAGGACGAACTTGTAACATGCAAAGGACCTCTTTATCAATAAATTTTTATAATTAGTTTTCCAGCAAAGTGAGCGATCTGATCCATTCTCCGCGGGCCTCACGAGTGGTTCCCACCACAAGGCGAAGGCCGTTATCTGTCTCCTCCAGCACCCCTTTTGCCTCTACTCGTTCCCCCGGCAAGGCCTGGCCTGCATATGTATGAGAATAGCAGAATATCTCTTTTACCTCCGGGTGGTCCAGCTTGAATATGGCCGGGCTGTCGAAGGCAAAGTCGGCATTTGTCACATTGGCCTCAATGCAACCAGCTCCTGCAGGCCTGCCGGATGGCTGAAGTTCTATCTGGTTCCACTCACGGGTGAAGAGAAGATCAAAGTAGGTGCCATCGATGAGGCCCCGATTGCCTTTACGCAACTCATGGAGCATGAACTCCTCGAAGCTGATCTCCGGCTTTCTCTTGGAGTAAATCTTCCTCCAGGTAGCCTCGTCAAGGTCCCCGATTTTGCCATCTGCCTTCGCCCTAGCTATGAGGTCCCTAGCCTTCCACCAGGTGGGACCGTAGACAACGAAATCAATGTCCGAGCTATTGCCCTGCAGTCCGACAAGCATTGAGCCGGTGATTCCCATCTGCTCCCAGCCCACACCGCCCTCGACCAGGGTCTTGACAATGGTCCCCACCCGATAATCCCGCTTTGCAACTGAGAGGAGGGCATCTGATGGCGAAAATACCCTCGACACTTCGGTCGTCGGGACCACATGCAAATCTGAGACCCAAAGAGGCCGCTCCTGTCTGAGGAACTGAAAGGCGGGCTCGAAATCCATCTTTTTGTAGCGCTTTCCGTTAACCTGCCGTTCTCCGGATTCGTCGGGAACATAACGCAGCATACAGCGAAGGCCATTAGGGTGATTGTAATCGGCGACGGCGAATAGCCAGCCATCTTTTGTCTCTAAGAAGTCCCTGATTCTGGCCTTCACGATATCGCCTTCATCACTTTATCAAGACCCGCGCCTGGCCTCACAATCACCCGTTTCTCCAGATCCAGAAGGGTTGAGGGCTGACCATATGCGCACTTTCCGCCGTCCACTACCGCATCAACTCGATTGGCAATCTCCGGAGATACGGCGGCAACGCTTGTAGGCGCAGGCGATCCGGTGCGGTTGGCGCTGGTGGAGGTGATAGGTCCGGCCAGATCGATGATCCTTAAAGCGGTCTCATGATCCGGATATCTGATGCCGACTATTGGAGAGCCTGCAGTGAGTATATCCGGGACTACGCCCTTCTTTTGGACTAGAACTGAGACTGGCCCCGGCATGATCTGCTCCAAAAGGTCCAGATCAGCACGGCTGACCTCGGCGACATTTCTGAGCATATCGAAATTGGAGACAGCCAAAAAGATCGGATTGGAGAGAGGCCTTTTTTTGATCTGAAAGATCCTCATAACCGCTTGCTCATCCAGAGCATTGGCACCCAGGCCGTAAACCGTCTCGGTGGGATATACGATCACGCCACCACCGATAACATATCGAGCAGCACTGGCGATCATTTCTCATTTTTCCGTTTGATGCTGGCTATGTCCCCTAAGGTCAATCCGCGGCCTGACATTGCCGACTTGACGCGAGTCTCGCTCGCCTGGTCGGTGAGCTTGATCTTCATCTCCCTCTCGAGCTTTTTTCGGACCTCATCCTCTGGAGAGATCTCTTCCCGCTCAATCTTCTTTAAGAGCGTTGCTTTCTCTTTGATCCTGGCTGCCAGATCCTCAACAGATAGACCCATGCCCTCTCTGGCCTCACGGATCTTGCGCCCGAAATCCGGGACCAACTCCACTAAATCTTTAAAATGGTCGCGCGGTTTAGGCCGTTTTACGGTAAACGCCCTCTCCACTGGGACCATCTTCTTGGGAACCGGAGACCATTTGTCTTCTGGTTTTCCGAAGCGCATACAGCTCTTGCATACTTCCAGCGCTGAGCCGTCGATCACAATCCTCTGGGGTGCTCCTGAGATCTCAGCGCCGCAAATCTCGCATTGCTTCTCGGTCATTTCGGAAACCTTTATAGGGGTCGGAGTTTAATAA
>CAZFFD010000022.1:0-33666 GCA_964518035.1 uncultured Methanotrichaceae archaeon | reverse complement strand
GTTCTTCGAGAAGGATGGCATCGCTGCCATAGCCTACCGGCTCAAGCAGTCACGCTTTTCCACCCAATTTATGGACATACTGGTGGACTCAAAGATCCCGGAGTACTACCTCGCCATAGAATGCAAGAGCCTGGATGCCAGGAAGACACGGTCGCTATATTTCAAGCAGCACTTCAGCCTTGCAGCGACAGGGCATCAAATGGCACGCGAGACAGAGTTCATCACTCGCTCTGGCAGACAGGGTATTTTGGCTGTGGAGCTGCGCCACGGTGCCGGAAAGGCGCGAACGGCTCATCTCGTCTCCTGGGGGCAGGTCTACAGGTGCTTTGCAGATGGAAAGCCGGGATTGAGCCTGCAGGATATCGAGATCAACCCGCCTCTGGAGAGAGAAGGCAGCAGCTACCAGATCTCCAGGCTGGACATCGTGCGCATCTCAGGATACTATGACCTGGCAGGAGACGGCGATGATTGGGAGGACGACCAGGAGACATCTCTGTGATCAGCCAAATCAGTGATTAACTTTATTTTACTCTAACAAAGTCTATTTGGATTAACCTTTTATCCCAGCCCGATTATTCGCAGAATCATGAAGCTTCCAGGCACGGCAACGCAAGAAGAGAACATCTACATTGCCATGGGAAAGCTGAACATATTGCCAGGTCAGGTCTTCTTTGACATCGGTTGCGGATCAGGAGCCGTTTCCCTGGCGGCTTCCCGCTACACAGACAGAGTCTTTGGCATCGATCGACGAGAAGAGGCAGTGCAGATGTCCAGGACGAGGGTCCCGGCAGGACAATTCTTCCTGGGCGAGGCCTCCGAGATCCTGCCCAAGCTGCCGGACGCGGACAGATGCTTCATAGGCGGCACGCGCGGCATCGAGGACTTCTGGCCTCTGCTCCTGAAAAAAGCTGCCCACGGCTGCATAATTGTAGTCGATCTGGCGCGCCTGGGCATCGCTGCCCGCGTGGCGGATATGATGAAAGAGGCAGGGATCTTCCAGGAGATCATCCAGATTCATATAGAAAGGGGCTACGCCCTTGGGGGAGACATAGCCCTGAGACCAGTTAACCCCATCTTCATGGTGATAGGAAAATGTTAATAGGCATCAGCTTGGGACCGGGCGACCCGGATCTGTTGACGATTAAGGCGATAGCTGCTCTGAAGAGCTGCAAAAAGGTTTTTGTGCCGGGAGAGATGGCGTCGGAGCTAGCCCGGCCCTACTGCACTCCTGAGACCCTGCAGTTTCCCATGATCGAGAACAAAGAGGATCTGGAGAGGATCTGGAAGCAGAACGCGGAGATTGTCGCCTCAGCGTCAGGAGAAGAGCTTGCCGGATTTGCCTGCATTGGAGACGTCAACACCTTCTCAACCTTCAGCCACCTGGAGAGAGTCATCCGCCAAAACCATCCCAATATTGAGATAAAAACCATTCCCGGAGTTGGCGTCGTGCCATGTGCAGCATCCCGCCTCTCTCTGCCTCTGGACAGATCCTTTGAGGTCTCAGACGGCTCGCCCGTAGAAACGATCGTCAGACTGAAGGCCACACGACCCAGAAAGCTGGCAGAAGAGCTTTCCATTCGAGGATTTCATGAATTCGTTTTAGGAACTATGCTCTGCACTCCCCAGGAGAGGATTATCCAAGGCGAGATGCCTGAAAAAAGCGACTACTTCTCAGTTCTCCTGGCCAGGAGGCGCAGATGAAGCTGTACTTTGTCGGCGCCGGACCAGGGGACCCGGACCTCATCACAGTCAAGGGCAAGAAACTGCTCATGGAGGCTGACCTCGTTGTTTATGCCGGCTCTCTGGTCAACGCCGCCCTGATTGAGGGACTGAAGGCAGAGACGATGGACAGCAATGGCGCCTCTTTAGAGGCCACAACCGCCCGGATGCTAGAAGCCTTGCAGGCCGGCAAAAAAGTGGTGCGGCTTCACAGCGGCGACCCATCGCTCTATGGCGCCATTCTCGAGCAGATGAAGCCCCTGGAGGAGGCTGGAGTAGAGGTAGAGATTGTGCCCGGAGTCTCTTCGCTCTTCGCCTCTGCTGCCGCATTGAAGACCCAGCTCACACTAAAAGGCGTCTCGGAGTCATTGATTGTGACAAGACCTGCAGGCACCACTCTGGAGAAAGACGAGCTGGCAGCCTTGAGCCGACATAATACCACTCTGGCCATATTCCTGGGCATCGACAAGATCGAAGAGATCGTCGAGAACCTGGACCGCCCAAGCGACACCCCGGTGGCCGTGGTCTACCATGCCTCATGGCCGGATGAAATGGTGCTGCAGGGCACTTTAGCCGACATAGCCGGGAAGGTAGAAGCAGCCGGACTGAACAGGAGCGCCCTGATCCTCGTGGGAGGAGTTGTGAAAAGAACAGGATTTCGGAGGTCTCACCTATACAGAGATCGGTAGCAGTCCTGGTCTTTCCAAGAGACAGAGAGAAGGCGGAAAAGATCGTCTTTGCCTTGCAGGATTTCCATTCTCCTGAAATCGTTCTCTACGATAGAATGAAGATGGAGGCGGTCTTGGAGAGATATGATCTGGTAGTAGCTGTAATGGCTGTCGGAATCGTTGTTCGAAGCCTCTGCCCCCACCTCAAGGACAAGTGGAGCGACCGACCGTTGGTGGCCGTCGACTCAGCCCTCTCCTGCGCCGTGCCAGTGGTCGGAGGGCACCACGGAGCCAATGACCTGGCCCGGCTGCTGGCTCTTCGCCTCGGCCTCTATCCAGCAATCACTACTGCCACCGACTCATCCGGCAGACCATGTCTGGAAGAGGTAGCAGAACGACTGGGAGCGGCCGTCCTCAACAGGGAGGCATCCAAAACTGTAAACCTTGCCTTCCTAAAAGAGGATGTGCCCGTATTGAGGCTTAAGGGTCCAAAGATCGTTTTAGTGGATGAGGATGTGGCTGTTTTGAAATCAAGAGGATTGGTTGTAGGCATAGGATCGAGAAAGGGCGTCGAGGCAAGAGAGGTGCTGCAGGCCGTAGACCTCGCGCTAAAGGACGTGGGCAGGAGCAGGGAAGAGATCGGCATCCTGGCCACCGCCTGGCTGAAGAGAGAGGAGAGGGGAATGCGTGAGGCTGCAAAGGCTCTAGGAAAAGAGATGATCTGCCTCTCAGCTGAGATCCTCAACTCCCAGTCCCCAGTCACAGCTTCCAGGGCTAGCGATCTTGGCCTGGCAGGCGTGGCCGAGCCGGCTGTGCTGGCTCTCGCAAACAGGCTCATTTTTCCAAAGAAAGCTTACGGGAGGGTGACAGTTGCCATTGGAGAATAAGCTCTCCATCGTCGGCATAGGCCCCGGCTCGCCTGGACTGCGGACCTTCGCTGCCACGAGGACCATCCTGTCTGCAGACTATGTTGTCGGCTATAAGCCCTATCTGGAGCTGATAGGCGACCTTTTGCCCGGAAAACAGGTCTTCTCCAGCGGCATGGGAAAAGAGGTCGACAGGGTCAGAATGGCGCTCGACCTCAGTGAGAAGGGGTCCGTAGCACTCGTGAGCAGCGGAGACCCCAACGTCTACGGCATGGCAGGCCTCGGCCTGGAGATGGCTCCTGAGCCTTCCAAGGTCGAGATCATCCCTGCAGTTACCTCATTCACAGCCGCATCCTGCCGGGCCGGACTCTTCTTCCGCCAATGCGTCGCTGCAATCAGCCTCAGCGATCTGCTCACTCCCTGGACCCAGATAGAGACCCGATTGTCTGTGGCCGCGCAAACGCAGATGCCTGTCGCCATCTACAATCCAAAGAGCAAGAAACGAGACTGGCAGATGCTTCGAGCCCTCGAAATCTGCGGATCGCGAGAGATTCTTGTGGCCAAAGACATAGGCAGGACTGGCGAAGAGATCTTCTTTTCCAGCTCTGATAGGCTGATCGAAGAGCCGAGCCTCCGAGACAGCATCAATATGACCACTCTGCTCATTATCCTCGGCAGGGGCGCCTTCAGAGGAAAAGCCTCTTTTGAGTCATTGTTAAACCTGGTAGGCATCGGCCCTGGCAATCCTGAGAACTTGACCCTGGAGGCTGAGAGCACACTCAGAGCATCAGAGAAGGTATTTGGCGCCGAGAGATACTTATTGCAGATTGATGGTGTCACATCCGCCGAGAAGATCAGCCACAATGGGCCCTGGGCTGACAGGATGGACGATCGCTACAAAGAGGCCGCCCAGGATATCGAAAAAGGCAAAAGGGCAAGCATCCTAACTGGAGGCGACCCGAGCATCTTTTCATCCGGCTGGAGGATAATGGAGCAGTCTCAACTGCCTGTTCACGTCTCCGCTGGCGTGAGCGCATTTTCGAGTGTCGCCGCGCGAGCTGGCGCTCCACTCGTCAACGACTTCGCCCTCCTCTCTTCCGCCCATGACCCCGCCAGCCTCTCTATCCTTGCCAAGGCAGGCTTTGCCGTGGTGGTCTACAACGTCAACGGGCAGGAGATTGTCCCTCTACTTGAGGAGATCGACCCAACAAGACCGGTTGTCCTGGCTCAGGATGTAGCACGAAACGAGGAGAGTTGCACAATTCTGTCCGCTGAGGACCTGATGGCCGCCAAGCCATCTGGTTTCCGATTCACTCTTCTCGTCGCCTCCGCTAACTCCCACATCAGAGATGGAAGGATTATCACCAAACGAGGATACGAGAACAAATACAATTACTAGAGAAGTTTCGAGATGACTGGCCATGATCAAAGGCATAATGGAAGATTACACAGATATTGGAGCTGTCACCCCAGAAGCTCTGGAGATCAGCACAAAGAGCAGACGGCTCATCTCCCAGATGATTGGAGACGAGACATTCGAGGACAGAATCAAGCAACGATGCGTCATCGCTACTGGAGACCCAAGCGTTGCCGAGATCATAAGATTTCAGGGCAAACCGGAGGAGGCCGGGATGCAAGCCCTGAAGAATAAGGCGCCAATCTTCGTTGACATCAATATGGTTCAGGCAGGAATACTGAAAAAAGGGCACGAATGCCCCATTGAGACGATCATCGGCCAGGGAGACGCAGTCGCCAAAGAAACCGGAGCAACCCGCACCTCAGCCGGAGTGACGGCTCTGCAAGACAGGCTCTCCGGCTCCATAGTAGTGATAGGAAATGCTCCATCATCTCTGCTCACGCTATGCGACCTCATGGAGAAGAAAAAGATCTTTCCTAGATTGGTCATTGGAGTTCCCGTGGGCTTCGTCAATGCTGCCGAGAGCAAGGAACGACTGAGAAAGATAGACGTGCCATCAATTTCAGTTGTTGGCACACGTGGCGGAACGCCCATCGCCGTCGCAGCCATAAACGAGATCATAAACGCCTATGCTCGAGCCGCCCGCTGACCAGGTCATAGATCCAATCACAGGTTTTGTCATTCCTGCTTCCTGGATCAGTTTATGCTCCAATCCCCAGGCAAAAGAGCTGATCAAGAGCGGCAAATGGGTCATACTCTCCAATGGACTGCTCTGTCGGCGCGGCCTGACCACGGGGACCACTGCAGCCGGAGCATGCAAGGGCGCTGTCCTCTCACTCAAGAGGCCTGTGCAGGAGCTGGAGGTCACAACCCCGGCTGGAATTTCCGTCTCCATGCACGTTTTTGGCAGAGATGGCTTCTGTATCGCAGTCAAAGACGGCGGCGACCACAAGTTCGATGTCACAGCTGGCCTTGAAATTGCAGCTCTCGCAAGTCCTGCAGACGAAACGACACTTAGAGCAGGAACGGGCGTGGGCAGAATCACTGCACGAGGGCTGTGCGATGAGGTTGGCAGGCCAGCCATAAGCCCAACGGCTCGAAAGCAGATAATGCTCGCCATCACCGAGGCCTTGCAGGAGACGAATCAGACTGGGGCAACGGTTGAGCTGTCAGTTCCAAAAGGAGTTGATCTAGCCAAAAAGACCCTCAACCCTCGCCTGGGGATAATGGGCGGCATATCCATACTGGGCTCGACCGGATTTGTTGAGCCCTGGAATGACCACTTCACACAGGATCGTGCCTCTGAGCTCAAAGGCGCCAGGAAGGTTGTGGTGACCACAGGAAGAACAGGACTGAAGATGAGCCGCGTTCTGTTTCCTGATCACAAAGCTGTGCTCATGGGAAGCCAGCTTGACAGACTCGAGCTTTCGGATGAGCAGGAGAGCATACTCTGCGGACTGCCTGCACTAATCCTCAAGTGGGCCTGGCCTCAGATCCTGGATGAGACCGGATACGGCACTGTGGCCGATATGGTAGAAAGAGAGCCTCAACATGAAAACATCACCAGAGCACTGCAGTTGGCCAAAAAGAAGCTGCCAAAGACCAGAATCGTCCTGCTCAACAGAGATGGCAGCATCCTTACAGATGTGCATTAAACTGGTGACGGAAAAGAATTAACAGAACTAAATGAATGACGCAGGAAATTTTATGATCATAGTAGGGGTGGGCGCTGGCCCGCAGATGCTGACAGCACAGGCCGCACAAGCTGTGGCCCAGGCAAAAACCATCTATGGATCAAAGAGGGCCATAGATCTGGTCAAAGAGCACATAAATCCAGATTGCATGGTAAGAGTCATCGAGGACTACAAAAAATTGCACGAACTCTCTGAGGACGCAGTGATATTGAGTACAGGCGATCCAATGCTCTCAGGCTTGGGGTACTTGAAGGGCAGGGTGATTCCCGGCATCTCCAGCCTGCAGGTGGCCTGCGCCCGCCTGAAGATCAGCGAGCTTCTTGTGATTCCAATCACTGCGCACGGCAGGAGCCTGGACCCAGAATCGATAGCTTTCGAGCTACGCAGAGGAAAGATCGTCTTCTTGCTCACAGATGATGCAACCGACATGGGTTCACTCTGCCAGTACCTGGAATCCCAGGGGCTGCATAGCAAGATTGCCGCTCTCACCAACCTCGGCTATGAGGAGGAGAGGATTGAGCGGACCAGCACGGCTCAGCCACCTAGGGCTCCAGGACTCTCCTGCGTTCTCATAGGCGATTTCTAGGGACTGCAGACCTTGCATGAAAGATAACCCTGAGCCTTGGCATCCTCAACGCCTTCAAAGCGTATGAGGTTCTCAGGCTTGATCTTCTGAGCATAGCGGCAGTCCGGACGATGGTATTTCTTCGATGTGACGCTGCCCACGAGCTGAAGATCCTCCTCCTGCAGGCCTGCAGATGCTCGGACCAAAGAAGAGCCGTTTGAGGTTTCTGGCGACTGGGGGCTTCGGTCTTGTGCCTTTCGTTCCAGCTCATCTTGTTCATCCCTTTTTCTCTCATTCTCCTCTTCCTCGACCTTCTGCCAGAAGATCGCCTCTCCTAAGTCATTCCACGAATCATCCAGATCAGCTGCCTGTTTTGTCCGAGACGGCACCAGACTGACCCTCCTCTCCTCTTCAGCCAAAACGCCATGAGGGCCCTCTGCTTGAAGAGTACAGTCATACTCTCCTAGAGCAAGCTTGACGCTCTTGCAGATCTCAAAGCTGTAATCCCGGTTCGGCTCGATCTCCATGAGCAGATATTTGGTGCTGAGAGAAGGCAGCCCACCTTGCCGTAGGGTAGCATTGAGAAGGAGATAATCAAGCGAGCCGTTCATCGGATAGAACAGACTGCCCCGCACCCTGAAGAGATCGTCGCTCAATTCTACATCATAATCCATCTGCAAGCTAGAATTTGCCACCTGATGCTCCAGAACGGAGGAGGAGGCCAGAGAACGCTCATCTGTCCCCGTGAGGCAGCCCATCATGCAAAATGATGCCAGGATGAGAGAGAATAAAATTAGTGCTATACCACACTTACTAAAAAAATTGAGACCCAATTGAACAACCCCTTTATTTCCACTGGAGAACAGGAAGTCCCGGCATCAAAGACGACATAAGAGAGGCTTCCGTGAAGGAAGAGATAATGGATCACTCCTGCATGGATCGCATCACCCGCAGCAATCCTTCAATGCAATCCAAGAGCTTTTTCAGCCTATCCAGATCCTGCTCGCCCTGCATTACGGCTGTCAGATCCCGAAGGCGAAGCAGTAGTGCAGCACGAAGAACCCTTGTGGCAGAGCTTAACTCGTCGTCATCTTGACTATGACCGCCTTCCTGCGCGCCCTTGCTCCCAGCAAATAGGGATTTTTCCTCATTCTTCTCAGGCAAATGTGCGCGATGCAGACTGGAGCTCGCATCCTCCTGTCCCCCAGATGAAGCTGAGGGCTGCGTTTTTGCCGGTGATCCGGGTTCATCTATAAAAGAGCATACAGGACAGACTACCTTACCTTGACAACGGAATAGAGGTGCTCCGCAGTCATGATGAGTGGCCAGCATGGTGCAGCCCTGCTCCAAAAGCCTGGTTATCTTGCTGAGAACCTCATCTTCATCCATATCTCATCACCCGCGTCCACATACGTTTAAATACAACGACCATATCATCACTGCTCTACTGATTAAACGGATACCATCATTAACCTTTTTCCCAAGATACAGGTAGGTGATTCTATGACAGCTGAAAATGTCCTTAAGCAATGCGTTGAGGTGCTAGAGCGCATTATGAGCGATGATGCCGTCCCAAGGAACATCCGGCGCTCTGCAGAGAACGTCAAATCCATTCTAATGGACGAGAAAGTGAGCGAGGCAATCAAGGCAGCTAGTGCTATCTCCATACTTGACGAGATAAGCAACGACCCCAATATTCCACTTCATACCAGAACCCTGATCTGGAATGTTGCCAGCCAGCTTGAAACCATACCTGTAGCTTGAACTTCTGTTTCAGTTTGCAGGCTTCGAGCATGGCCTTTTAAAGGGAATGCATAGGTCAAGAGACAGCATAACTACGGCAAGACAATGCATGGATAGACGCATGGACCAAGAGAGAGGGACCGTATGATTTCCACTGGAACTCCTGTCTTTCTGACAGCCGACCAGAACCCGTTCGAGGAAGTCAACCTCTATCCTTCAGCATTCTCCTGACGAGACTTTAGAGCGACTTTTGAAAGGCGATTTCAAAATGGGCGCCTCGCGTAAGCATATTGCCTCTATTTTGGGACGGAGATATGCTCTTTTTGCAATTTGACAAAGCCTCTGACTACTTTTATCCGAAAAAAAAACAATATGAATTAGCTGCAATGATCATGATGTTTTTTTCTTTCTCTTAGAGCAAAACTTATATACAATTAATTGCTTATTTACAACAGGCCTTTTTTATTTCATTATCTATCATGACAAACCTCGGCCTTTTAGAATGAGTCTCCACTGGAAACCATGGGGTGGGGGACTAGTTCTCCATTGGAAACAAAGGGGTGTTTACCATAACTCTTAATATCCTCCAAAGCCATGAAAAATTGTCCGAGGGGAATTATCTTGGTTTCTATTTCAAAAGGGTTATTTGCCGATTTATTAGCACAAGGGGGCATATTTCAGTCCAGAGATGTCCTGCGCCCCACATATACGCCAAGCGAGTTGCCTCATAGAGAGGAACAGATCAACAGCCTGGCATCAGTATTAGTTCCTGCATTGAGAGGAGAAACTCCCTCCAATGTCCTCATATATGGAAAGACCGGTACCGGTAAAACTGCCGTTGCCAAATATGTTGGAAAAGAGCTGGAAGAAGCGAGTTTTGGAGACATGAAATGTGCTGTGATCTACATCAATTGCGAGGTGGTAGACACACAATACAGGATCCTGGCTCATCTAGCAAGACATTTCGACAAAGAGATCCCCATGACCGGCTGGCCAACCGATCAGGTCTACGCGGAGTTCAGGAATGCTCTGGATGAAGAGAAGAAGGTCGTTGTAATAATGCTTGACGAGGTGGACAAGCTGGTAAGAAAGGGCGATGACATCCTGTATAACCTCTCTCGCGTAAACTCAGACCTGGTCCGTTCAAGAGTGAGCATCATAGGCATATCCAACGACCTCAAGTTCACCGACTTTTTGGATCCAAGGGTCAGAAGCTCTCTAGGCGAGGATGAGATCATATTTCCGCCCTACGATGCGGAACAGATAAAAGATATCCTGGAACAGAGAGCCGGTCTTTCTTTTAATCCAGGTGTCCTCCAAGAAAGCGTCATCCCCCTCTGCGCTGCCTTTGCCGCTCAAGAACATGGAGATGCCAGAAAAGCCCTAGACCTCCTTCGCATATCCGGAGAACTGGCTGAAAGAGCACGCTCCACAGTCGTGGGCGAGGATCATGTTAGATCTGCCAGAGAGAAGATTGAGCAGGATAGAGTAGAAGAAGTGATAAAGACCTTGCCAACTCAGTCCAAGCTGGTCCTCTATGGCATCGTTCTTCTGGAAGAGCAGGGGACAAGAAACATCACTACCAGTGCAGTCTATAACATGTACAAACAGCTCTGTCCTCTGGTTGAGACCGATTATCTGACCCATCGACGCATAACTGACCTCATCGTGGAGCTGGATATGCTTGGCATTCTGCATACTATTGTCATCAGCAAAGGTCGGTATGGTCGGACCAAAGAGATCACATTAAGCGTTTATTCCGGGAAGCTCAAGGCCACACTGCAGCAGGACTACAGGCTGAAGGTCTTGGTCAATGTCAGCGTGCCTCAGCAAGCACGGCTGGGTCTTTGATGGCGTATCTCTGCTTTAGGCGATCTGATACATAAGAAATGAGCTGGATTAGGGTACTTGCCAATGCAAAAAGCCATAAAGTCGTAGGGCATCATGGGAGGAAATGAATCTGAGGGCTCTGCTCATACCAACGATAATTCTGATGGCATTTGCCGCGTGGATGACTCTAGGCAGTGCTTCGTCGTTGTTTGAGACGTCTTCGTACAGAGAGGTCTCTGCTGAGGAGGTCATGGCTGAAGCAAATGGCAGTTCTGTGAGCTATGACGGAGTTCTCATTGTAGGAGACCTGTACCTGGATGCGGATCAGCATGCTTCTATAAGGATAACGAATTCGGGCTTTTTAGGCAATGTAAGCTGCAAAGGGACGACATTTTATTCATCCGTGAACCTCGAAAACAGCACTTTTTATAGAAATGCAATTTTTAATGGATCCAAATTCGCTGTTGAGGCGAACTTCAATAATTCTCGGTTCTTCGGTGATGCCATCTTCAATACATCTCGCTTTTTAGAAGGCGTGACATTTGATTTTGTGGATTTTTATGGGGTCGCAGATTTTTCGACATCTCAGTTTGATGCGTTCTCGACATTTTACAATGCAACCTTTAATAAAGATGCTCTGTTCTCGTTCTCGGAATTTAATGGTGCTTATGCCAACTTCGAATCGTCACTGTTCTTTGGATTCGCTGATTTTGCCGGCTGCCGGTTCAATTCCTACGGTACCTTTGCATGTTCTCTATTTGAGGATATGGCTGACTTCCATGCCACGAGATACTCGAGCGGTGGGAGTTTTTCTGGCTCTCAGTTTCTCGGGAGCGCTAATTTCGATCGTTCTCATTTTGTCGAGGACTCTTTCTTCAATCAGATTCAATTCAACGACACTGCCAGCTTCCTGAATGCCAAGTTTGATGGGCCTGCGTCTTTCAGTGACAGCAAGTTCTACAAAGATGCTGATTTTGATAAAGCGCAATTTCTAGCTTCGACGGATATGTCTAATGTTGTGTTCCTGGGCAACATAATGATGAATAACACAAAGATAGCCAGGATGGTTTTAGATGGCTCGACCTTCATGGCGACCTCTATTCTGTATCTCGCCAATGCAGATATCAGCCGCATGATGGTGGACTGGAGTCAGATCCGGAATATCATAAGCTTTGACAATTCTGCCTATCTAGCCCTGATCAAGAATTACAAGGATCTTGGTCGCAGCAATGATGCCAATGACTGTTACTACGAATATCGGTATCTGAACCAGGGTCGCAAGAGTCTGGGTTTCTCCAAGCTTTTAGATGTGGTGGCATGGCTCACCTGCGGCTATGGTGTTCGTCCCAACTATACCCTTCTTTGTGGTGCAGTTGTAATTCTTCTATTCTCAATTGTCTATCTGACAGGAAGAGGGGTTGAGGGCTTTTCGAATATTCACGGCCTGGAGTTGTTCGTCGGCTCTCTCTACTACAGCACAATAGCCTTTACAGCCAATTCAAAGGGGCTTCCTCTGCGTGGGCGCTACAAATATCTGGGAATTGCAGAGGGTATTGTCGGATGGCTGTTGATGGCCCTGTTCCTGGTTACATTAGGCAGGGTGATCATCGGATAGATTTGGGAAAAAAGTAATGAAGCAAAAGAAAATGTGCTCAAATATGGCTTTATTGGCGGGAAGGTTTGCGGTTCTTGGCGTCTGCGAATGGATTTGTTGCGTTTTGAGAGTCTGTTGCATTTTCCAGAGTAGCGTTCTCTAGTGTTGCATTGACGAGAGTGGTGTTATCCAGGGTTTCATTTGTTGCTGTGACGTTAGTTGAATTGTTTGCAGCAATCTCAGCATCGAGGGCAAAAGCCTGGGCGGCCATAAGGACCAGAAGCATAGATGCCGCTAATATAAAGTTCTTCATTTTAAACTCACCTTTTATCTTCGGATTATCAGGTCCGGATTTAAATTTTGCGTTGTGTGGCAAAAAGAGTATATGTACTTAAAGAAAGACGTGATTTAGTCTCTAATCCAGTGCGGCAGGGGAATCTATGAGGCAGTTGTATTCAGTAGGGTTAATTTTGTTATCTCTCAATGCGGTTTTGTTCTGTGCAGCGAGCGCAGCCGATAACAGCAGCGCATCGTTATTGGGCGCAGGAATAAACGATAGCGGTTTTCGTCCGGACATCAATGGATTCAGTTTTCAGAATTACGGCGAAGATCCGGATACCGTGGATTTGACCTCGTCTGAGATGCAGCGCATGTTCGGAGATCAGGTCTGTGCAGGCAAGTCAAATGGTCAATGCATTCTCACATATCCTGCTGAGCGCTGGATGAATCAGGCTGTATCCGCCATGAAGTCCGGGCACTGTGAGGGGCTCGCAGTCCTTTCCAGCCTCCTATACTATAACCAGACCAGTTCAGGTGCTTTTGGAGGCAACGAGAGCATTGATCTCTCGCTCGAAAATGTCCTGCTCCAGCGTGAGATAGGTTACTGGTGGACCACCCAGGTCACAACTCCCGGTGGCGCGAAGAAGGTTTTGGACTCTCCAGTGGCAGTGCTTGATACTTTGACTGAGGCGTTTAATGATAAAACGGCAGCCAAGGAATGGTGGGTTTTGGGCATCTATTTGCCTGACGGAAGCGGCGGTCACGCCATTACGCCTTTTGCGGTTGATAATATGGAGAACGGCACGTCCCGGATCTTCGTATATGATAATAATTGGCCGAAGGATGTCAGATATATCGAGGTTGATCGGGCAGCCAATACATGGAGCTATCTGGCTTCGACCAACCCTGATGAGCCGGGAAGCTTGTACACCGGGAATGCCAGCACGAAGAATCTGGAGATCGTCTCTCTCTCATCGCGTCTAGGCCAGCAGAGGTGCGATTTTTGCGATAAATCAGCCGGAAATGCCGGCAGCAATGGCACCAAGGTTGCCGTGCAGGGTGCACAGAGCATCCAGATCTGGCAGAACGGCCGTGCCAGGGTATTGGTCACTGATGAGTCCGGCCGGAGAGTCGGCGTCCTGGAATCTAGTGAGTTCGTAAATGAGATTCCAGAGGCGGAGGTCCGGAGCCTGAAGTTTGGGCTTGATCATCCACCTCTCATCTGGCTGCCCTCGGACTCGATAAACAACTCCCATCTGGCAATAGAGGTTCACAGTGCCGCCAACGACAGCGCGAAGAACCTGGCAGATACGGCGGTCTTTGCGTCCGGCTTTGCTCTGGACTGTTCCATTCCTGATCTTAAACAGGGATTGCAGCAGAACATGGATCTGTTCTCGGATGGAGGGGCATACAATGTCAGCATCAGCGCCAATAGTCAATTGTCTCCCACAATCTCCGTAGATACTGATTTGCAGAGAGTGTCTCTGTCTGGCTTGAACCTCGACCCTTCGGGGATGATAAATATATCCATGAATCCGAAGCAAGCGGCCTTTAGCATGAGCACGATCGGCAATATCAAGCCAGGAACTCTTCAGCTCATGATGTCATCTCTGGACCCGGCGAGCGGAACGTCATCCACCTTCAAGAGCTTGGATATGATATTGCGGGCCGATGATGGCGTCTCAATGGACCTTGCCGGTTCAATCGGAGGCGTGTCATCGCCGACTCTTTCTCTCACTCGAAAGAACGGCGTAGCTTCAGAGATGTCGATGATATCTGTGTCCAAGGATGTACCGGTGAGCATGCCTGAGATCCCGGATGTCAAAAACATGACATCATCCAATATGTCTTCCAATCTGTCCGGATCAAAAGTGCTGTCTTCGTCAAGCAGCGTGAAGATGCCGGATTCCGCGGGCGTGTCCGGCAGCAGCAGCATGCCCAGTGCTTCGGGAATGTCCGGCACCACAGCAATGCCCAGCATCGGGACGCCTCAGATCCCGTGATCCGGTGGTCGGAATTGGAAAATGAGTCTGCAGTAAAGCTGGTCCATCAGGGTGGCACTATCCATTCGCCGATGGATTCAGCTCTATCTAAGCAGCTTATTATCAGGTCGCAGATGTAAATGACGGCTGCTGCGGTTATGATTATGAAGAGCAGCCATCTCATCAGGTCGTCGAGCTTCAGGCCCCAGCCGTTGAGGTTCTCTTTTTGAACCTTTAAGGCATCCAGACCGCTTGACAGCTTCATCGAGGCTTCAGTAGACATATTCGAATCACCCTCTGAAAGAATGGACTCCTCGATGAAGAAATTATGTAACTATTAATTGTTAAAGTTTGTGGTTGGTCTGGGAATGATGGCGAGAGACGATTGGGATCTTGCGCCCAAACACATATTCAAAAAAGCCAAGCTACGAGGAGGCTGGATAAGAAACCTGAGATAAAACCTGTTATAATTCCGAGTGCGAACTCTTTAGTCGAAATAAATCTGCGGATTGATTTCGAATTTTCGATTTTTTCGTGATCGATTTTATCTAACAGATCTTGCCCAAAAGCGATTGTCTCTTTATAAGCATCAAGTGCCTTGAGCGGATCAATACCGACCGACGAAGTTTCAAGATTTCTGGCTTTTTGCGCAAGCTTTTTGAATTCCTGGAATTTTAGGGAGAACTCGTTTTGCGGCAAATTCACGCAGAATTGTCTCTTGAAAGAATCACCATGAATCTCCTCCAAGTCTTGATTGATTACGATCCATAGCAATTTGTAACAATCCAGTGTTACGCGCATTAAATGATCTCTTGCTTTTAAGATGTTAATATCTCTCTCTTCCTGTTTTAATTCAGGGTTAAAATATTGGGCTACATGTGAGAACGAATTTTCTATCTCTATCATGAATTGCTCTGGACGCTCTGCTAAATATCCAACTACGTCTGAATAGGCTGGCACACATTCTTCTCTGTAAAATTCAAATAGCTCGTCGATGCCGGACATGAATAGAAAAAGAGAATCTCATCGAAGCAAGGCATCCAATTTTTTGTTTATATCTAGCCTGCTAATTGGAAGTATGCTTCCTCGACGGGTGACAACATTGGTTTCGACTCGTTTGACGTTTAGCTTCCTGCCAAGCCTATCCTCTATAAAGGAATCCACTTGTTCGGTAGTATTGTATTTTTTTATGTCCGTGCCATATTTCTTCTCAAATATGACCGTCTTTTTTCGCCCAACCATTTTGATCCACCAATCTCCCTGAACAACAGGCACGAAGTACCCCTTAGTCTTATATGCAAGTATATGAGTCTTTTTCCGTTTTGGAAATTGCATTTGATTGTGATCATAATAATTTTTATATTACTGTGATGAACTTCTATCTCTTAATAAAGGCTACTACATATTATAAATACTTCTCCTATTGGATGGTCCACGATACTGCTGCGGGGAAATGTGCACGAAAGCTGAGGACCAAGGCCCAAGCAATGGCATTTGATGTCATGCCACTGGCCTAGGTCGCGGGCTTGAGGCCAGTGGCAAAGGCGCAGTGGTGCGGGCTTCCACTACGCAGAAAAATGATTCTTTGCAGGATTGGGCCAAGTTGGGGTCTCTGGTAAGACAGACCAAGAAGGACAAAAAGTGCTTAAGATTAAGTGAGGACAACGACTTTCCTTCCTCGTACTTTAAATCGATTTTCAGCGCCTAAAATCATAAGAAATTATATGCGCCGATCGGGATTCGAACCCGAGTTTAGGCGTTGGCAACGCCTAGTGATAACCGCTACACTATCGGCGCTATCGTATCTCACGAAGCATCCCCTACAATCACCTTCTAGTCTAAAAACATTGCGGGTAAAACTGCCGCCTTCTGGCCGTCCAGGTCGAGGCTACATACCCTTTATCTACCTTGAAGGCTAGTTTTTTATGGTGATATTCGCTTGCATGATGTCGTCATAGTAGGAGCAGGCCCGGCTGGGCTGACCGCAGCCATGTATTGCGCGAGAGGCGGAAAGAAGACTTTGGTCTTGGGAAATATATACAGCTCGCAGCAGTCCATGGGCGGCCTATATGAAAACTACCCCGGATTTCCGGATGGCATCCAGGGCATTGAGCTCTCGGAAAGAATGCTCTCCCAGGCTGTCAAATTCGGAGCGGAGAACCAGACGGAGCAGGTGGAAAAGATCGTTCCACTGGGCGACTTTTTCCGTCTCAAGACGGAGAACTGGCAGTACGAGGCAAAAACAGTCATCCTGGCTATGGGCGCCAGCCACCGTGTCATCGGCGCGCCTGGCGAGAAGGAGCTGACTGGAAGAGGTGTATCATACTGCGTGCACTGCGATGGGGCCCTCTTTAAAAACAAGGCCGTGGCAGTGGTCGGTTACGGCAATGGCGCTGCTCGGGCCGTTCTCTATCTGGCCAACATTGCCGAAAAGGTCCACCTGCTCTCCTCGCGAGAGAAGCTGGTGGCCGAGCCAGTCTACCTGGAGCGCATCAAGAAGCTGTCCAACTACTCCGCCACTTTTGGAGCTGAGATCACAGAGATCGCGGGTGATCAGTTCGTCTCGAGCGTAGGATTCAAAGTCGGCAACACGCCACGATCTCTGAAGGCCGACGCTGTCTTTGTGGAGATGGGCATGAAGCCTAATATCGATCTGGCTGCAGCTTTAGGCCTCGAGATGACGCCCGGCGGCTTTGTCAAGGTCAACCGGCTCAATCAGGAGACGAGCATGCCGGGAGTCTTTGCTGCCGGAGACCTGACCGGAGGACGGCTGCAGGTGGCAACAGCAGTCGGCTCAGGCGCTTCAGCTGCAATCAGTGCCTTGCAGTATCTGGGATAACGAAATGTCGAAATCAAGAGCTGAGAGGACATTGGACCTGAAACGGCCCGTGACCGTCTGGCGCGGCAAAGACCTTCTGGATGGCCGTCAGGTAGAGTCCCTGACCATGATTCTTCGTACTGTGGGCTGCCGCTGGAACCGTTGCACCATGTGCGGCTATGCCAGCGAGGGCGCGCCTGCGTCTGCCCAGGATCTGATTTCTCAATTCGATTGGGCTCTTGGCAGATCTGCACCGGAGGTTTCTGTTGTCAAGATCTACACCAGCGGCAGCTTCCTGGACCCGGCTGAGATGCCTGTCGAGGCGCGAGATGAGATTTTAAAGCGGCTGGAGGCCTTGGGACTGGCCAGGCTCGTCATAGAGACCCGCCCAGAATTTGCGACGTCCAGGGCGGTCGAAGCATGCCTCTCTCACATTCCAACTGAGTTTGCCATCGGCCTTGAGACCGCGAGCGATCTCATCCGGGACAAAGTCATCAGAAAGGGCTTCACCTTCCAGGACTTCGTCTCTGCATCTGAAGCCGTGCGCCGACAGGGTGGAAGCGTCAAGGCCTACCTTTTGTTAAAGCCGCCACTGCTCACTGAGGGCCAGGCGATGAATGACGCCATAGATTCTGCTAAAAGGGCCCGCGGCTACGCCGATATCCTCTCTCTCAACCTCTGCAATGTACAGCGTAATACTGTGGTGGAGCGCATGTGGGAGAAAGGTGAGTTCCGGCCACCTTGGTTATGGTCGGCACTGGAAGTGATTAAGAGCGTGCCGGGTCCGATTGTCTGCGATCCAGTAGGGGCGGGAACGAGGCGCGGTCCGCATAACTGCGGCCAGTGCGATGATGCAGTGGCCGAGGCCATCCGTGTCCATGCTCTGTCCCAGGACGTAGGGCCCTTTGAGAGTCTGGATTGCTCTTGCAAGTCCGCCTGGAGAGAGCTGATGGAGCTGGAAGAAGACTCCTTCGGTGCTGTTCTGGCCTGAAATATGCACGTTCGATGATTATAAATATCGATGGGGTGCAATTATCGGGGTTGGTGTGAATGATGTTCGAAAAAATCCTGGTCCCGATGGATTTCTCCAGACATGCGGGCAGGCTCGTCGAGTGCGTTGGCGATATTCCCGGCGTAAAGGAGGTAGTTCTTCTTAGTGTCGTCTCAAGGAGCCCTATTACCAGGGTCTGGGACCCGGTATCTGAGCTGAACCAGGCCGAAGAGCGTCTGTTGGCTATGAAGGGGGCCATAACGGTCCCTGGAATCAATGTCAAGGTGAGGGTTGTTTCGGTCATTGGAGGCGAGGTGGCCAGCGCCATATCGAGGGTCGCTAATGAAGAGAAGGCCTCTTTGATAGCTATGGGCGCTCGAGGACGGAGCAGAATACAGAGCGCATTGCTTGGAAGCGTCTCCCGAAATGTCCTGCGCTTTGGTGACACTCATCTTCTGGTCATGCGTTATCGGATGCTGGATGACGGTGAAATGCAGATGCATTGTTCTCATCTCTTTTCCAGGATTCTTTTCCCGACAGACTTCTCTCAACCTGCAGAGGCTGCTTTGTCATTCCTCAAGAGTCTGCCGGGAATTGGCGAGGTGGTGCTGCTTAATGTCGTCTCCACAGGTGAGACCGATGAGGAAATTGATGCCAATGTCGCTTCTGCCATGAATAAGATGGATGAGGTGGTCTCAGATCTTATGCAAAGTGGAGTGGCAGTCACCTCCAAGGTGGTTGTGGGCCATCCTGTTGAGGAGATCAGGTCTGTAGCCGAGGAGGAGGATGTATCCGTCATTGCCATGAGCTCTCAGGGTGCGGTGGCCATAAAGAAGGGCCGGATCGGCAGCACTGCCTACGATGTGGCCAATTCTGCAAAGAGGCCGGTCCTTGTTTTAAGAAGATCTGAGATCGCAATGTACTAGCCAGTAGCAGGCTTTTCAATAATTTTTATTCTATATTGTTTTAGTCCTTAATGGTAATTCTGGTTTTTTCCTTATTTCCAATATGGCCTAATTGCCATTTATCCTATTTGGTTTAAAATCAGTTGAGATTTTGCATTAAAGATGAGACAAATCAAAAATAAAAACCAAAAACGTTTAATATTGGAAGAAATGTCCGATTACTATCTCTCACTCTTGATGTGAGGGTTGCAGACAAAGGAAAGCAGGTAGGTCACAATGGTTTCGATGCTTGAGGAAGCCGTTAGGATTAGGGAATTTAAAATCGTTTGGCAGTACGACAAAATCCTTGAGCCCATGAGTGGCTTTTGTTTATCAAAGAGAAACCTCATCGATATTGAAGATTTTCCAAATATTGGAGGGAATAATTATGCAGTTTGACCCGTTAGACCTTGGTTTATTAGCTGTAGTCCTTATTGTGCTCGTTGGACCGTTTATGGTCAAGAAGATCGAGCATAACCTTGAGGCATTTCTGTTTGTTATGGGAATATTGGCGGTAACGATATCCAGCTTCTACAACAAAGAGGCTTTAATAGCTTCCTTGGGCTACACCGAACACCAGGCGGAGCTCATCGGCTGGAACATGGAAATAGTAATGGAGGCCATTAAAGAGCCGATAGTAAAGGGAATCGTTCCTGCTGTGCTGGTCGCAGGCCTTCTCTTCTATTATGGAAAAAATTACGTCCAAAGTTCAATGAATTCCATCACCAAAAAGGTTCCAGCTAAAATAATCGTATTCTTGATTGTTGCTCTCCTGGGCATGTTTTCAAGTGTTATTACGGCCATCATTGCCTCGTTGTTGCTGGTAGAGCTTATGAATTGCATGCCCTTTGACAGGCAGACCAAAATCAATGTGGTCATTATCGCTTGTTTCTCCATTGGTCTTGGCGCAGTTCTGACGCCTGTAGGCGAGCCGCTTTCCACCATTGCCATCACCAAGTTGCAGGGAGAGCCTTTTAATGCTGCGTTCTTCTTCCTCTTCAACCAGCTTGCCATATACATTATACCTGGCTGTTTGGCCATGGGCCTTCTGGCAATGTTCTTTACCGGCAAAGCCAAGGCCGTTGAATCCAAAGCAAGTGAAGAAGATGACGGCGGCCTGAAAGATGTGGCCATGAGGGCCATTAAGGTCTATGTCTTCGTCATGGCTCTTCTTCTCTTGGGAGCTGGCATGAAGGTAGTAATAGACAAGTACGTCCTTGGCATCTCCCCAGAGATTCTCTACTGGGTCAACATGGTCTCTGCGATTCTCGATAATGCCACGCTAACTGCAGCCGAGATAAGCCCTGCCATGAGCTTAACTCAAATTAAGGCGGTTCTCATGGGCCTGCTCATCGCCGGTGGCATGCTGATCCCCGGCAACATCCCCAACATCATCTCTGCAGGCAAGCTCGGCATCTCCAGCAAGGAATGGGCCAAGCTTGGTGTCCCATTGGGGCTTATCCTAATGGCGGTATATTTCGTGTGGATCTTCTACATACCATTCCATGTTGAGTTTCACTTCTAAAGCGGTGTTCTCACCGCGCTTCTTTTTATCTCGTATAATTAGGTCAACATGAATGCAGCCCACATGTTCCGGCTATACACAAAAGAGTAATCAAGTGTCCTTTGACGATCTTATGCCCGGCGTTGTGATGTACCATCGTCCTTTTTTGCCTTTCAGGAACTCCATAGCTTCATGATAATCATCGAAATAATAGGTTTCCTGGCTCTCAAGGTTCATCACGGATATCCTCTCCTCTAGAACAAGCCCCTTTTTCTCTAGCAGCGCTTCGATCTCTCCGCGCAGCTCGCTCTTCTTTTTTTTAATCACTCCGCAGTTATCCTGCGTCTCTTTGCTTTCTATAGCTTCTTCGTGTTCTTCTGGCAGGATCATCGCTCTCCCTAAAGCTTTGCCGGTTTGGCCTGGCCTAGAGCCCATTTGATGTATTCGCCAGCTGGAAATTCGTGCACAGTTGTGGCCACAATCAGCCCTTCACCAAATCTGGCCGTCACCAGTATGGCCCGGCCTTTTTCGTCCTTTAGAACTGTCTCAAAGCCTTCTCCAGGTATCAGGTATCCGTCACACTCAGGAGTGCTGGTGCATAAGATGCAGGAGCATTCGTCTTCAGAGGGAGAGACGGATCTGCCGCCAATCTCACAGACGTAAGAGAGCGGCACCGGCAGCCAGTCAAAGTCGTGCTTTTCAACCATAGGTCCGAAGACCGTCAGAACTCCGCCTTTTCTAACAAAGTCCGAGATGTTGGACTTCATTCTCAGCAATGCTGGCAGAGTCTGGGAGTACTGGGCGTTGGCAAAGCCCGTGGGAATCAGGACTGCCTTGTACCTCGGCAGAAAGGGGCTGCCAAGTATTGCAGGTGAGAGAAACTGAAAGCTGACCGACAGTTCCGCGAAGAGCTTCTCGTAGAGGAAAGTTCTCTCGCCAATGATAGCAATATCTGTCATACTGCTGCTACCTGTTTATCTCCCAGAGGAAAACCTTTATGGTTAGATGGTCGTATGTCTCGCTTGTCTCTGACATTTTTCTCCATTAGGTTTATTACTAAATAACATCTGCATATAGACCGCGATATATATGGAACAGGAATTAATGAGGATCGGAGTCTCGCTGCCGGAGAAGTTGCTCTCCAGGTTTGATGAGATTATCTTGCAGCGTGGTTATTCATCGCGTTCAGAGGGCATCAGAGATGCCATCAGGAACTACATCGTCCATTTCGAGTGGATGAGCGACGTGCAGGGCGAAAGGGTGGGCGTAATCACCCTGGTCTACTCTCATGGCCAGCGGGGTCTGGTGGACAACCTGACTGAGATTCAGCATGAGGCAGGCAGCATCATCCAGTCCAGCCTTCATGTTCACCTTGATCACGACAACTGCCTGGAGGTCATCGTCCTGCGAGGCGAGGGTCAGGATGTGAGAAAGGCTGCAGAGAAGATGATGTCTCTAAAGGGCGTAAAGCACGTTAAGCTCACAACCACTTCAATGGGCAAAGAGCTGTAGGCCGCCCTGCGGAAATTTCCATGAACTGCCTGGAAGTCATTCCCGGCGTTGTCATCCTGGAGTCGGATGGGGACAAGAGGCTGGCTAGCAGAAGCCTTGATGCCCAGCCAGTTTACGGGGAACGCATCCTGGATGGCTACCGTTTCTGGGACCCCTATCGCTCCAAGCTGGGAGCATTGCTGCTCAAGGCCAGCCGAACGCTGCCCGTTCTCTCTCGCGACGCGAAGGTCCTTTATCTGGGGGCGGCCACCGGCACCACAGTAAGCCATGTCAGCGATATAGTCAAGGACGGCCTGGTCTATGCAGTGGAGTTCTCGCCTCGCTCAATGCGCGATCTAATCCGCCTCTCAGAGAGGCGCAAAAACATCGTGCCGATACTTGCCGATGCCTCTCGACCTGAGGAGTATGCCTTTTTTGTCGAGCCGGTCGATTGGGTCTATCAGGATATAGCTCAGAGAAATCAGGCAGAGATCGCCACATCGAACTGCGCCCGTTATCTCAAGCCTGGCGGCGATCTCATCCTCATGCTCAAGACCCGGTCGGTCGATGTCACCGCGAGCCCTCAGGCCGTCCTCCAGGCAGAGATGAAAAATCTTCAGGGGCTTGATCTCGGTCTGATCCAGGATCTCTTGCCCTTTCACCAGGATCACTGGGCTATCTTGGCCAAGAAGCCCAGATGATCCCCGTTCTTTGCAGCCGAATTAACTGATGTCTCAGCTTACGAGCTTTTTGATCTCATCGTATATGATGCTGGGCAGAAGCCTTACGTATCCCACCAGTGGAATCTTGGCTCTGGCCACTCCAATGACCCACTCATCTTTAACCGGCGTCAGATAGCTGATGCCCTCGCCCACGACGGTGCCGTTTGTGGTCTCGTAAATGATCAGGCCTGTATTCTTGTCAAGGTAGATCTGGCCGCCTACATTTATGATATTTTCCCGGTTTGAATCGATGTAAGACGATTTGGCCATGCCGAAGATCTGTCCTGCTTCCTGGTCGATCACCTCATTGTGGTCTCCCTTGGTGATGTAGCCGGAGAACGGCGCGGCAGGTCCGTCTTGCCACATAGGCTCTCCTGCCTTGACATACCGCAGGGCACGGTGAATGATCGGCGTGGCCTTCTCCTTGCCGGGAGCAAATCCCAAAAGCATCTTGAACTGGTCCAGGAGGTTCAAGCTCGCCTTGCCATAAGGCCGGTAGAGTATGACATCCCCCGGATTATTGAATGCGGTATAGCCGGTCTTCTCCGCCTCATCCCAAGCAATTACATCTGTGCGCGACGCTCCCTGAACTAGTACAATATCCCCAATATTGAGATTCGGCACCATGCTTCCCGATTCCACGGCAACCATAGGCGTCCAGAGCCCCAATAACAGTTGAGACAGGAGGGATATTCCGCCAACCACCACGACCACGAAGATTATGTCCTTGGCCAGGCCAGGAAGAGGCAAATTGTCAAACCACTCTTCAATCCTCATCAACCATATTTATCAGTTGGTAGGCTCTTATACTACTTTCGATGCAGCAGATATCAGGCAGTCGCGCCCATCAGGGTCCTTCTGCCAGCCTGGAGATCGTAGAGAAGCTTGCTGAGCTCGGCTACCAACTGGAGCCGGAGGCTCTCGAGATCATCTGTCGCTATCGCGGAAGCAAAGAGGATCTGCTCAAGCGCATCGTCAGCAGCACAGATCGATCCGTTGTGGTGATTGGATCCTCTCAGGTGTCATGCCATCTCGATTCTTCCTTCATCTCATCAACCCCTTCAGCTCTCCCAATCCCTTCTGCTCGATCAGTTTCGCCTGCTCCATCTCCTGCGTCGGTGTCACTTTCTCCGGCCAGGATTGTGCCATCGTCTGCTGAGCTGAAATGCGATATAACTGGCCGGTCTACTTGTGTTGGGGATTACAGCGATTTTGTTCACTATTTTCGCGATAGGTACGCCAAAATCAGGGAGATACTCTCTCGAAGGCTCAACTCCCGGCCCATTGAGTCCTTGGGCAAGAGTACAACCGGCCGCGAGGTGTCGGTCATTGGCATGGTCATGGATGTCAGGAACACAGCCAAAGGCAACCGTGTGATTGAGCTGGAAGACCCTACAGGCCTCCTGACCGCCGTCATTCAGAAAGATGCGGAGATTTACGAGCAGTCTGGGCTCATCATTACAGATGAGGTCATAGGGGTCACGGGAACCTCTGACGGCAATGGCAGGGTCTTTGTCAAATCCCTGCTCTGGCCTGATATGCCCAACCAGACTGCTCCTCTGGAAAAGGGAAGCGGATGCGCTCTCTTGCTCTCCGACCTGCATGTGGGCAGCAAGTATTTCATGGCTGAAGCCTGGCAGAGATTTTTGGAGTGGCTTAACGGTGATGTGGACGATCCATCTGGCCTGGCCTCTAAGGTTCAGTACATAGTGATTGCCGGTGATGTAGTGGACGGCATTGGCATTTATCCTGGCCAAGAAAAAGATCTGGCTATAATGGATATTTATGAGCAGTACCAGGCTGCAGCCAAGTGGCTAAACGGCATCAGAAAAGACATAAAGGTGATCATTGCTCCAGGAAATCACGATATCGTGCGCCAGGCCGAGCCTCAGCCAGCTCTTCCTGATGATATTCAGAGTTATTTTAGAAATGATATGCTCTTTGTAGGCAATCCTGCCTGGGTGACATTAAGCGGCATATCTGTATTGATCTATCACGGTCGAAGCATCGATGATCTGGTCCTGCGCCTGCCCGGTATCTCTTATGCCGCGCCTGAGAAGGCCATGATTGAGATGCTTCGACGGCGACATCTCTCTCCAATTTACGGCAGTCGCGTCTCAATTGCTCCTGAACACGAGGACCATTATGTCATATCCCGACCGCCGGCTATATTGCATTGCGGGCATGTTCATACCGTTGGTATAGCCAGGTACAAGGGCGTGGCTGTGATAAACAGCGGGACCTGGCAGTCTCAGACTGATTTTCAGAAGAAGATGAACATCCAGCCAGTGGCTGGGGTTGTGCCAATCGTCGATCTGGCTTCTATGAAGGTCCGCAAGCTGATCTTCACGTGACCACTCCCACGAATGAATTCGCAGGCATCTACGGCCCTTCAACCAATGGCATGTGATCCCGTGCCAATTGTCTTTGTGGTTTTATGCGCGCTGCTTGGGTCTTTTCAACTCAATTGATTTATACTCATATCATCTTCAATTTCATTATAATGTTATCTTATTGACATCACGCATATGATTATGATTTATATTATGTCAACCATAACTCTAAATCTGCCTATTAATAGCTGTATTTGTTTATAACATAGTGTGAATATTTTGTGACTTATGCTCTTAAGCTCATACCTATTTTTGTATGTCTTACCAAAAAATATAAATATTATCAATGCCAACATCCGTCTATATTAAAGGATGTATGGGGTGAAATTATTAAGAAAATAGGTTTTGCATTGGTGTTGGCTGTGGCCATGTTATCCATTTCTGCAATGGCGCAGAATGACTATGGCCTGGCTGGAAGCGGTGGTGTAGATGTTCTTGGAACTGGTATCTTTGAGACTGATGGGGCCCTCACGAAATTCCCTGAGGCTCAGGACACAAACATAGACACCATAAATGTAGGAAATGATAAGGCTCTGGCATTTGGGAATATCTGGCAGAAGACTCCTTTAGCCACTGCTACCAACAACCTGGAGATCAAGAAGAATCAGGATTCTGGATTCTGCGAAGGCTGCAATGAAACTGAAACCACTGGTACGAGCTATTACGAGGGCTGCAAGGATTGCTGCATCAAGGTGAATATCGATCAGATCAATGTCGGCAACAGGGAAGCTCTTGCCTTCGGATTCGCTGCAGCCACCAACAACGTAAAGATTGTAGCCAACCAGCAGTAATTCCGGATTCTGTTCTGAGAGATTGATCTGGGGGACTGAAATGAGGATGTCGATCAAGCCCGCTAGCATGTTGTTAGTGGGCATTCTTTTTATTTGCGTTCTATGTGATTTGGCATCATCAGAGCAGTCATCCAATGGCCTTAATCCATTCGATAAATTCGAAGGCCGATCTCTTTATTCGCTGCATCGGGAGGCCAGCTCCGGATGGGGCGAACTCAAGGTTGGAGAGGATTCAGTATATTTTCCCTGGCATCGTCCATCTTCTCGTGTGAGCTTGCCTCTATCTTCGCCTGTCTCCTCTGATACCTCTTCAGTTGAGTCTGAGGAGGTTTCGATGGACGGCAATGACACTGCGGCGACTGTGGGCGATCTGTCTGCGATGAATTCCCAAATGCAGAGAACTATCTCCTACAAGGATTCACAGAATGGGGACCCCAACTATCTTGGACTGGCCAATTCTCTGGACATAAGCGTGAGCGGAAGCAGGGCCGATGAATCCGGTGATGGATTTTCCAAGGAGATCCCGGATATCCTGGAGATGTCTGCAGGTGAGTCTACAGTCTCAAGCGAGGAGTTTAGCGAATCTGATGGCCAGATGGCTGATATTGGCGATTTGAATCATCTTGGAAATTACCTGAGCGTAGATGTTCATGGCATATATGTCAGCGCAGCAAACACTGTGCCTGGGGGAAGTGCAGTTGCTACTTCTAATATCATCATAGAGCCGGTGCAGATCATCCTCTGTCCCTCTGAGGTCGAAGAGAAGCTCAGGTGATGATCGGGGCGAATCGTCCCCTGGAAAATAGCTCGTCCGATATCCATCTTCTATTTTTTGTTTATACTGTTCAATCAATCGATAGTTGATTGCGCTTTTCTTTCATAATTATCAGATCGATTAATACGGTTTCTTATTATTAATGTCGCATATTCTATGTAAAATTTCTCGCTCAAGATACTCACAAAAATCTATAATTTCTATCTAAAAAACACCATAACGTATTTATATAATAAGTAATTAGTTATGTACAACCACTAAGAGTTTATGGGGTGAAACCATTAGACGTGTAGCAATGTTCTTGGGTGTGGCTATGGCGTTGGCCGCGTTCGCGGTTCCAGCTATGGCGCAAAGTGCAATGATAGGAAGCGGCGGTGTGGACATTCTTGGGCAGGGCATCTTCGAGACTGGGGCAAATGCCTTCAAATTCCCAGCGGATGCAGATATCAACTTTGATTCGGTGGAAGTTGGAAACGACCGGGCGTTGGCCATTGGTGGATCAGCTCAATTATCTGGCCCATTCGGATCCAATAATGCAGCAGTTACGGCTCAGAATAACCTGAAGATCAAGAAGAATCAGGACTCTGGGGAGTGCGCTTGCTGTCAGGCTCTGGATCCATCCTGTCCCTGCAAAGACTGCTGTACCAAGTATAATGTGGAGCAGATAAAGGTAGGTAGCAGGAGTGCAACCGCCATAGGTCTCTCGCTGCAGGGTGCCTTCCCGTTCTCCAGGAATGCCGCATCTACCCTAGCTCAAAACAATGTAGAGATCGTGACCAACCAGCAGTAGTGTTGGGTCTGATGACCCATAGGAGAATCCATGAATAGAAAGCTGGGACCCACCGGCCTCGTGCTGGTGGGGGCTGCTTTTATTTGTCTGTATCTGGTGCTGGCTACTGCTTCTGTCATGGGCCAGGCAAACCTGCCGGATCTGTCAAGCCAGCTCAAGGAATCGGTATCGTCGCAGCGCTTATCTGCCTTGCAGCAAAGCGATCTCGGATTCGTGCCAAAAGCTGCGCCTTCAAAAGAATCCATATCTCTTTCCGAGCAGAATCCATCCTGCCAGGTTTCTGACCTGACATCCGTTAATTCCGTAAAGGAGAGGGATATAGTCTGCAATGAGGCGCAAAATGGGGACTCCAATGCAATGGGTCTCGTCAATAGTCTGGATTTAAGCATCTCAGGCCAAGAAACGAAGATGGAGAGTGATTGGCCGGTTGAGGGGCCAAAAGATGATATCGAGATGATTGTGGATAACGCCCTTAACTCCAGCTCGAAGAGTTCATCCAGTCGAGAAATGAGCAAAGAGCAAATGGTGCAGTCTGCCGAGCAAGTGCATCTCGGAAATAATATCGATGTGGATGTTCATGGCATTTCGGTCAGCGCCTTGAATACTGCAGAAGGAGGCAGTGCAGTGGCCACTTCCAATATCATCATAAAGCCGGTGCAGATTATCATCTGTCCCTCTGAGGTCGAGGAAAAGCTGATATGAAGTCAATGGGCATTTTTCTCGCCTCGTTTCTGCTTTTTTCCATCACAAACTATAAGGGCGTTTTGTTGCAATCCTTCTTTTGATATGATCATCCAGAGACCGAGAGGCACCAGGGACTTTCTCCCTGAGGAGACCGATAGGAGAAGTCAGGCCAAGAAGGCCATGCAGGATGTTTTGGAGAGATGGGGATACCGTGAGGTAGCTACACCTACATTTGAGCATCTGGAGCTGTTCACAATAAAATCAGGGGCGTCGGTGATTGAGGAAATCTACAGCTTCAAGGATAAAGGAGGTCGGGATCTCGCTCTGCGTCCGGAGCTGACGGCCCCAGTGATGCGCATGTTCGTCTCCGAGCTGCAGAACTCCCCGAAGCCGCAGCGGCTCTGGTACTTCGGAAACTGCTTCCGGTACGAGCGGCCCCAGAAGGGGCGTTTTAGAGAGTTCTGGCAGATGGGCTGTGAGCTTATCGGCGGCTCAAAGCCCGATTCTGAGGCGGAGGCCGTGGCTCTTGCCAGCAGGATGCTGCAAAGCGTGGGCGTTTCCGGGGACATTCACATTGGTTATCTGGGTCTTATCAGGAGCATTCTAGGCAAGATCCCAGTCGAGCACCGTTCCTCAGTCATGAGGATGATAGACAAGAAAGAGAGGGATGCTCTGGCCACTCTTCTTGAAGAAATCGGTTGCAGCCATCTGGGCCTTTTAGAGCTGATCGGCAGCAAGGGAGAGAGCGCTCTGGATCGCGCCGCGCAGATCGTGGCCGATTGGAAGCCTGGGCAGGAGGCTACTGTGCAGGCTGCAGCAGCTGCACCGGAGCCTGTCTCGACAAACGAAGCCGCGGATGTGACTTATTCGCCTGCCGGTCGCGGCTCGGCTCGGCAGGGACGGGCGGTTGAAGCACAGCTGCATCTGGAGGAGTTTGTGCAGACTGTTGACCTGCTGAGGGCATATGGCGTCAACTTCACCATAGACTTTGAGATAGTGCGGGGTCTCGAGTACTACTCTGGAACGGTCTTTGAGATCTATGCCGAGGGCCTCGGAGCACAGCGGCAGATCTGCGGTGGCGGGACATATGAGCTGGCCAGCCTCTTCGGCGGCAAGGAGACATCCTCCACTGGATTTGGTCTCGGTTTTGATCGCATCATGGAGATAGTGCAGATGAATTCATCGCGACCTAGGCCAGTCTTTATGGCCTTTACTCCTGATGTCAAGCGAGAGGCTGCAAGAATTGCGAGCCGACTGAGGGAGAGTGTGCCAGTGGTGATGGATGTCATGGGCCGGGGACTGAAGGCCCAGCTCAAGGCTGCAGCCGGCGCAGGCGCCGATTATGCAGTCATTGTGGGAAAGGATGAACTGGACGCTGGGCGAATGACCTTACGCGACATGTCCGGAGGTGCGCAGGAGAGCCTGCTCATCGCGGAGATTGAGGCGCGTCTAAAGGCGCATTTTCAGGACAAATTTGGCTAATTGCCTCACTACCATTTTTTCTTTCGCGTACGATTATTGATAGCACGAACGCTGCAACGGATAAAACAAGTCCTATCATCATAGAAAAATGAAATCCGTTCATTAATGTGTCCATATCGAGTTCGGAAAATGCAATAATACCATCTTCTGCAGTTGCAATTGTAAAGGTTGTTGCATAGAGTGCTATGCCAATGACGCATCCAAGATACATTGCAGCAATCATCAGTGATGACGCGGTACCTTCTTCACCGCTTGGTGCATAATCGACAACTCTGCTGGCTACTGGGCCTCCTGCAAATCCCCAAAAAAGTCCCATCAAAATGAGACCTGCGATGAGCAAAATTCGTCCCATCTCAGGAATAATCATCAGATAGATGCTGCTAATTGCAATCAATATAAGACATGCCACAATGGCAAAAGGTCTGCGACCAATTCTGTCTGACCATTTTCCGAGAGGGATGCCAATAATCGCAGTAATTGCGGGCGAAATCAGCAGATATAGACCGCTCACTGCTGGATCTAACTGCATTCCTGCCTGAAGGTAGAATGGCAGGAGATAAAAAATTCCCATATATACGATGCTAATAATAAAAAATGCGAGGAAAACTGCTGTAAACTTCCATGCAGAGAAGATGCGAACGTTAATCAGCGGGGTTGTGCAATGCAGTTCCCTCGCGAGAAATGCAATGGCGCACACTAAACCGAGAACCATACATATCAGCATCTGCTGATTGGCGATTCCAAGATGAGGGATACGTTCCAGGGCATATACCTCAAATACTATCGCTCCAAAGAGCAAAGCAGCACCGGTAAAGTCGAATGGCTGTTTTATCCAGGGGCCATCCTTTGGGATCGCATGCAGGCCAAAGGGCAAAAGAAGGAGTCCTATCGGGATATTGATCAGGAAAATCCAATGCCAGGTCAGATAGTGGGTGATCACCCCCCCGATGGCAGGACCTGCAACGGCACCAATGGAGACTGTCATTGCCATTGTACCAAGAGACATTCCCAGCATATTTTTCGGCAGATATGTCACGCATAGCAGAGGTGCGGTTGCCGCAATCATGGCAGCTCCGATTCCCTGAAGAATTCTGGATGCAAGAAGAAATCCAAAATTGGGGGAGAGTCCACATGCTGCAGATCCGAGAGTAAAGATGAGGAGGCCTCCGAGAAATATTTTCCTGAGAAGACCTCGCTCTGCAATCTTTCCAAAGACGAGAATGAGTCCTGCCATCATCAGCAGATAGGTAATGACGACCCAGGAGACCGTCCCTGCATCGATCCCGAATGATTCGGACATCTGTGGGAGGACGATATTCACAATTGAACTATCAAGCCCGTCAAAGAGCATTCCGGTTGCAGCGGCTGCGAGAAGGAGCTTTTGATGCAGGGGATTGGTGATGATGTCAGACATAGCGCCATTGTAGTGCGCAAAAGAAGTTCTTCTACATTGCGGTATGTGATGTGTCGGACATTCTGGACTTCGTGGGCCGGGGGCTGAAGGCCCGGCTATGGCGGCGGCCAGTGCGGGCGCGGATCATGCCGTCATTGTGGGAAAGGATGAGTTGGAAGCCGGGCGAATGACCTTGCGCGACATGTCCGTAGGAGCGCAGGAGAGCCTGCTCATCGCGGATATTGAGGCAAGGCTAAAGGCGCATTTCAGGTGAAGCCAAGGCGCATCGATAGAGGGCTGTCTTATTCACTAAGGCCGCCCGTGCCATTTGCTCACACAATTCTTTCCGATGTGGTCACGCCGTGGATACTATTATCAGCACAAAAAAGGCCAAGATCACCGAGAGGAGGATGATCAGGTCGTAGTATTTGTTTCTTTGCAGTCTTTCCATGAGTCCCGTATAATCCTTTTGATTGAAAAAGCCAGACAATGCCCCCACCTTCTTCTCTTTCAAGGCTAATTGGGAGTTCTGACTTTAAATAATTTTTTGTTAAAAATTTATATTTTTGTCGCCTTTATGAATGCACAGCCTGCCCTATTTCCAGATTGAATTATTCAAGCGGATTTTCTCTCTTGGAATACCCAATCGAGAGTATCAAGCAGCAGTTTAAGTGATGATGCCTCATTAAATTTAAAAAATTAATTAAAGCAGCCCCATATTCTCCAGCTGCATCCGGACGATGTGCACGCCTTCCTCGCACTCTGCCGGGCTCTTGCCTCCTGTTACGACGAGTTTGCCGGAGCTGAAGATGAGCACTACTACTTTGGGCACCTTGATCCTGTAGACCAGTCCCGGAAACTGCTCAGGCTCGTACTCGATGTTCTCCAGGCCGAGGCCAAGCGCAATGGCGTTGAGGTTCAGGTCCGTCTTCAAGTCCGCAGAGGCCACAATGTTTTGAACGTGGATCTCAGGCTCCAGGTCGATCTTTTCGAAGCCGATGGACTTGAGGGTCTTGGCCATATTTGTTATGACCGTGCGAACGTCCTCGACGTTCTTGGCTCCAGTGCATACTACCTTGCCGGAGGTGAAAATGAGAAATGCAGCTCTCGGGGCTTTGACTCTGTAGACCAGTCCCGGGAACTTCTCCTTGTTGTACTCAGCTCCCTCCAGCTCGGCCTCGATCTTGTGAAGGTCAAACTCTTCTGCGAGCTTGGTAGATGCCACCACGTTCTCGATATTAATTGTGGACTCCATACTCAAGTATCTCCAGATTATCCCTTACAGACTGGGGGTATATATACGTGAGTATTTAAGATTTATAAGTGGCTTATAAACAGCTTAAAAGCCGCTTATAAATGCATCACAAGGTTCATATGGTCGGGCCTTCGCGGATCATAATAACTGGTGGCCGACGGCGGATGGCGTCATATGATCCAAGGGAAAAATAGGCAGAATCAATCCTTGCCCTTCCATTTGATTTTGTCTCCCTTTCTCTTGATAACTCCGCTCTTCTCAAGCACCCGTGCCAGCTCCTCAGCCACATCGAATCCGTCAATGTTGACTGTCGAATCCTCATCTTCTATGTTCAGGACACATTCCTCTGCGAACTCTGCAAAGTCCATCTTCCGAGATGAGGGGGAGGTGGCCAGTTTCTCAATCAGCAGTCCAAGGATCTTGAGCCTCTGGGCCTCTGAAGGATATTTATCCCAGAAATCTTCATCGATGTCGTCTGTAAGGGGTGCGGTGAACTCATCCACGTATACTGTGACTGATTTATCCAGATAGAAATCGATATCGTACTTCAATTGCTTCGGCCTGGTCTCGAATTTTTCTGGCGAGACCAATAACAGAAGAACTGGGTCATCCAGCCTGTTCTCCGCCGGCTCGCCGATCTTTATCTCATTGTTTTTTAAGATCATTATGGCAAATGACTTTGCATCCTGCATTTTCAGGTGGTTTTCATCCCATTCTTTGGAGCCGGATTCAAGGCTCTCCTTCACTTTCTCAGTGGTGGCTTCTGAGCTGGTCAAAAGATCTACGACTTCATCTCTCTTCTCAATCAGGTCCGGGAACAGTTCCTTGAGATACAAGTCCTCGAAATCATCAGGCGTGGCCTGGGGCAGCACACTCTTCATCGCCCCTAAATATCGTTTGAACTGGCTGTTGTCCTCTTTAGTCAGTTCGCTGATGGCGCTCATCTTGTCTTTAATGTAGTAAGTTGTCTCTTCATCGATTACCAGGCAGGACTTCACCTCAACCTTGAGGCCGGCCTTATCCAGATGCCTCTTGATCTCTTTGGCCGTGTCCTCGTCGTATTCTCCAAGATAGAACATGGGTTAGATGAATAGCATAAAGGGATTAAAAGGTTTAGCTATGCGAGGCAGCTTGCGGGGATCATACTACTACCGTCCTACTTTCTCCAAAGTAAAAAAATGGTCGTTTTCGAGAGGGTCCTCAACTCGCGTAGAGTTTTTCGGCTCCTCGCTGTTTTATGTGGGTAGGTTAAAGTTCAGCTTTCCGAGCCTAAGAT
>CAZFFD010000021.1:0-34050 GCA_964518035.1 uncultured Methanotrichaceae archaeon | reverse complement strand
ACAAATTCATGTCAGAACACCTCTACGGCAAGGACATAGAGGTCTACTTCGGTGGCAGCGAAAAGGAGAGGTTGCGCGGCAAGCTCGTGGGAAGCGCGGACGGGGTCATAGTCCTGGAGGACAAAGGGCGAAGGGACTATGTAAATGTGGAGAAGATCGTGGCCGTCTGGGAAACATGATCTGGCCCTGCATACTATAATCAAGTGGCCAATTCTAATATTTTTGGCTTTTCTTGCATTCCTCATTAACCCGAAACGAGCAACGAATGCCTAACGAAATTCTTCGGACTGAATTTACCTTCTCTTGGTGATTATGGAGAGAATATCGCTGTCCTTCAGCTCGTGCTCCAGGCCCACCGACTGTCCCGGGAACTTGGCGCTCTCGCCCCAGACCAGAGCATAGCGGAAGAGGTTGACAAAGTCGCGATGAAGATGCTCGCATACTGATTTTACTGTACTTCCTTCCAAGAGCACCAGCGGCTCTTCGAGGTCAGCTTTCCCGCCTTTAGGCTTGAGATATACGCGAATGAATCCCAGACGCTCGTAAATGAGATCTTTCAAGTCCTCCAAGCCCAACAAAGTGGCGCAAGATATGGGAAGATATCCTCTGCCCAGATCCTCGATGATCTTGCTTTCAACGTTTCCGTACTTGAGATCGAACTTGTTGATGGCCACAACCGATGGTATGTAGACCCTGTTTCCCGCCAAAAAGTCAACCAGGCTGTCTGTATCGATGTCCTCTCTGACGGTTACGTTCGCATTGACGATGCCATAGGCGCGGATGATCTCGGCGATCTCAAATTCCGTCATACGGGTGAGAGGCACAGTGCTTCTTACTATTATGCCGCCCTTCTTCTCCTGAGTGATGTGGATATTTGGGGGCTGCTTGTCCAGCCGGATTCCGGCATCGTACAGCTCCCGTTCCAGGATGTCCAGCCGGTAGTTGAAGACATCCCCCAATAATAATATTATATCCGCGGCACGGGCTGCTGTAATGACCTCTCTGCCCCGGCCCTTGCCTCTGGCTGCGCCCTTGATGATGCCTGGCATATCCAGGATCTGGATCTCAGCGCCCTTGTACTTCATGACGCCAGGGATGACTTCAAGAGTGGTGAACTGATATGCTGCGACCTCTGATTTGGAGCCGGTCAGATAGTTGAGGAGACTGGACTTTCCCACCGACGGAAAACCCACCAGGGCAACGGTCGCGTCACCCGACTTCTTGATATAGTATCTTCTGCCTCCGCCACCGCCCTTGATCTTCTGAAGCTCCTGCTGCGCCCTGAGCTTCGCTATCTTGGCCTTGATCTTGCCCAGGTGGTGCTCGGTGGCCTTGTTCTTCTGAGTGTTGAAGATCTCCTCTTCCAGCGCCTTGATCTGCTCCTCAATGGTTGCCATTTATTGTCCTCGTAATCGGCATGGGAGGAGAAGGACCTCGCCTTGCCGCCAGATTATTGATGTGTCTCTGGTTATGTAGGCTGCAAATAATGCTTCCCCTTTATAAGGTATGGGTTTGTCGTTTGGCCGATAACGTTGCGGCAAATTTTATGAAAAATTTTAAAAATTTTAGAAGAATTTCGATGCCAGGCTCTGTCTGGTCCGGCATCTCTCCGTCTCACTGCAGCTCTGGCAGGGTGCACTCTCCGGTCGATCGGGCAGTTGTCCATCTTTGATCATTTTGATCCGGTCTCTGATGCGCAGCACCCGTGCTCTGTCAACGCTGTGAATCTCGACGGATCGCACCAGTCCCTGTCGCGGATATTCCACCAGTCCGCGATCGATATGCCGGCTCTTCATCTCAGACAGAAGAAGGGAATATCCCGCAAGGATCAGCCGATCTCTCTTCCAGATGCCGTCAGTTGGTGCCTTGCCAGTTCGTATGATAGATGGGATGCCGTCCGCTGCCAGGCGGTCCAGCCTGCCTGAGAGGCCGAGCTTTTCCGAATGCAGGTCAACCTCCGCTTCATAAGGGAGCAGAAGATCCAGGTTCCCGGCCAGGTTCAGGGCAATTCCAGCGATTTCTTCCTCCAGCTCCCGGCAGGCCGACCCGACATCCTCCTGATCAATCTCATAAATCACAGGCAGCTCATCCTCCAGTCGTGAGGCAATCTCTCTCAAGTGTCCTTCAAGGTCGTCCTTTTGAGAGATGGAAAGCATAAGGCTGCGCAAGAGGATCTGCCTGGCGTCATTTTTCACAGGCATGAATCCCAGGCTCTCGAAGTAAACCAGGCGGGGGCAGCGAAGGTAGAGGCCTATTTCGGAGATGCGGACATTGTGGGTCATCCATTTCTCCATGCAGCTAATCTTTTAAAAATTTTTTCTTATTAGATATCTGCATCTTTCTCATGGCTACATCTATGCTTTGGGCGCTGAAAGACGCTAATCCAGATAGATACGACCAGCTCGAAGCACAAGACTTATCAGTTTAACCGAGATTGTAGCGATATGGATTTCCGTAAGATCGGTGTATCAAATTATCGATAACTAGGGGTGTACAAAAAATGTCAGGCTTGATTAGCTTAGCTATAGCATTTTTCATCCTCGCCCTCATAGCTGGAGCATTGGGGATGAAAGGAGTTGCAGGCATATCAATGAATATAGCCAAATGGCTGGTCATAATATTCGTAATATTGGCGCTAGTAACGCTGGCGTTAATATCGTTTATGCTGTAGAAACCGGCCAAACTTTTTTTAGGATTAGATAAAAGCGAAAGGCATCCAAGCCATCCTGCACGCGCTGCAGTCGCACGAGCAAACTTGCGCTTTTCGTAGACCCCATCTGTGCAAGGCCATGCGTGACGCTCGCACCGACTCGTTTAAACCTAGGATAACATTAAATTCATTCAGCGCATAATGAGATATTGATATGTTCTCTGAGTACATCGAATCGGCTCTTAGGCGAGCAAAATATGAGGCCCTGGGAAATGGCACTTACATGGCTACAGTGGACGGTCTCCAAGGCGTAATAGCGACAGGCGAGACTATTGAGGCATGTAGGGAGGATCTCATTGAGGTTATTGAGGAGTGGATCACAATACGGCTACAGAGAAACTTGGGTATACCCGCTTTGGACGGTTGCGTGATACACGTATCTCAGGAGCTAATGGCTGTTGTCTAGAATTATTCCTGTACCTTATCGGGTCCTATTAAAGAAGCTTAAGAACCTGGGTCTTGATGGACCGCACCAGGGTCGCAAGCATCCTTACATGACTAAAGGGGATATCGTAATCGTTCTTCCCAATCCGCATCAAGGTGAAGATGTCGATGTGATGCTAATCAAGGCGATCTTGAACGCATCTGGGATCTCGCGCGATGAGTGGCTTTCGGCCTGATCATCCCAGACGAGCATGATAAGACAAAGGCAGCTATCCTTGCGAAGATGTGATTTTGGAGCATAATACTCTGCCTTATCTCTTTGGAAAGGAAATGGTCCTATTCAGCAATGGTGTCTCGGACTCATCTCTCGATGGTTCGGCTCGGATTTTGACGAGCCATGCGTCCTCTCTTCCCAGTCCGAAAGAGCTGGTAATCCCTGCCATCATGTATGACCCATCTCTTCTCTGAATGGCAAAGGTGCCGATGTCATCTGAGCTGCCGCCTAAAGTAATCGACCACTCCATGATGCCGATGGAATTGGTTTTGATGATGAGCGCATCCCTTCCAGTTTCTTTGTTGTCAACTCTCCCGGCAATGATGAAGCCACCATCATCTGTCAACTGCAAGGAAGCTGCAGAGCTGCCCTTGTATGACCTCTCCCAGATCTTTCGGCCATTTGAATCTAAGCGGATGAGCTTGATCTTCTCATCATCTTTGCCTGAATCCGTCCTGCTCACAAGGGCATAGCCGCTCGCCAGCGCAACAACCTGGAAGCCTGCATCATCCTTCTTGCCGCCGAAGGTCACATTCCAGATCTCTCCTCCGTTCGAATCAGTTTTTAAGAGCCAGATATCGTCTTCTCCTTTCCCAAAGGACGCTGTCCTGCCAGCCACGATATATCCGCCGTCCGGGCTGTTTTGGACTGACATGCCCACATCATCCTCCCGGCCTCCAAATGTCCTGTCCCAGATCAGCCCTCCATCTCCATCGGCCTTGATCAGCCAGAGGTCTTTTCTGCCGTTGCCCAGGGATTGAGTGTACCCGGTCACAATATATCCGCCATCGACGGTCTCCTGAACAGACCAGCCGCCGTCGCCTGATGAGGATACAAACCCGCCGAATGTCTTCTCCCAGGTCGGGCTGCCGTTTCTGTCGGTCTTGACGAGCCACAAAAGCTCGTCACCCATCGAATAGGAATCCGTGCTCCCGGTGACGATAAAGCCGCCGTCTTCAGTCTCCTCCGCATAGTATCCCACGTCCTCGCCAGATCCGCCCAGGGTCCTGCTCCAGGTGCAGTTTCCAGCTTCATCGGTCTTGATCAGGTACAGGTCGCTGCCCTCTCCTTTTGATGCAGTATTTCCTGCCAGGATATTGCCGCCGTCGCTAGTCTCCTGCAGGCACCAGGCCCCATCTCCCCACTGCCCGCCGAAGGTCCAATTCCAATCCTCCTGGGGATTAACGGCTGCAGCCAGTGCTGAGTGGAAAATAAAAAGAAAAAGGAGGGCAAAAATGAGAGCAATTGAGCGGATGAATTCGGACTTCATCATATCACTAAAATCCCTGATCCTGGAATCTAACGCTCTTTTCCATCTCAAAGTTCCCGCTCAAAAACATGCTTGAGTCTATGCCGCTCTTGCCAATCCCGTGCCGGGAGGCTGTCATTCCATAGAATCCATTAAAGCTGCCTTTGGAGCTGGACCCTGCATTCTGACCGGCTGGTGAGTTGCCTTCAGCGATCTCAAACGGATTGGACTGAGCATGCTCTTCGGAATTTACAGTCGAATTGTCCAGTGAGCTGTTCTGGCTTGTATTCTGGCTGATATTGCTTGGGCTATTATTTTGAGGGCTGCTGTTATTGATAGGCCCATTGCCGGAATTTAGGTCGGTTAAAGCAGGATTGATGGCAGGCTTAAGGCTGGCCAAAGCTTCTGCAATCTTGTTCTCCATCTTCTTTGCATCAGATCCATGCGAAAAAATGTCTCCGCCCGAACCAGAGAATCCCGCAGAGTCCAACTGGTCGGAGGCCGCTGCCTGAGACAGAAGAACTGCCGTCATGACCATAAGAATGACCGTCATTGCCCATTTCATCATTCACGCCCTCATTGCTGCCTTTGTCTAATAACTCTCCCTTACAATTTTAACTTTTCCATTGAACACACAGCCCCATCATTGGCCTGGATATTGGGAGGATATTTTAAGGAGATGTGGTCAATGAGCTTACAGAATGGATGGATAAACATGAACGAATGCAATCCTGAAACCATGATCGCCATGGTTTTGGAAAAGTTGGGCGAGCCGCTCAGGAGAATGCGTCTTCCTATGCCGGTCCCTGGCCCAAAACAGCTTCTCATCAAGGTTCATGCCTGCGGCATCTGCAGAACTGACCTGCATATCCTGGATGGCGAGCTTGCCAGCCCCAAGCTGCCCCTCATTCCCGGCCACGAGATCATAGGCACCGTGATCGACAGAGGTGAACAGGCCAGGGACTTTGAGATCAATGATCGGATTGGCGTTCCGTGGCTTGGCTACACCGATGGAGCCTGCTCATTCTGCAAAAGCGACAGGGAGAACCTCTGTGATGATGCTGAGTTTACGGGCTACACTCTGGACGGGGGTTACGCCGAATATGCCGTAGCCGATCAGAGATTCTGTTTTCCGGTTTCTCCATCATATTCTGCAGTCCAGGCGGCTCCGCTCATGTGCGCCGGACTCATTGGCTATAGGTCCTATCGACTGGCGACCCAGGAGCCCGGCCTTGAGGTAAAGAGGCTTGGAATCTACGGATTCGGGGCGGCAGCTCATATCGTCTGCCAGATAGCAGTCCACCAGAACAAAGAGGTCTACGCATTCACAAGGCCTGGTGACGATAAAGCCCAGCAGTTTGCCCTCTGCCTTGGAGCTACCTGGGCGGGAGACTCCAACCGACAGCCGCCTCAATCATTGGACGCGGCCATCATATTTGCTCCAGTAGGGTCGCTGATTCCTGCAGCACTGAGGGCTACCGGCAAAGGCGGAATCGTTGTCTGTGGCGGCATACATATGAGCGACATCCCCTCATTCCCCTACAGCATCCTCTGGGAAGAGAGGACTATCAGGTCTGTTGCCAACCTGACCCGCCGGGATGGACTTGAATTCATGGAGATCGCGCCGAAGGTGCCTGTGAAGACCGATGTACAGACCTATCCGCTGGAACAAGCCAATCGAGCTATTGAGGATCTGCGCCATGGCAGAATCACTGGAGCGGCAGTCCTAGATATGAATTTATAGCAATCCATTCGAGATACTGCATCCGCAATAATTTTTCTATGACGGGACTCTGCACGACAACGTTTAATTCTCTCTCATCCTTTTTATTATCATGAATCCTCAATCCTTCCCATGCCAGCTCGTGAGCTGGGATGAGGCCTACCAGCTGTCTTCAAAATTGTCTCGTGTGATAAAGTCCTCTGGATTCCATCCGCACCTCGTCGTGGCCATCGGGAGAGGCGGATATGTCCCGGCCAGAATCGTCTGCGACTTCCTGATGCATAGCCTTCTGGCAAGCATCAAGATCGAGCACTGGGATAAAGCCGCCTGCAAGAGGCCTGAGGCTGCGGTCCGCTTTCCTCTGGCCGTGGATGTGATGGGCCAGGATATCCTGATCATAGACGATATCACTGATACCGGTGACACCCTCAAGACTGCTATTGATTATCTGTCGGAGCTGGGCGCAGGCGAGATCAAGACCGGCGTTATGCAGCATAAGACCACTTCAACTGTTATGCCTGATTTTTGTGCCGAGGTGTTGGCCGACTGGAGATGGATTATCTATCCCTGGGCAGCCCATGAGGACCTGGTGGGCTTCACAGAGAAAGTGCTTTCTGAACAGCCGGCGACGATCGAGCAGATCAAAGCCAATCTAAGAGAGAGGTTTTCGCTGATGGTGGCCGAAGACGATCTGCTGGAGATCCTGGGAGATTTGGTAGAAATGAAAAGGGCCAAAAGATTTCAAGAAAAATATAAAAAGTTGGAGTAGACGCCCAGCTAAGGTTCATCACTTTATGTCTGATGTGCAATGGGGACACTTGACTGCTGCTTTGGCCACGCTCTCCTTGCAGTAGGGGCACTCTTTTGTGTTGGGCTCTGGCGGCACCGGTTTTTTCCGGGCGGCATTTACCTGGCGAATGAGCACGAATATGGCCAGGGCTACTATTACGAAGTTGATGATCGCATTGATGAACAGGCCATAATTGATGGTGGGCGCGGCAGCCGCCTGGGCTTCGGCCAGAGTAGCATAGGCCTTTCCGTCCAGTGTTATGAACAGGTCTGCGAAATTTATGCCGCCCATGAGCATGCCTATCGGCGGCATGATGACGTCCTTTACAAGCGAGCTGACTATTCCGCCAAAGGCCGCGCCGATTATGATGCCTACTGCCATATCCAGGACATTGCCCTTCAAGGCAAATTCTTTAAACTCACCAATGAACCCCATAAATTATTACCTCGGTAGAAACTATCTCATTTTAATATCAACTGCTCAAATTATATATCCTTTTTGCAATAACTTAGTATCCTAAAACAAAAATAATAAGAAATATATTCAGGCGTTTGATCTGCTGGCAGTTGCATTGCCGTTCTCACTCAGCGTTTCCATGTCGTAAAGCTCATAGCTGCCCTCTAGCTCGCTTTTAACTAACGACATGTCCAGGCGGTAATCCTTCTTCTGCTGCGTCATTTTTACATCCAGGTTGATGCCATCCTCGGATATGGTGCCTGTGGCGGTGGCCGGGATATCGATGCCATCTTCAAGAATGGTGCCATAGCCCTGCAGCCGGTCTCCTGTCTGGATCAGGATCAAATCCAGGGCTTTTCCCGCGTTCTGCTCGGCTTGGCCGTTCACAAGATTTATCCTCCACTTCCCGGCGAGGTCAATGGCGTCTGCCTCATTCTTGTTGGCAGTCGTGCTGCTGGTGCTAACAGTTGTATCGGCTTGTTTCGTCTCGTTCTTCGCTATCGGCGTGCCATCAGAGTTCACTGTGGCGTTGCTCCCGGTGGAAGAGGTCACAGCCTGATCGAATACCGGGTCGGTTAAAAAGTCGGTATTATCTCGAACTACCCATTTCCCGCAGCCCCCAAACGCAGGGCTCGCTAAGAGGGATAAGATGAGCGCTGTGCATACAATTAATTGGCTCTTCAATGATGGTCCTCCATAAATTTTAGGATGAGAATTTGCTGGCGGTGGCATTTCCTTTGCCGACAAGATCCTCACCAGAATACAATTCGTAGCTTCCGGAGACGACTCTGTCTACCTTGACCAGATCGAGTTCGACGTGTTTATCGATCTTATTGCCGTATTCGCTGACTATCGTCCATGCTTCAAGGCTCATGGTATTGCTGGTGACAGAACCTTTTACGCTGACCTGAAGCTTGGTGTTCCCTTCGTTGTAGGTGCCCATGCCCATGACGCTATCACCAGTCTGGATCAGCGTCAAGGGGTTTATGTTGGATCCAGCGTCTTCAAGCTTTATGGTCCATTTGCCCTCAACTTCCATTATCTCAGGCTCTGTTGATTCGACCTCGGCCTGTGTCTGCTTCTCTACAGTTTCCTGTGTTGTGGTATCTGTAAGCGGCTTTGGCGATGGATCCGGCATCTTCATATTTGGCCCACTGACTGAGGTAGTCGTTTGCTTCTTCTCATCAGGTGCAACTCGGGGCTTATCTGAATCGGTGTCTTTAGTCTTTGAAACAGGATGATCATCCGCGCCAGTTGATAATGCAGAACTTGATTCTGTAGTTGACGTTGAACTGATTACGTAGCTTTCCGACTTGCTGTCTTCAGATTCAGAGGATCCTATCCTGGCCACATAAGCCACAATCTCGTTCTCTCCGATATCTGCGTCGGTAGTACTCCATGTCCAGGTGTTGTCATCAATCCAGCCGGTCATATCTTTTAGCTTTCCATCAGTTGATGGTCCCATAAGCTGAAAATCGTACTGCATCTTTTCATTGCCGGGATTGGACGCCTCCACGGTCCAGACGACGACAGTCTCCGGGCTTTGAGGGCTTTGTTTGTTAGCCTCCAAGCTCGAAATCGTGGCATTCTGATCGACCTTAGCTTTGGACCCAAGTGGCACTGCTGCCGCAGATGTTGTGGCTGCAGCATTTGAAGATACGCCGGTGCTTGCTTGATTTTGATTCTTGCTTACATAAAAGTCAGTATCACCAGTGGTATCGCCCATCCAATTGGTGCCACACCCCTGACCTGCCAATGCCACAGGGCTGCCAACAAAAAGCAGAGCCATCAGCAATGCTAAGAAGAGGGATGCCGCCTTGATATTCATATAAACTAAACCTCCACCATTCTAGGCGACCATCGCATTGCAACGGTTTAAAGTTTGCCCCTGGAACGTCATTCGACGAATTAATTCTCTCCCTCGTTAGCTTTATCAATCATTAAAGATCTTAAGGCTAGAACGGCCTGGTGGCCGAAGGGTGATTAACATGAATGCGTGGGATCGATTTATTTGGTAAAATACGATTTCTAGATACCACTTTACGTGACGGCGAACAGACTCCGGGCGTCTCACTGGGTATGGACGAGAAGCTGGCCATCGCTAAGGGGCTTGATTCTCTCGGAGTGGATGTGATTGAGGCCGGCTCTGCCATGACCTCAGAGGGAGAGCGCATGGCTATAAAAGCGGTTGCTGATTTGGGACTGCGGTCAGAGATTTGCAGCTACGTTCGGGCTCTGACTGCCGACATCGATGTCGCTCTTGGTTGCGATGTGGATTCAGTGCATCTTGTGGTGCCCGTATCGGATCTTCACATCAAGTGCAAGCTCAAATCAGATCGCCAGTCGGTAATAAACCAGGCCGTGCAGGTTACCCAATATGCCAAAGATCATGGCCTGGTTGTGGAACTGTCCGGGGAAGACGCCAGCCGAGCCGATTTGAGTTACCTGATGAGCATCTATGCCGCCGGAATTGACGCCGGAGCCGATCGTCTGGCTTTTTGCGACACTGTAGGTGTGCTGGTTCCAGAGGTAACAGGAGAGATCTTCTCCCGGCTATCCAAATTAGGGGCACCAATCAGCATCCACTGTCATAACGACTTCGGCATGGCTACCGCCAACACAGTAGCGGCTCTTCGCGCAGGAGCAGCACAAGCACACGTAACTGTAAACGGCATAGGTGAGCGTGCAGGCAATGCGAGCCTCGAGGAGGTTGTCATGGCCCTGGAATCACTTTATAAGATTGACACGGGAATGAAATGCCAGGACATCTACCAGCTCTCTCGCATGGTCTCGCGCATGACCGGGCTGCCCATGGCAGTTAACAAGGCAATAGTAGGCGAGAATGCCTTTACCCATGAGGCAGGAATTCATGTGCATGGGCTTTTAGCAGATACCCAGACATATGAGCCGATACATCCTGAAACAGTAGGAAGGAAGAGGCGCATAGTGCTGGGCAAGCATGCCGGCAGGGCATCTGTCGAACTGGCTCTCCGCGAGTTCGGACTCGTGGTCTCTGCATCCCAGTTGGCTCAGATCGTGGCCAGGGTAAAGGAGCTGGGAGACAAAGGCAAACGCGTGTCTGACGCTGACCTGCAGACCATCGCCGATACCGTTCTCTCCATCCAGATGGAGCCGAAGGTCAAGCTTGAGGAGGTGACAGTGGTCGCAGGAAATACTGTGACCCCCACGGCATCCGTCAAGATCCGGCTCAACGGCAGCGAGAAGCTCGAGGCTGGAGTCGGCGTGGGGCCGGTGGATGCGGCCATAAATGCCATAAGGAGGGCCATCTCAGGCGTTGCAGATGTGCGGCTTGAGGAGTATCATGTGGACGCCATAACCGGCGGAACAAATGCAGTAGTAGAAGTATGGGTGACGATGGCAATGGCAGACAGGAAGATAACGGCTCGAGGAGCTGATGCTGACATAATCATGGCATCGGTTGAGGCGGTGCTGGAGGGCATCAACCGACTGATGCGCCTGGAAGAGGAGGACAAAGCCAAATGTCGAAGATGACGGGAGCTCAGGCGGTACTGGAGTGCCTGAAGAGAGAGGGCGTAGATGTAGTATTCGGACTTCCAGGCGGGGTGTTGTTGCCACTCTATGACGCCATCTACCAGTCCGATATTCATCATATTCTGGTGCGTCACGAGCAGGGCGCGGCTCATATGGCAGATGGGTATGCGAGAGCCACGGGAAAGGTGGGAGTTTGCATCGCCACCTCCGGGCCGGGGGCCACCAACCTGGTCACAGGCATTGCCAATGCATACATGGATTCCGTGCCGATGGTTGCCATCACCGGGCAGGTAAACACCTGGCTCATTGGAAAGGATGCTTTTCAGGAGGCGGACATAACCGGGATCACTCTGCCCATCACTAAACACAATTATTTGCTGAGAAGCGCCAAGGATATCGCTCGTGTATTCCGGGAGGCCTTCTTCATCGCCCGAACGGGGCGGCCTGGGCCCGTGCTGATCGATCTGCCGAGAGACGTGACTGTGGATGAGGTCATGTTCACCTGGCCGGAGGTAAATCTGCCTGGCTACCATCCGTCCTTCAAGGCTCATGAGATGCAGATCAAGAAGGCGGCGAAAGCACTGATGGAGGCCAGCCGGCCTGTCATTTACGTAGGCGGAGGCGTGAGGTATGCCGGGGCATCAAAAGAGCTCTATGCTCTGGCGACCAAGATCAATGCGCCTGTTACCACAACGCTCATGGGAATAGGATGTTTCCCGGAAGACAATCCCCTCTCTCTTGGAATGCTGGGCATGCACGGCACGAAGTACGCAAACTACGCGATTCAGGAGTCAGACCTGATTTTGGCAGTAGGAGCGCGTTTTGATGATCGGGTGACGGGAAAGATCGCGAGCTTCGCACCTCATGCTCGCATAGTTCACATCGATGTGGACCCGGCAGAGGTAGGCAAGAACGTGCGGGTTGACATTCCCGTAGTAGGAGACGCCAAGAATGCCCTGGAGGCCCTGATCAAGGAAGTTGGAGCCAAGGCGAGAGGTGAGTGGAATGAGAAGATCGAGGGCTGGAAGAAGGATTATCCTCTGCGCTACATTCCGGACATGAATATAATCAAGCCCCAGTTTGTGATTGAGAAACTGTGCGAGCTTGCGCCTGATGCCATAATCACAACTGAGGTTGGGCAGAACCAGATGTGGGCGGCGCAGTTTTTCGTGCATAAGGATCCGAGCAAGTTCATATCATCAGGAGGTCTGGGCACCATGGGCTACGGATTTCCTGCAGCCATCGGTGCCAAGATGGGCAGGCCTGAGTGCGATGTGATCGATGTGGCAGGAGACGGAAGCTTCCTCATGAACAGCCAGGAGCTGGCAACAGCAGTGGTCAACGATATCCCTGTGAAGGTGGCAGTTCTGAACAATGGCTGTCTTGGAATGGTGCGGCAGTGGCAGGAGCTGTTCTTTGAGAAGAGGTATTCGGCTACAATCCTTGGCCGGACGAGCCCTGACTTTGTGAAACTGGCCGAGGCCTATGGTGCCGTCGGGTTAAGGGCTACAAAGCCCTCAGAGGTCGAGTCTGTCATCCGGGCGGCGCTTGCTACAGACAGGCCGGTGGTGATGGACTTCATTGTGAGCCCGGCAGAGAAGGTCTCTCCAATGGTTCCGGCTGGGGCGACGTTGAGCGAGATCCTGGAGCTTGAGTGGTGTGATGAGGCGCAGGCCTGTCATCTGGAGAAGATTTATGCCCAGGGGAGACGAGAGATCTATGGCCAGGAGGGCTTTTAGATGAAGCACACCATAGCGGTCATTGTGGAGAACAAGTCCGGAGTCTTAACCAGGATTGCGGGGCTCTTTAGCCGCAGGTCCTTTAACATTGACAGCCTCTCAGTGGGAGCTACGGACAATCCAGATTACGCCCGCATGACCATCACTGTTCAGGGGGACAGAGACGTTCTCGAGCAGGTGATAAAGCAGCTCTCCAAGCTGATCAACGTCATTCGGGTGAGCGAGCTTGATGCAAGCGAGTCGGTTGTGAGAGAGCTGGCGGTGATCAAGGTGAGTGCTGACAAGGAGAGCCGAAGCGAGATCATGCAGATCGTCAACATCTTCCGGGCCAAGATCATTGATGTCTCGCATCGTTCCATGATCATCGAGGTTACCGGAGACGAGAATAAGATAGATGCCATGATTCAATTGCTGCGGCAGTTCGGGATCAAGGAGCTGGCTCGTACCGGAATGGTGTCAATGGTGAGGGGCGCGAGGGTAATCAAGGCCTGATTTGACTGAGGCCAGGCTTTTGGGGCTCTTTGTGTCTTTATGCCTTTGTGTCTCAATTAAACCACAAAGGCACAAAGACACAAAGGACGAACGAATAATTAATTATTTTGCGATTATCATTACATTTAGAAAATTGAATTGGAGGAATGAAATTTGGTGAAGATATACCATGAGAAGGATGCAGATTTGAGGGTGTTGAGAGACAAGACCATCGCTATCGTTGGCTGGGGAAATCAGGGGCACGCCCAGGGAGAGAATCTGAAGGACTCCGGGATGGATGTCATTGCAGCCGACATACCCGGCTCCAGGGCCTGGAAGAGGGCGGAGGCGGATGGAGTGAAGGTCATGAGTGTCGCTGATGCGGCCAAGGCCGCAGACTACATTCAGATCCTCTTGCCAGACGAGTATCAGGGCAAGATCTACAGAGAGCAGATCGCTCCATACCTGGAGGAGGGCAAGATCCTGGGCTTCTCTCACGGATTCAACATTCGCTACTTCCAGATTGTGCCGCCGGAGAACGTGGATGTCGTCATGGTGGCACCCAAGGGCCCAGGCGATCTGGTGCGGCGCACTTACCAGGAGGGCAAGGGCGTGCCCTGTCTGGTGGCTGTTGAGCAGGATGCCTCAGGATCTGCAAAGATGCGGGCTCTGGCCTACGCCAAGGGCATCGGCGGCACGAGGGCCGGCGTCATCGAGACGACCTTTACTGAGGAGACTGAGACCGACCTGTTCGGAGAGCAGGTGGACCTGTGCGGCGGCGTGACCGAGATGATCAAGGCAGCCTTCGAGACCTTAGTCGATGCAGGCTACCAGCCTGAGATCGCCTACTTCGAGGCCTGCCACGAGCTGAAGCTCATCGTTGACCTGATCTACGAAGGCGGATTCATGCGCATGTGGAACAATGTCTCGAACACTGCCGAGTACGGAGGCATGACTCGCGGCCAGAGGATCATCAACGAGGAGAGCCGGGCAGAGATGCAGGATATTCTCGCTGAGATTCAGTCAGGCGAGTTCGCTCGCGAGTGGATTTTGGAGAGCCAGGCGGGCCTCCCGGTAAAGAAATCCCTGGAGAAGATGGAAGCCGAGCACCAGATCGAGAAGGTTGGTGCCGAGCTGCGGGCCATGATGCCGTGGCTGCAGAAGAAGTAAGGTTTATATCATGGGAAGTATTAGCATGGTGTCGGACGGGCGCAGCTACACCTGCACCCGGACGCGATGCCATGCTAAACATGGCCTCGGGATAAACGATTATAACCCAAAACACACAACTACATCACAGGAGGGAGGAGCAGTTCCAGAAGCGCGGCCACTGAGCCGCGTTTCGGGGGCTGTATACTATTCTTTTAAATCTGTATGCAGTGTTGACTATTTATATTAATATTAGATTAATCATCATCTCATCATTAAAAGTAAATACTCGAATCATTGTCACTATTCTATTGTATTTGGGCTGGTATTCGAGGTGGCATATTTGGACGATATAAATAGGGATGCAAGTCAAATTGATCAAAAGAAGCTGTTATTAGATTCTATTTTTTCTCATAGATTGGACTATATCAAGGATTATTTCCGCTCAAAAGATGAAACTTTTTCGTTTAGAAGAGATATATTGTATAGCAAGTTAAATGAAGGAATTGATGATGGCACATTTAGCCTTAGCGAACTAACTAAATTGTTGGACAAAATCGAAGAATATGGAAACCAGCATATCTATCTATATAATTGCAACGAACAGTTTATAAAAATCTTGAAAGATCCTAATTATATAAAGGAAAAACTAAAAAAGTTTAATTTAGAAAATATATATAATGGTGAAAATTGTATTATCCTTCCAAATGAGCCAACATTGACAAGTGTCATTCATAATGGAAGTATTTTAAAATTTAAATGGGTTGAGAAAAGAGTCTGGAAAGATCCACTTGATGAAATGATAGAAGACGATATATTCGTGAAAAGGTACCAAATAAATCTTTCAAGAGGAATTACTACATTTAGGATAAATTTAGTTTCAAATGAAGCCGAAATCATGATTCAGAGGCTTCCAAGAGGAGCTAATTATGAGAAGATACGAGACAACTACTTAGATGAGGTGTCGCATTATATTGACATCTATTCGTTGACTCATTTAGGTTTGAGGAGGGCAATTAGGCGCTTAGAAGATTCAGACGAAGTGGATAAACGACTAATTGATTTAGAAACTATTGAGGGTGGTCGCGTAGCTTTTAAGAGCAAAGATAGCCGGTCAGATTATCGGTCAGATTCAAATCTATGTAGATCGAGGACTGCATTAGGTTATAATGTATCTGGGAATAAAGGAAGCTTCTATTGGAAGGCAAATCATATATTAGAACGGCCTATTCTAACGCATATTTATGCAAATGACAATCGCATGGGAATCTTTGGTCAGCGCATTGAATCGGAGGTGAATTATGTATTATCGCGAGTCAGATATTTTGCTTCGCATGAATCCTGAATATGAGCGATATATAATTAAATTGGATGAAATAATTGGCTCAATGGGAAAAAACAAGGGCGGACAATTAAAATTGGACATCCTTTCAGATATTACTGATATTAAATCAGAAATTATAAAATATATTTTTGATTATTATTGTAGTGAGGGTATTTTAACTATAAAAAAATATCTATTTTGTCCTTATGAATCGGTTAATTTAAATGAAATAGACGATATAGATATTGGCCGATTTCCTTTAATTAAATTTTGTGATGTCTGTGGAACAGAGCATACTTTTACTAATGATGAGATTACAGTTTGCTATGAATTGGCCGGATGCGGGAATAGCAGCACGAGAGACAAATGCAACTCTGTAGGCCAAACGCAATTGCTAAATGGCGAAAAGGACCCTGGAGAGGGCATTATTGATGCAAATCTGGCTTCGATCGAATTAAAGGAATTTTCGATATCATCCGACATCAAAGATATTGTGAAAATAGCAGTAGTCCAACTTAATTTTAGGCTATCCGAAACATTTCCATTCCAAGTGATGGATAAAATTTCTACAAAGAAAAAATTAGAACGTGCCTTAGAAAAAGCTACAAATTCTAATGTTGACATCATTTGTTTTCCGGAACTTTGCTTTTGTGAAGAATGGGTCAAAGATTTCGAATTGAGTTATCCAAATATCTCAATAATACCCGGAACTTACTATGACAATGATAATCATAATAGGTGCAAATTATTAATAGGACACAACGGAACAGTTCCTGATCAAATGAAAATAATTCCCTCTGAATCAGAGATTCCTATAATTGCGGGTATAGGCATGGTATCCGGAGATAAAATATATATTTATGAAACTAAATTGGGGAAGATATCAGTTTTAATCTGCAGAGACTTCGGAAATTTTATAGATAAGTTATCAGACAAGATTGATATTGTATTTGTCCCTTCGTATAACTGTACTCCAGAAAGATTTGAAGAAACTGCAAATAATTTTGTCACTAATCATCCATCATATATTATAATTTCAAATTGTGCATCTTTTGGAGGGACATCTATTTTTGGCCAAATGGACAAGGTGTATTTCAATCAACTGGTCCAAGCTGGATATAAAGAAAAAGACTCCGAAATTTATAAAATATGTGAAATAAAAAGAGGTTTTGAGGGAATAATCATGGCAAAATTTAATATTAAATATAAGAGTATCCAGAAGCCAACACCAATCAATCCAAATGAAGTCATGAGAAGTGTAACAAATATCGAACGAATAGATCTGTAATTAAACTCATACGATCATAATTAAAATTGTTTCTGAAAACATAAATGGTCCCATATCTTACTATCATTTAATAATGGAAAATTCAAGAATCACGGGCGTAAAGTGCGGAATGTGGTGTCTATAACGCTGGTGCATTTTAATGAGCGGAGCAGTCCAGTCCCTGAGCTTTCAGGATTTAATCGATGCAGTGGAGTCCATGCCTTTGGAAGACCAGTCCATGAAAGTTGAGCAGATCAATAAACGCATCATCGAGAAGCGTCGATCCGAGCTGGCCGCAAGGGTCCAGGAGGCGAGAGATGGGTTTAAAAGAGGCGAGGTCAAAAGCAGTACATTCGAAGATCTGATGAAGGACTTGAAAGATTGAATCGTTTGGCAATCATTCCTATGAGAGACTTTTTCGGCTCGAAGCTTTGATCTATCTTGCAGCTATATATGTAATCCAGATGCATCTTAACGATCTACTGAAAACAAAGCGTGATGAAATCCTGGCAATCGCTGCCAAGCATGGCGCTCGTAATATTCGCGTCTTCGGCTCTGTAGCTCGAGATGAGGACGATAGCAATAGTGATATTGATCTCCTGGTTGAGTTAAAGAGTGGCACTACTCTCCTGGGACATGCTGCTCTGATGCAGGAGCTTGAAGAGCTTTTAGGAGTCAAGGTAGATGTGGTGAGCGATCGCGGCTTGAGAGATCGCATCCGGGATCGTGTTCTCAAAGAGGCGGTGGCCCTTTGAGGGATGATCGAGCCTGGCTTTTGGATATTCTCGAAGCTCTTTTGAATATTGAAAAATATGCTTGCAGAGGCGAAAAAGCATTTTGCGAAGAGGAGCTTATCCAGGTATGGATCATCTACTATATCCAGGTTGCAGGAGAAGCTGCAAATCAACTATCTGATTCCATAAGAAACCAACACCCGGATATTCCATGGAAAGGCATTATCGGCATGCGAAATGTATTAGTGCATCAATACTTTGGATTGGATCTGGAGGAAATCTGGGGCACGGTCACCAATGATCTGCCATTGCTAACGATTAAGATTCAAATGCTTCTTGACGAAATCAATATTGAACATTGAGCTGCTATCTGATAATGATAAGTGCAATAGCAATATCTCCTCAATTTCCGCCTCTGGAAAACCCACTCCGTTGGGAGCAAACTCCACCTGGCCAGCCCGGTCCCATCCTACCGAACAATAGCGCCGCATTCTTCCCAGTAGTCTGGAAGGGACAAGCGTCGCTGCTCTCGCGCGGCAGCGCTTGCGGGCGCGTGCGAGACCAGGCCAGCTTGCGTCGCCACGGCTGCTGCCTCACGTAATCCGGCCCCAGTTCGAAAGACAATCGGCACAGACCGAAGAGAGAGAAAGACAGGCAAGAGCCCGACCCGCACTTCCGCCGATCGCCTGCAAAAATTAGGAATGCTTCAGACCTCCAGCAATCTCTTTTTAGAAGTCTTTGTGCCTTTGTTCCTTTGTGGTGAGATCGTTAGCTGTTAGGATATAATTTTTCTGCGGATAATAACCGCAGATCGCCATTGCCTCCAAAATCAAGCCCTCCGGGACAGCATCGCCGCAAACCACCCGCGCGGGAGCACACGCGGGCGCAAGCGCAGGGCTGGCGGGCAGTCGCTGCTCTGCTGCAACTACTGCTTCACATAGCCCAGCCTGAAGGCAGAAAACGATCTATAATTTCTATGCCTTTAAGCCAGCAGAAGAAAAATCTATATCTGATCAACGATTATATTCCATTGATGTTTGCTGAGTACATTCAAGCTGCAATGGATAAGGCGACCTACGAGATCATCGATGATCCGGAACCGTTTTACGGCGAGGTTCCAGAGCTGATTGGATTGTGGGCAACCGGAAAAACCCTTGAGGAATGCCGAAAGAATCTCATGGATGCCCTTGACGATTGGATAGCAGCCCATCTGGCATGGGGATATTCGATCCCGCCTCTCGAAGGTCATATGATACAGGTCTCAAAGGAGCCGATGGCTGTTGCAGACTAAACTCGTTCCAGTCTCATGGCACGAGCTAACCAGGCGTCTCAACAAGCTGGGATGGGGTGGACCATATCCCGGCAAGAAGCATCCATACATGCTCAAAGATGGAATATTCTTGCTTATTCCCAATCCACATCATGGTGAAGATGTCAGCGTTGATCTCATCAAAAAGGTTTTAGCCAGGGCTGAAATCAACCGCGAGGATTGGTTTGAGGCTGCATAGTTTCATGCATTTTGACAGTTGACCCATTCTGGTCTGCCCATCCATCTTGAAATCTTGCGTGATTGCATTATCAATTCCTGACTAAAGCCTCGCCTGATGACAAAAGGTCTTGCTGGCCCACTTGCCATCTTGGCACAATAGCTTGCTCGGCAAGCCACTCCAGAGAAAAGCGACGCCTCAAGCTTACCGCGCCGGATCGCATGCAAGTGCAGATGGATCCGGGCCAGCCTGCGTCGCCACGGCTGCCGCCTCACGCAATCCGGCCCCAGTTAGAAAGACAATTGGCACAGACCGAAGCGAGAGAAAGACAAGCAAGAGCCCGACCTGCACTTCCGCCGATCGCCTGCAAAAATTAGGAATGCTTCAGACCTCCAGCAATCTCTTTTTAGAAGTCTTTGTGCCTTTGTTCCTTTGTGGTGAGATCGTTAGCTGTTAGGATATAATTTTTCTGCGGATAATAACCGCAGATCGCCATTGCCTCCAAAATCAAGCCCTCCGGGACAGCATCGCCGCAAACCACCCGCGCGGGAGCACACGCAGGCGCGAGGCTGGCGGGCAGTCGCTGCTTTTCTGCAGCTTGGCCCAAATGCTATGAGCCCAGGAACAAGCAGCTTGCATCGGATAGAAACACCATTTGCGAAAAAAGAACGACGTTTTTTGGGGATGCGGCATATCTATATTATCTGATAGAATATGGAGATCCTCGACATCATAAAAAGCCACGCTAAGGAAATCAAGACCCGATTCAGTGTCCGGCGGATAGGCGTCTTCGGGTCCTTTGCACGCGGCGAGCAGAAGGCGTCCAGCGATATTGACATACTGGTTGAGTTCGAGAAACCCACATTTAAGAACTTCATGAACTTATCTTTTTATCTCGAAGATCTCATGAGAAGAGAGGTAGACCTGGTGATGGTCAAGGGCCTCCATCCACGCATCCGTCCTCACGTGGAGAAGGATGTAATCTGGTCTGAATAAGGATGCTGAGCTGCTGAAACATATCCTTGAAGAGATGGATTTCCTGGCAAAGCACCGTGCTGTCATCGGGATAGAGACTTTGATGGCGGATGAGGTTCTCAGCAGAGCCTGCATGAAGTCTCTGGTGATCATTGGAAAATAGTCTTAATGCTCTGCCAATTGGATGATTGGCAAGAGAATGACCTGAGCTTGCACCGATGACCTCAGAGATTGGGATAGCTCCAGAGCCTACCAATCCCTTTTTGGCACAGGGTATTCCTCTTGGGCCCATAAAAAGAGACTTCAGGCTGAAGCCGAAGCAGCATCATCTGCACATGGCCCCGGGGCGGGTGCCAAGTAAGCAGGCTCTATTGTATATTAGGGTTATCGAGGCAAGAGTGAACTACCGCGTCCTGAAGGGTGTGGTAGTTCACTTGCATACGGTTAGTTAGATCTCAAGTATCTTGCAGCTTTGATGCACTGCTGCAACTTATGGAGTTGTGATGTCTCTGCAATATTATTCATCGTCAAAGGATATTGGCCATACTACATTTCCTCCAAATGATTTGGAGATATTTCAAGTCGAAAGAATTATAAATCCAAAAGATACTTACATATGAAATCATACAAATTTGAAATTACATAAATAAAAGTAACATGAGTGTGAATAGCATGAATAGTACTTGGAAGATCATCCTAGCTTTCCTGATAGCATTGAATGCATCCCACGTAGCATGGGCTACGGAGCCTCAAGATCAGAGCGGTGTGAATTTCACACTAGAGATCTTCGGCAACGCAAACTTGGACGACAGAATAGATGAAAAGGACATTATATATGTTCAGGACATTATTAATGGAGAAAACGATCCATCTGATTTGGCAGATGCTAATCAAGACAATAAGATCGATCAAATGGATATAAGCCAGATCAAAGATATTATAAATGGAACTGAATCAAATATTTTTTATATTAATGTCAACGGAGATGTGGCAAAGGTCAAACATCCGCTAAATAGGATCGTTATCGTGTATGACAACACTGCAGAAATCATTCGCATATTAGGGGCCCAATCTAAGGTCGTCGGCGTAGATTCCAACGGAGGTAGTTCCATCCATGACTATCCAACGTACTTCGCCGAATTTAATAAAACCCCGTCTATTGGAAACAGAAAAGATTGCGATGTAGAAGCGATACTTGAGCTAAAACCGGATGCAGTAATAGTCCATGCAAAGAATGAAATGGGCTGCCCTGGAATTGAGCAGAAACTGGAAAGCTCAAACATAGATGTTGTGCGCCTGGGAACTTGGGAATCAAATACAGCAGTACCATCGCTCATGATTTTGGCCTACATGCTGGACGGGGTAGATAATGCCTTTAAGTACCGCGATTGGCAAAACAAATATCTGGATATGGTCAAGGAAAGAGTATCGAACATACCTTATGAAGATAGACTCAGAGTATTTGTAGACCGTCCTGGAAATACTACCGTATCCAAAGGAAGCGGTTACTCTGAAGCAGTAGAAATGGCAGGAGGAATAAATATTGCGGCAGATCTGATTGGCGGCTTCGAAAATGTGCTCCCCTCTGTAGATCCGGAATGGGTGTTGGAACAAAATCCGGATGCTATAATTGGACTTTCATGGTACGGTGGTTATGAAAGCGATAACCTGAGCGTACTAAAGACACGCTATGACCAGATAATGAACGCCACTGGAATCAGCAATCTGAATGCTGCAAAGGATAACAAGGTTTTTGTGACATATTATATAAACACATTAGGACCGGGATACCACATAGGCGTTCTATATTTTGCGAAATGGCTTTATCCAGAATTATTCGAGGATCTTGACCCAATGGCAGTTCATCAGGAGTATATCGATGAATTCCAGCATGTAGACTATGATTTAAAGGAGCATGGAGTCTTTGTGTATCCAGCAACGGGAGAAGAATAAAATTGAGCTGTGGCTTTGATTCCATCTTTGGCATCAGGAAGATGGATGCGGAAGCGGCCCGGAGACACATGTGGAAGCCTTATTATCTCAGAAATTGAGATGGTAAGCCATGTTCATGAAGAGGCATGTGCTCTCCATGCGAGAGTTCTCCCGAGAGGAGATCGACTCAGTCCTCGATCTGGCAGCGTCCCTGGAGCCTTATGCGCGGGGAAAGAAGAGCGATATGATGGCTGGCCGGATCCTGGCCCTCCTATTTTTTGAGCCTTCAACTAGAACCCGCATGTCATTTGAGACTGCTATGAAGCGGCTTGGCGGAGGCGTCATCAACCTGGGGCCTGCTGAGGGCTCCTCGATCTCCAAGGGCGAGTCTTTGGCTGACACCGTGCGGGTCATCGGCGGCTATGCTGACGTCCTGGTCATCCGCCACCCAAAAGAGGGCTCAGCCCGCCTCGCCTCCCAGTTCTCGCCGGTCCCTGTGATCAACGCAGGCGACGGAGCCGGGCACCACCCAACTCAGACGCTTCTCGACCTTTACACCATCAAAAAGGAGAGCCGCCTGGAGAACCTGAGCATTGCCCTCGTGGGCGACCTGAAGTATGGCCGCACAGTTCACTCCCTGGCATATGCTCTCTCCCTCTACGGCGCTGACATCACTCTGGTCTCTCCTCCCGGCCTGAAGATGCCTGAGCCGATAAAGGCAGACCTCTCCGGCAAGGGAACAGCCGTTCGCGAGACCAGCGACCTCGGAGAAGTGATCAACAATGTTGATGTACTCTACATGACCCGCATACAGCGAGAGAGGTTCCCGGACCCTGTGGAATACAAGAAAGTAGCCAGCAGCTACAGGATAACTCCGGAGTTCCTGGCTGACGCGAGAAAGAACCTAATCATCATGCATCCCCTGCCAAGAGTAGACGAGATAGCTCCTGCAGTGGACCAGACCGGGCACGCTCGCTACTTCGAACAGTCCTTCTACGGCGTGCCGGTAAGAATGGCTCTATTGAGGATGCTCACAGAAGAAGGTGCATAGCAATGAGAGACGATCCAAGATTAGAAGAAAAGCCAAGAAAAGATGACGAGCCAAAGGGACAGAAGGTCAGGCCCATCAATAACGGCACAGTGATCGATCACATTGCCGGAGGCCAGGCTCTGAATGTCCTCAAGATCCTGGGGATCTCTGGAGCCACAGACGCGATGGTCTCGGTAGTTATGAACGTTGACAGCAGAAAGCTTGGCAGAAAGGATATAGTCAAGGTGGAGGACCGCGAGCTCTTGGAGGAAGAGGTCAACAGGATCGCGCTCATTGCCCCAGATGCATCAATCAACATCATCAGGGACTGCAAAGTAATTGAAAAACGGAAGGTGGATCTGCCAGACGAGATTGTAGGTGTAGTGCGCTGCCAGAACCCAAACTGCATCTCCAATACCCTTGAACCCATCAAATCCAGGATGCTTGTCAAGGTTAAAAATCCCGTCCTGCTGCGCTGCCTGTATTGCGAGCAGCCCCTCACAGAGAGAATAGCAGAGTACCTCATTTGAGAATGCTGGATCCTGTCGAATGCGAAAGTATAAATCAGGTTCTGGCATTGTCTCGCCCCAGTTTAGATGGAGCTGACTATCATAGGACGGAATTTGAAATGACTGTGAAAAATGGCGATTTCATTAGGATTGATTACATAGAGACGGTTGATGGGCAGATAATTGCTGCAACTGACAAAGACGTGGCTACAGAAAAGGGAATCTTCAGTGAGGATGTCCAGTATGGCCCGCACCTCGTAGTAGTGGGGGCAGGCCAGCTCGTAGCTGGCTTCGAGGCAGATCTGATAGGAAAGGAGATCGGCTACTCAGGAAAGATAGAGATCCCTCCAGAGAGCGCTTTTGGCCTGCGCGATCCCAAGAAAATCGAGATAGTTCCCCTAAACCGTTTTAAGGAGCAGAAGCCCGTCGTAGGGATGCGAGTGGGTGTGGAGAATAAAACAGGAACAGTCTCCAGGATCATCGGGCGAAAGGTGAGCATCGACTTCAATCACCCCCTGGCTGACAAGACCATCGTCTACGAGTACAAGATCACCGAGAGCATCGAGGATCGGCTGGAGAAGCTCAAGGGCCTCATCAATACCTTTGCCAGGATGCAGCTTGAGGCAGAGATTAAAGATGAAACTGCCATCATTATTGTCCCCTGGGAGCTATCCTACTACAAGGAATGGCTCATGATCAGGCGGGGTCTCGCGGACATGATCATCCAGCACCTGGGATTCAAAGAGGTAGACTACGTCGAAAAGCACACCGGCGAGCGTGTAAAGGCCGAGCTGATCTCTCCACCAGCAAAAGAGCCCGCAACTGAAGAGGCAAAACCCGCAGACCAGACCTCTGGAGAGACCATAACGCCAGCCTAAAAAAAAACTTTTTTTGTTCTATTTTTAAAGGAAGTAGTATCCTCCGGAGCGATACAGAGACCATTCACCTGAGTAGTAGTAAGTGGTTCCAGTCCATCCATAGACGTTAGCTGCATACCAGGGATCGGCGGCTGCATACCAGGGATCATACACAGGGCTGTAGTAGTACGTGTATGTCGGATAGGTGTAAGTAGGATATGTGTATGTTGGATAGACATAGGTTGGATACGTGTAGGTCGGATAGGTGTAAGTGTATCTTGGATACCAGGAATAAGCATAGGCAGGATACCCGTAGCTATACGAGACATATCCTCCGGGATTTAGCCAGTCATGATGGCCATAGCCGCCGAAATCAAGATTACCTTCATTATCGCCACCATAGGTTGCCAATTCAGAATGCTCCATTCCCATGTCATCAAAGGCAGATCCCATTGCAATCAGTATTCCCATTGCCATGATGGATAATATCAGCTTCATTGAGTTAATTGGAATTCCTCCAAGTACCTGTTCATTAGGCTTAATATTAAAGGATGATTTTTATGTAGATATCACCTAATATCTACATGAACCCTCTATGACGCTGTTGATATCGAAAATGCAAATAGCGCGATCTTCCGACCGGCCAGCCTCAAGATGATTGATTCAGGAGATTCTCGAACGGAGACGACTGGTTGGTGGACGCGGAAACAAGATCCTCAGCAGGCACCTGCACATGCAGAGTATTGAGCAGATCTCTGATTATCTCCCATGGATAAGTCGAGATGATGCGACAGTCGTTTCTGCCCCGATAGACTCCATCCCCATAGACTCTGGCATCCGGAGAGTATGCGGCTGCGACTACGAGATCTCCCTCCTGGTACTGTCCCTGTCCTAGATACTGCTTTTCGAACCTGAAATTGCCCAGCACTGCCGGCTGGCCATCTATCAAAGGCTGGTAGAGATTGGGTTCATCCGCTCCGGCGTCCATGAGAGCATAATAAATTATATATTCATTTGCGGTAATATTTGCGACCATTGGCTCATCATATCGGGTCAGGACCATCGATGCCATATAATCGTCGCTGTCTATGGTAAGGTTGTATCTGGTGAATCCGATGCCCATAGAAGTAGCGCCCCTTGATGCATCTTCAACGTATACTGTGTACTGCATAGAGGTATTCATTTCAAAAGAAACGACGTAGGGCCCAACCGTTCCGGATTCGTAAGCTGCAAGTGCTGGTGCGGCCAGGAAAAGCACCAGGAGCAGAACGAATAACGCGCGCATTTTTTTTGCCACGGATATCATTGTTGGCCGTTTATGGCGGCGAATCCATTTCATCCTTTTGGTGAGATAATCCGGACAGGCACGGTTCATTGGCCGATCACAGGACTATCATGGGCAGGCCGGTCCATCAATACAATCAGGTAGAACCAGGTTAGAGCCTGGATGACTCAGGCAGAGCATGAGTCCCTCCCGCGTGCGCGAGAGCCTTCGCTTGAGCAAACCGTGATATAATTAATCCTTGGCCAGCAATATCTCCATGGAGGATACATTCACTGCTTTACCGTCCTCGCTCTGGATGACTTCGGTACCGATGGTAATATTTTTAACAATTAGATTTGGCATGAATCGATTCCTGGTGATCTCTGCCGCATCCACTGCTCGGGAGATGGCACGTCCCCTGGCTTTCAATGTTACTGAAGAGATTGGCTTGTTGAACTGGGTCATCACTGCAAGAACGTAGTTCATGACTGGTTTGTCACCGATGAAAATCACGGCATTGTCTTCCATAGAATCGTCCCTCCTTCTACTTTTCTTGGGCAGGTTATTAATCCTTTCTCTCAAGAATATCCGCGAAGGCAAAGTTGGGTTTGACCGCGTCTATCTTCACACGCAGCCTCTCGCCCTGCTGGGAGCCGCGCACGATGATAGCGAAGCCTTCTACCATGGCAACGCCGTCACCAGATTTGCCTGTGGATTCGATCAGTACGTCAAGCATATCGCCTTTTCTCACGGGACCGGTGAGCAGCTTCTTGGCTACGATGTAGGTCTCTGCGCTCTCCTTTCTCGAAGCCGGAGGAGAGTGAGCCTGAACAGAAGAGAACTCCCGTCGTACCTCGTTTAAAAAGTCCTGGAAGAGGTCTCCCTGAAAGACCTTGACCACGAAGTTGCCCCTTGGCCGCAATAGCTTCTTAGCCATCTTAAGAGCTGATCGAGCCAGGTCTACTGATACGGCATGGTCCATGTCCCAGGCGCCAGTGAGGTTTGGCGCGGCATCGCAGATCACGACATCTGCATCTCCGCCGAGAGCCTCTTTCACCAGATCGACTGTGCTCTCATGGGTTATGTCCGCCTGAAAGGTCTGGACGCCAGGGATTGCAGCTATGCCCTCCAGGTCCACGCCAACTATCTTTCCGCCTGACAGCTTTGCAGCCACCTGCAACCAGCCGCCGGGAGCAGCTCCTAAGTCTACGACACTGTCATCTCGCTTGATGATGTGAAACTTCTCATTGATCTGCAGCAGCTTGTAGGCGGAACGGGCTCGGTAGCCTTCTTCCTTTGCCAGCCGGTAGTAATGATCTCTCTGATCTCGGGCCATTCAAATAAGAGTTGGCATGTCCTGGAATAAAGATTTGCCCTAGCGAAGGCGTTATAAACCGACCCGGAGCACATAACATCAGCGAGAGAGGAAGGGCGGCTGCCGCTGGCCGATTCAGGCCGGTGTGGAAAGTCCCCCCACCACTGGACACACAGACATTCCCCAAAGGATGTAGGGCGAGAGCTCTGGCTCTGGCACAGAAACGAGACCGCACCGCGTTAAAGCTATGATGCCGCGAGGCTGAGGTCGCGCGGGAGGCGGATGAAACGGCGAAACCCTGTGGGTGCAAGCCAAAATAGAGCTGAGAACGTGGACGTCCAGCCAAGCTCGGGTATGGCGCTAAGCTGAATGCCGTCATAGAACAGAAGGGGGCTTACTCTCCTCACTCGTTACAAATTTTGGCTATTACTAATATCTGGCCTGCTGACGAAAGAATGACAAGTGACTGTCCTTGGACCAGATGTAAATCCCACGCAGAGGACTTTGGCGGCAGAACCTATGGAAATCATGAATTATTGACAGATCTCCAAGACTGTTTTGTTGCATAGCGGAATCTGGAAACTCGGACAGCCATTGCTGCAACTGTTCTTTCTCAGGAAAGCTGATGGATATGAACGGAGACTGCCCTCTGAGCGCTTGCTGAACTTGTGAGACAAATTTGTGAGCGCAGACTCGACGCTCCCCTCCATCTCCATTTTGCGCGATGTGATTTCCGGTTTCTAAAATAGTTGCCATTGGCAAAAATAGCGACTCACCAGCCTCTATTTTTGCCTGAAGCTCTGAGATCACCTGCTCATGATCAGCTGCCTTTCTGGGAACGTCGAGAATCTCAACGAAGATTGAGGTGTCAATCAGACAGATGGCACTCATCAGTTACCCCTTTCTTGAGTTCCTCAAGCCAGGACAATGCCGCTTGCTTTCTCTCTTCAGGTGTGGTCTTGTCTTTAAGGAAGCGATCCAGAATCTGCCTGGTCACCAATTGCCCCAATGAGCCTTGAGCCATAAGCTCAGGGAAACGATCGAGATCTCCAAGCCTCACAATGCGACTGTCTCCTAATTCAGGATCTCTGTAGCAGCAGAGCACATCACCCAGAGATTCATCTGGAAGAGCATCGAGAAGGGCGGGATTGTGAGAGGTTAATAGCACATTCAGCTTGCGTTTTTTGCCTATCTTAATGATTTGCTTTATGAGAAGCTCAGCCCGGCTAGGATGAACCCCATTGTCTATCTCTTCAATAATGACAAGAGATCCAGGGGAGGCGGATAGCAGTGTTGCACCTGTGGCCAAGACTCGCAAAGTGCCATCAGATAACACCGGCGCGTCCATCATAGTGTCCTTGTTGCCAAAAGACTCTTTCAGGACAACCATAACATCATTTCTATCTGTTACAATAAAATTGATATCTTTAATATCCTGCTCAGGCAGAGATCGAACGAAATCAAGAAGATCCTTTTTTAAAGGACCATCACCCTCACAGATGTTATAAAGCACACTTGATAAATTTGAGCCGTTTTCTTTCATCTCGTTGTCTTTAGCAAAGGAATAGCCACGCATAAGGGCAGGCTGAGGATCGAGGAATACTATCTCACGGAGAGCATGCCGAAAACGCTTAGCTGCGGCAGGAATTACCTTCTGTGATTTCTCATCGGATTTTTCGAAACGTGCCGGTGTGCCGAGCTGGTAGAAAATTGCCTGCCGGTTAGAGCACGGAATATGAGGCTTGTTTCTCCCGCGTTTGAAGTTATTATAGGCTACACGAATCTCATCGGTTAGGGGGTTGGGTAAGCTGTCCACACTGTATAGTGGGATAGGCTCTGAGTCCGTTGAAACCGACTCATCAGTGATTATAAGATGATCGTCTATCAGTGAGATGCTAACAGAAAGCGTATTCCAGTTTTCAAGATTGCCTTGTAGATTTCCTTGTATCCGGCAGCCAACCTCAAAACTACTCTTGGAGTCTAGAAAGAGATTAACTGGCCTCCCGCGCAACAGTGAGTCTGAACCCTGGATACTTCTTTCTATATCATCCAAACGACTGCCTTTGGCCATCCAGGAAAGAAGGCGAATCGCCTCCAAAGCATTGCTCTTGCCGGAAGCATTCGGGCCGATAAAAAAGGTGAGCGTGGCCAAAGGCATATGCGCCTCCCGGTAGCTCTTGAAGTTCTTTAATGAAAATGATGTAATCATGCCCGGATCTCCATGAATCGCTAATCTCTTCTTTCATTGATAATATTAATCTCTTCGCTCAGGAGGCTATTCTCTTTTCAGCAGACCCCTTGTCCTTTATCAATCGCGTTATGTAGAGCTTGGCCCACAGGTAGGCAAGAAGGCTCCCGCTGATGTTGCCAAAGACGATTCCCCACCAGATGCCCTCCTGGCCCAGCCCCAGGACCATGCCGAGAACAAAAGCCATCATGGTTATGAGAACCACATCTCGAAGCATGTTGATGAACAGAGAGGTGAGCCCTTTGCCTGCCCCCTGGAAGAGGCAAGCAGACATAATGCCAGGGGACACGAAAGGATAAAACAGGCACATCACATGCATGAATGCCACCATCGTCGGTGCCAGATGCAAGCTCTCTGATGAATAGGTGAAGAACATTGATATCTGAGAGGCAAAAATCCAGGCGATGACTGCTGTCAGAACTCCTATGACCAATCCCAGTTTGGTCGAATAATCGTGAATTACAGGCAGGTTTCCAAATTTTCTGGCTCCAAAGGCCGCTCCTGCTACAGAAATCTCCGCCGTGGCGATGGCAATCAATGGAACGATCGCAATGAATATCACCCTCCAGCCAGCTGTATAAACGGCGACGGCATCTGTTCCAGCAACTCTGACCAGCATTGCATTGATGATGATGGCATCTATCGAATAGAGCAGAAACTCAAAGCTTGCTGGAATTCCCACCTGCAGGATATCCTTCATCACCCCACGGCTGAAAGAAAAGGCCTTCTTAGAGATGGAGACATATGTATCTCTCTTGATTATCAGCCAGTAGACCTGAACTGCTGAGACCAGAAACATTGAGATGACTGTACCCCATGCTGCTCCGGCTATGCCAAGGCCTATCCAGTAGATCAGTATGGGATCAAGGACGGCGTTGATCAAAGACCCTGCGCACATGACATACATGGTCCGCCTTGTGTCTCCTTCACCCCTCAAAATGGCATAGGCTATGTTGCTGAATATCATGAAAACGCTGCCAGCAAAGACGATATTTCCGAACTCAAGGGCCAGGTCTAAGGATGCTCCCGCGCCCATGACCACTAGCAGCGGCTCGGAGAAAACGAGGAGGAGTGCGGTCATGATTATGGATACTACTATCACCAGAAGCAGACCGTGCATCGTGGTATTGTCCGCACCGGGCTTATCTTTGGCTCCGATTCTCCTGGAGATCGAAGAGGAGACTCCGGCTCCAAGGCCATTGGAGAGACCGACCACCACCATGAATACCGGTGTCACGAATCCCACGGCAGCTAGAGCGTCCGAACCGAGCCCGGCTACCCAGATTGCATTAACCAGATTGTAGGCTGCCTGGATGAGCATGGCTATGATCATCGGGCCGGAGAGCTTCAAGATGGCCTTTTTCGGGTCTCCAATTAGTAAAGAGACGCCTCTGGTCAGTTCTTTTTGGTTTCGATCGACGCTTGATGATTCGTTGCCGTCCATTCATGGCTCCTCGCTATTTTCTGTAGGTAGCAGGGCGAACCATTATATCAACTCCTACTTGAAAATATGGCTTCTCGCTGAATTGTATGGGTTGGACTGCATTGAGAGAGAAGACATAAATCATCCCTTGCGTCTTTGTGGTAGTCCATCGCACAGCTGATCACTATAGAGGCACAAAGACACAAAGGCCTCATTGCTCGGGTCTCAGGTTAGAATATCTTAGAGTTGGCCGCTTCAACTCGTAATGATGCATATATTTATACATCAGAAAAACATTACCCAAAAATGTTGAGGTGACTGCGCCTATGATAAGAGTTAACTTCGGAATTGATAAAGGACACATCATTGTGAATGAGGCTTTGCCGAGGCTGCAGCACAGCATTCGATAACATATAATGAAAATTTTTGTTAAGTTTATATAAGACGGGACTTGTACATCATGATTAATATTAAAGTTATTGAAAAATATAGTCATCCAATCCTCTTCTTCGGCTTGTCGACATTAATCCCGTGGTCGTTTTGGCTCGCAGCTGCTTACTTAAGCCATATCACGCCCACGAACCAGCGTCTCGCCGCTGCGGTTGGCATTTTGGGCGTTATCGGACTCGTGGCTCCGATGTTGATAGCATTCTGGTTGATATGGCCGGACGCCGAATTGCGAGATGATCTCAAAAGAAGAATCATCGGCCTAAAAGGCGCAAAGCCGATTTATATATTTCTCACATGTTTTCTGATGCTTGCCAGCATTCTTCTGGCCCAAGGGATCTCCCTCTTGTTCGGCTACAGCGCTGATCAGTTCAATTTCTCTGGCATGTCATCGTTCTCAGTCGGAATCTTCCCCGGATGGTTCCTGCTCTTTCTAGCACCCATGGTGGAGGAGCTGGCCTGGCACTCCTATGGTACCGACTCCCTGCGACAACGGATGAGCCTGCTCAAGGCATCTCTGCTGTTCAGCGTGTTCTGGGCGCTCTGGCATGCGCCACTGTCTTTTATAAAAGACTGCTACCAGAGCAACGTGGCCGAGATGGGGATGCTGTACAGCATCAACTTCGCTGTCAGCGTGATTCCCTATGTGATACTGGCGAACTGGCTCTACTACAAGACGAACCGCAGCATACTTGTCGCCGTCGTCTTTCACATTACTGCGGGGTGCTTCAATGAAGCATTCTTGACACATCCCGACAGCAAGATCATCCAGACCGTACTCTTGATGGTGCTGGCAGTCGTTTTAATTATCAAGGAAAGAGACTTCTTCCTGCTGCGAGACTACAAGGAGGATTTATTATGACCGTCTTTGGCAGTCCATAGCCATAGAGGAAGAGGCATAAACTGCATAGTATAAAGTCAACTACCGCCCTCTGAATGGCGCGGCTTGCGACTTACGCGAAAAGTCGTGTCGCGTCTGGCGGGCTGACATTACTGCCCTGAGACTCCAGGATATACCTTGAGTCTCGTGTTCGGTGCTCTGTATTCATAGCACCAGCCTTGTTGGTGTGAGGTTCGTAACCGCACGTTTTGCATCGAAAGGCCAAGCCAAGTCGGTTAATTCGGCTAATGTGGTTACATCCTGGGCAGGTTTGGGAAGTGTATTCAGGATTTGCGCAGATTACAGCTATCCCGGCTTCGTTGGCTTTGTATTCTACGAAAGCCTGTAGATGCCTGAATTCCCAATTGCTATGCTCGTACCTGAATTCTTTAGATACTCTGTTTACCGTTCTCGTCTGAATACCGGTTAGATCTTCCATCCCGATCACGGAAACATCGTTCTCTGCAGCAAATTCTATTAGATCCTTGGACACCTCATGATTTACGGCGGTTATGATGATGGTAGATGCAACCGCTAGATAATTAATTCCGACATCGATACTGGAGATCTCCAAGCATTAGGTAGACAAGCCCACCTGCAACCAGAAGCAGGAAGATGGGCTCCTTAACAACTTTAAAAGCGATGGCAAAGGCGCTGCGGGATTTAGATGAAAGCAGCTCGTTGTAGCCTGCTTCCTTTTGTAGCTTTATAGCCTCTGCTTCGGAGACGCTTTAGAGATTTCTATATCAAAATTCTCAGCCAATAGCATAGCCCCTTTTGCACAGCAGTCCTGACATGTTAAGCATGGAATTATGCAAAGGCCTTGTCAATCGTACACTCAACTTTAGGCCTATAAGAATCTTGGAATGCACAACAGTCCTCTAAGGTAGCGTTCTTGACTTGCTAGCTCTATCAAGGTACTCCTTGATCTTATTCGGTCAATTGCAAAGCAGGACGCTCAATAACAAATGGCATGATACTAGATTATGCCTTTGGCTCGAAGAGCAGCTTTCATCTCAATGACCTCATCTTCGAGCTTCGCAAATCTCTGATCTAGGTAACCTTTGAGGTCTTTTCTGGAATCCTTCACTTCATCCAGCATATCCTGCTGCAAATCGATCATTTGATCTTGTTTTCCGATCATTTGATCTTGTCGTTCAATCACGGTATCCAATTTGCTTCCAAGCTTTTCTCCCATATTGATTACTGCTACCGTGAGCTCTTTTAGCAGGACAGCTGCCGTATCCAGCCTGGCGTCGGTCTCCCCTTTATCTACTAATTTATAAAACTTGGATATGTCGCCCACAGCAGAAGAGTATTCTTTTTCGATATTGGATACCTGGATTAGAGTGTTCTTAATGTCAATGGCTTCAATAAACCACTTCAACTTTTCTTCTTCTCCTTCGGCTATGATCCTGACTCTGCCGTCATCCAGGTTTTCTGCGAATCCTTTTAGTCTCAAGGCTCTTGCGGTCTCTACGATCTTGGATCGGTATCCTGTCTGCTGAACCTTTCCAGATATATAAGCTGTCAGCCGTTTCATTATTAACTCACTCTCTTGCAATGCAATTGTCGTCCTGAGATAGTGACTTCCTCCCATGCCCCTGAATAGGCAGGGCTTCCTACGTCATCGATCTAACTTGCTTTGATGATTTGCACAAAGTAGGGGTCGGATCTTGATAGGCTCTTCCCCTCAGTCCGAGGGTGCGAATGTTCAAGCTGGCATTGATGTCTCGATCCATCTCTAGCCCACAGTTAGGGCAAAGATGGGTTCGGTCTGCCAGTGTCTTAGGGACCATTATACCACACTGGGAGCATTTCTGAGATGTGTATCTCGCGTCTACTAGTTCAACCATTTTGCCAGCCTTTGCAGCTTTGCTTTGAGCGAACTGGATTAGCT
>CAZFFD010000020.1:0-34168 GCA_964518035.1 uncultured Methanotrichaceae archaeon | reverse complement strand
ATTTGGACAGCAAGCTAGGATTGAATTTATTCCCTACTGCGTGAGGAGTTAAGGTACTAACTTTAATCGGGTCCAATTAAGCGGCATTTGTTTGGTATCCATATCACTTCTGCAATCCCAGTTTCCCCAGCACTTCCGCCAGCTCCCCGTCCGCCCCCTCCCTCTCCGCCCTCGCCGCCTCCAGGTCCTTCAGTATCTCCGGGATTGGCCGGTGCTTCTCCCGCTCGTTCACCTCCACGAACTGCGAGGGGCTCAGGTTGTAGTCCGCCGCCTTCGCCTCCTCCAGCGTGATCACCCGGCAGAGCTTCTCCCGCGTCTGCCAATTCCGGTAGACCTCAACCACCGCCCGGATGCCCTCCTCTGTGAGAGCATTCTTGGGCTTCTCCTTCACGAAGTAGTTGGAGGCATTGACCAGCAAGATCTGCCCTGCCCTCTCCTCCGGCTTTCCCTTTCGCAGCAGCAATATTATGCCCGGTGCCGTGGTGTTGTAAAACAGGTTTTCAGGCAGGAGAATAACGCCCTCGATGGCATCCGCCTGCACAAACGCCTGGCGGATTGTCTTCTCTTTATTGGAAGACCGGGAGCCTGAGCCGCGTGAGACTGCACCCGTGTCTAGGACCACAGCCGCCCTTCCTCCGTCCTTCAGCGAAGCAAACATATGTTGCACCCAGCCCCAGTCAGCCGAAGACCTGGGTGGGGTGCCGTATTTGAAGCGGCTGTAGGTATCGCTCTCGTAAAAGGCCTCATCGTAATTGTCCTGATTCCACATGGGATTTGCCACCACATAGTCAAACCGCTTGAGAGAGCCTTCCGGCCCAAAGCCGGGCTTCCTGAAGGTGTCGCCTATGGCAAAGCTCGAATCTGTGTAATCGTGCAGGAACATGTTCATCTTGGCCATGGAGAACGTCACTGGGTTCAGCTCCTGCCCCCATAGCCTCGGAGCTTTGCTCTTCTCTTGAAGGTGCTTTCTTTCGAATAGCAGCCTTGACTTGATCAAGAGGCCGCCAGAGCCGCAGGCAGGATCGTAAATGGTGGTGTATTCTCTGGGATCGATCAGCTCAGCTATCAAATCCCCAACCTCTTTGGGTGTGTAGAACTCCCCGGCAGACTGTCCCTGCCCCTCGGCGAACTTACGCAGCAGGTATTCGTAAGCCCTGCCCAGGATATCCGGCTCAGTGTTCTTCAGTCCCAGGCGGTGGCGGCTCAGTATCTCGATCAGGGCGGCCAGAGGGTCATCGTCAAGAGTGCGCTGCCCACTCTGACGCTCGTTGTAGTCCTTGATGTCGAGAACGCCCTGCAGGTCAGGATTAAGCTTGGCTACCTCTCTCATAGCTGCCGTTACAAACTCCCCCAACCGTCCATCGGCCCCGTGGTTGCGAATTCTCTTCCAGCTATACTCTATGGGTATATAGAAGCGGATTATCGGGGTGCTTGCAGTCTTCAAGGAATGAGCCAAATCTGCCTCAACAATCTCCCTGGCTGTCGCTTCATCTTCATATTCTTCAACATGGGCAGCAAACTCATCATCGAAGACATCTGATAGGCGTTTGAAGAAGATCAGGGGCAGAATGAAGTCTTTGAACTTCGGGGCGTCGGTAGATCCTCGAATGGCGCAGGCTGCATCCCATAGCCAGGTTTCGAGCATGGATATATCCAGGTGCTCATCGGCAGATGCAAATGTGTTCTGGCTTGCGAGAGCTAAATTCGTTTGTTGATGCTTGTCTCTGGTTCGCCTGGCCAATGAAAGAGTCCTCCCTTAATCTATCGAGCCAACGATGATTTAGTGCATCTTAATTCTTTTGGCTCTTCGCTATCTCTTATGGCTAACCTGAGGTTACTGTAGCGCCACAGAGCACACTGAGGACTCACAGGGTGTGCAAGACAGCGAGGAACTTAAAAAGTGAAGGCGGGCTTGGATCATGCCCCCTCTTAAATTCTGGCTAAAGGTAGGTGTTATAAGTCACTTGCTTTGCGGGGTTGAATCCATTTTTTAATGTGGGCACCGCATACATGAAGACTCCGTATTGTTGATTCCAGGGTGCTCCTGACGGAAGCGGATATGGCATGTGTGCTCTATTGTATTTGATGGCAATCGATTGCCCATCAAAGGTAATGCCACTCCACGAGTATATGCCGCCGCCTGTCCCCATAGTTGCCCGGTTGTTCACTATTTGACTTGTCCCGCCTATCACCAGGCTGCCGCCATTGGCGATGCCTCCGCCGTACGGGGCTGTGTTGCCATTGACCGAACTGCTGTAAATTGCAGCCGCACCGGTGCTAAAGATGCCTCCGCCATAACCAGCAACGTTCTCGCTTATTGTGCTTGCGGATATGCTGACCTTTCCCGAATTGAATACCCCTCCCCCGGAGCCGCTAGCTGAATTCTTGGATATAGTGCTGCCTGTGATGGTAGCTGTTCCGCTGTTGTAGATTCCACCGCCGGTTGGTGCAGAATTAAGGGATATCAGGCAATTCCTAATTGAGACTCTGCCCTTGTTATAAACGCCTCCACCGAACTTGCCAGTTCCCGAAGTGGTCCCTGATCCGCCAGTTATGCCGAGGCCTGAAAGCGTCACGTCGATATTGGAGTTGGCAGTGCCAATTTTAAATACGGATCCTAACTTATTTCCATTTACGATTGTACTTGTGCAACTGGTACCTTTTATGGTAAGTGATTTATCAAGGATAACATTCTCTTTGTAGGTTCCTGCTTGAACGTTTATGGTGTCGCCAGATTGAGCAGCGTTCACCGCACCTTGAATCTTGCTGGCAACTGTACCTGGCTTGACATAATACCCCACGATCCCAGCAGGCGAGCTGCCCTTAGCAGACAGCATGTTCAGGTAGTAATCGGTGCCGTAGTTCGAGGTCCTGGTCTTGGACTTCTGTGTTCCGATTACGGGGGTGTAGCTGGCGGTGCTGGTGAATGTGCCGAACAATCGCTCTTTTTGGGCCACCTGGGTGGTGGTTCCGGATGAGGCGGTCTCGCTCAATCCTGTGAATGAGGCTTTGCCTCCAGAGATCCCATTGATCGCGCAATTCACTCTATAAGTTCCGCTGCTGTCCTTCGAGTAGCCATAGACATTAACGGAGTTTGCCGCGCCGCTGGTTGCAGTCTGACTCGCAGAAACGGATGTGCCTGTGGTTAAGGCTTTTCCGTAATATCCTGTGAGAGTGACGTAGTCGCTGGCAGTTGTGCCCTTGCGCTCCTCAAGTCCGACGCTCGCAGATCTGGTAGTTCCATATGATGAAATGGCCGTGCATTTGATGGATTCTGCCCTGGGTACAGTCAGCCACTGTTCAGCGGATACCTGGATTTGAGCAGTCAAGCTCCCCTCTTTCGGCAGGACTCTTGATTTGTAAGTAAGGCCGCCGGGCGCATTGAGCACCTTTACATAAACGCTCGCACTCTTGCCGGAGGCATCCCTGACCGAGTGGGTCTGTTCGAATTTCGCTGTGGGTCCGATAACCGCTGTACTGGGAGTTACGTCTGCGCCATTGATTGCGATTTGGCTGCTAATGCCTGCTGATTCCAAGGCAACAAAATCTAACGATGCAGAGCCGCTTTCGCCGTTGCTTCCTCCAGAGGCTGAGATCTGAATGCAAGAGGCAGCCTGGATAAGAGCCTCTGCTATCAGAAGCATGATTAAAGCTTTTTTGATGGTTGTCCCTCCATATATATTGATTATAATTACTAATAATAAAAGGGTTACGCGTATCAGATATTAAAAAAAGGTAATGACGGCAACGTCGCTTTAAGTTCTTTCTGGATACGGGTGTTGCCAGTCACCAGCTTTGCATAATTTATAAGAAATTTTTACGACTTATGAAAAATGTTGCGTGTATCATGATAGTTGTCAGTGTCGCGCCCTGCTGCATCGTGTACCACAAGTTTATATCGTTGAATGACGATTGATTCCTTGACAAATGTCGTTTAATATTAATCGGAGTTCAAGTGGGGTTTTTATGAGCATTAGCGGGGTTCTGAGACGAATATTGACCATTATGCGAGAGTGCGACGAGAATTTACAACATGATCCAAGGACTGCATTCTCCTGGAATCTTAAAGGCATCGCCCATAGCAACGAGGGCGAATACAGTGAGGCCATTGAAGCGTTTGATAAAGCTATCGAACTAGCTCCTGCCTGGAACAAGCCCATGTTCAACAGAGATATTGCTCTTCAAAACATGTGTCTGCAAGAAAAAAGGGTTAAACCAAGGGCCTCGGCTGCTTGTTCTCAGGCAGCACCGGCAGGGGCATGGTGTTTATCAGAAGCGGCTGTTCCACCTCTTTGGCCCTCTCCACAAGCAGCTCCTTGCCCCAGCGGGTCAGGCCGAAGAGCGGCACGGCGGTGCCCACCTGTACCAGAGGCTTTACCTGCTCTCGAATCTGCTTTGAGGCGCAGCCAGTGACGATATCTGCGACTGCCAAAAGCCCGGCGGCATCCTCCTGCGAGATGCCTGTGAGATGCACGCCTACAATCATTATCCGCACTCCTGCGGATTTTTCCCACTCGCGTAGCCTCTCTGCAGTCGCCCTGTCAGCAACGGTGACCGCGAACTTCTTGTATCCGGCAGCTCTCGCGTAAGCTGCACCTGCAATCTGGTCGATCTTGCCGTCCTGGGGGGAGAGAACATGCCCGTCCATATTGCGGATGCCCTCAAGGATCTCAGGTATGGGATCGGTCTCGGTCAAGCCTGAAATGTAGCCACCCATGCCCTGCACCAAATCAGGATTTGCAGTGATCACAGTTCCAGCTCCATCGCATACCGTAACAGCAGCATCGATGATCCTCGTCTTGATTCCGGTCATCATAGACTCAGAGGCCCCGAATCCCACGAATGTGTCCATTTTCAGGCGGCGCCGCGCCGAGAACATGCCGTGATTCTTTATGCGAAACTCCATGTTCTCAGCAGCTGATTGGGCAGTCACCTCTTTTATGCCCCGCACCTTGTCAAAGAGCGGACACCACTTAATCATGGGCTCGCTCGCTTCCTGCACCTTTTCGTCCTCGACCTTGACCCGAGATTTGCCCAACAGCTCCATTGTATGCATTAATCCTCCAGAGAGATGTAGACTCTTCGATTTGCTTTGCCCTTGTTCTCAGCCTTGATCATCTTTATTCTGCCAACCTCGCCGGTGTTCTTGACATGAGTCCCTCCGCAGGCCTGCCGGTCAACGCCCTCGATCTCAACCACTCGAATCATCTCTCTATCCGGCACATTCATGGCCAGGCGGACTAGGTCAGGGATGGCCAGGGCCGTATCCCTGGGAATTACTCTGGTGGTAACTGGATGATGCTCATCTATTATGCTATTGGCTCGCGCTACATACTCGCCCATCTTGGCTTTATCGAAGCTCTCCAGGCTGAAATCCACACGCGATCTGGATAGTTCGATCTGGTTTCCTGTGATCTTGGCCCCTGTCTCCTTGAATATTACTGCGCTCAAGATGTGACAGGCTGTGTGGCATCGCATGAATCGATAGCGTCTGTCGCTATCAATTCTTCCTGATACCGGGTCGCCGGGCTTCAAGCCTGTTTTATCCAGTATGTGCACGATTCCTTTCTCACCTGGCTCTACGCCCACTACCGAAAAGCTCTTATCGCCCCGGATGAGTGTGCCGGTGTCCGCGGGCTGGCCTCCCGACTGCGGATAAAATGCGGTCCTGTCGAGTATGGCCCGATCTTCTGTGGCATCCACTACTGTGGCATCAAAAGCCCAAAGATAGCTGTCCTCCAAGTACATATCATTCATGAAATGGATTGAATTGACTACTATCTCTTCAGCCTGGCGGGTGGAAAATTTTATGTATTTTAAAAAATACTTAATAAGAGTAACAACTTTTCGCTAAGGTGGAATTATTTTCAACGAAACTTATATATATGTTATCACTCGTTAAGCGCCTGGTGACCGCTTTGGATATATCAGCCGCCTCAGACCTGAAAGTCGAGCGCGATGAATTTGCTTCCATTCTCATGAAGGTAGGACTGAAACGAAATGTGGCCAAGGTTTTGACCTACCTGGCTGGGGTGGCAGAGGCAACATCTCGCGAGATAGAGATCGGATCGGATCTTCGACAACCGGAAGTGAGCATTGCTATGCGGGAGATTCGAAAGCTGGACTGGATTGTAGAAAGGGATGAGAAGAATCCCGGCAAGGGAAGGCCATATCGCATCTATCGTTTGAATAAGAGCCTGCCTGAAATTGTCTCTCATCTGGAGAGTGAGAAATCCAAGGAATCTGAAAGGATTATGAGGCAGATCGAAAAGCTCAAATCCTTGAAGTCCAATTAAAAATAATTTGTTTAAAATAATAATAAGAACGTGGCTGTCCTATGCTTCGTCAGCCAATCGTTCCTTTTGTGACCACTCCCACGAATGAATTCGTAGGCACCTAAGGCCTTTCAACCGATGGCATGTGATCCAATGCCAATTGTTTTTGTGGTTTTATGCGCGCTGCTTGAGTCTTTTCAACTGCTGATTCATCCCGCCTTTGAAACTGTAGGGATTCTCTGCCCCTGCTCCCCGACAATCCTCAAAATAGTTATAAATATATCTCTGAGATATCCACCCAATAGCCCTAGACAATACAAAATATTTTTTAAGATATAAATAATCTCTATGCAAAAAACTATATACTAATTGATCGGTAGAATAAGGCAGAAAAAAGTATAGGGGGATGGAGATGAAGTACATCATCGACGAAGCCCTGGGCAGATCTGAGGCCGGGAACAGGACCAAGTCATCAAGCGTGATCCAGAGCGATGAAGAGTTGGTTTCGGTCCTTGAGGAGCTGACCACGGTAATCAGGGTCATAGGATGCGGTGGAGGCGGCTCGAATACCATTGATCGGCTTGCAGAGTGCGGCATCCAGGGTGCAGAGCTGTTTGCCATCAACACCGACGCTCAGCATCTCTTGCATATCAATGCTGATCGCCGCTTCCTCATTGGCAGGAGGACCACGCGTGGCCTGGGTGCTGGAAGCCTGCCTGCGATTGGCGAGGAGGCCGCTCAGGAGGATATCGATGAGATCAAGGCGGCAGTTGATGGAGCTGATATGGTCTTTGTCACCTGTGGGCTTGGCGGCGGCACAGGCACGGGTGCCTCTCCTGTTGTGGCCGAAGCCGCGCGCGAGGCAGGTGCGCTCACCATTGCAATAGTCACCATCCCCTTCAGTGCGGAAGGCTCCATCAGAATGCAGAATGCAGAAGCCGGCTTGAAGAGGCTGCGTGATGTCTCGGATACCGTAATCGTTGTGCCAAACGATCGACTCTTGGATGTAGTTCCCAACCTTCCCCTGCAGGCTGCCTTCAAGGTGGCCGATGAGGTTCTGATGCGTTCAGTCAAGGGAATCACCGAGCTGATCACCCGACCAGGGCTGATCAACCTGGATTTTGCAGATGTGAGGACAGTCATGACCAACGGCGGGGTGGCCATGATCGGCATGGGCGAGGCGGAAGGTGAGGAGAAGGCACGGGACTCTGTGATGAAGGCTTTGCGCAGCCCCCTCCTGGACGTGGATGTATCTGGAGCAACCTCTGCCCTGGTAAATGTGGTAGGCGGGCCGGATATGACCATTACCGACGCAGAGACCGTGGTGGACGAGGTCTACCAGAAGATCAATCCTGATGCCCGTATAATCTGGGGTGCGCAGATCGACCAGAACCTGGATCATACTCTGCGGACCATGCTGGTAGTCACTGGCGTCTCGTCACCTCAAATACTTGGAAAGGATACAAGTCGCAGGGTGACATCCAGGCATGGGATCGACTTCCTCTCACGCCGGGCGCGTTACTGAGAGGAGCTACATCATTTTTCTGTATTCGATTGGCTGTGCTAGCATATGCCATGTCAATCGATAAAATTATAAGTTCGCCATACCATTTATGGATGTTAATGCCATGAGCGGATGTGATACTCATTCTGACCGAGAAGGTGAACGGCGAGCTTGAGATGCTAAAACGGCACCTGCTCATACTAAAGCAGGTGGTGGAGAACGAGCCGATAGGAATCCTCAAGCTGGCTGAGGAGACGAAGATACCCAGCCACAAGGTGCGCTATTCCCTGCGGGTTCTGGAGCAAGAAGGGCTGATCAAGGCTTCAGCTCCGGGAGCTGTGACCACGGATGTGACCAGGTCTTTTCTTAAAGATCTGGATGGCATGATTGAGAGTCTGGCCAAGAAGGCAGAGGATCTCAAGAAGATCAAGATAGCGAGGTAAATGCGCTATTCAGGAATTGCTTCTGTTCTGCAGGAGATCGCTCTCGCTCCCCGAAGCTCTAAAGCAGATATAGCCGCAGACTTCCTGGCAGATGTTTTAGATGAGCCGGGGATGCTCTGCCCAGCAGTTCGACTGCTCATTGGCGAGCTGTGGCCGCCCTGGGAGAACAGGGTGATGGGAGTAGGCCCTGAGACTCTTGCCGCGGCGCTTGCAGAGGTATCTGATTTTGATGTTACTGCACAGCGGAAAGAAGGCTCGGAGATGGGGCTTGTAGCCGAGATGGCGCTGCAACAGAAGGGGCAGCATCCCCTGGTTCGCGAGCCTCTGGAGGCCCTATCTACTTATGATGGCCTCCGGCGGATCTCCGGCTTGAAGGGCTATGAGTCGGAGCAGAGGAAGGTCGCAATTCTAAGAGGCTTGTTCCTGGTGGCAACTCCCCTGGAGGGAAAGTTTATTGCTCGCACAGCTCTCCGTGGCAATCAGGTCGGCATGGGGACGAGGACAATGATCGCGGCCCTTTCATCCGCGCTGCACTGCGACCAAGGGGCAATCCGCAGGGCCTATGGGATGATGCCGGATCTGGGTGGCATCGCTGAGAAGGCTCTTAAGGGTGATTTGAATGGCGTCTCTATCCAGCCATTGGTTCCTGCAAGGCCGATGCTCTTTTTCCGCGGTGAGCCATCCCTGCCTGGCGCCTACCTGCCAAGGTATCCCGGCCTGAGGATTCAGGTCCATAAGAAAGGAAATGCTGTCCTCATATTCTCCTCGCAGTTGCGAGACATTACCCTTGCCTTGAACGGCCTATCCAGGCAGATCGGAGAATTGGATGCTGATTTTGTCATTGATGCCGACCTGATTGGCTTTTATTCTTCAGCAGCGAAGAAATGCAGCCAAGCGGAGATGCTGAGATACATCAACCGCCGCCGTCTTTCTCGAAAGAGCAGCATCCGCCCGGCCCTCTTGGCCTATGATCTTCTGATTCACGGGGATAAAGACATCTGCAGCATGCCCTACCAGGATCGGAGAGTGAGGCTTTTATCTATTCTGGGACCGCCCCAAGCTCTTCCATTCTCAGGCATATCAGCAGCTTCTGAGACGGTTTTGACCGAAAAAAGCTCAGCGGAGGATTTTTTAGGTCAGGCAGTTAAGTTCGGTGCCAGGTCGATCCTGGGACGAGACCTTCTGGGAACATATTGCCCTGGCGAGGCAGCTCCTCGTGATGTCATCATCCATGCCGAGCATCGTCTCTCTCTAATGCTGGTTCGGGTGAAGTGGGGCCGCGGCAAGAGGGAGGGTCTGCCTGAGAGGTACCAGGTAGCTGTACGAAATGGCGAGCAGCTTGTGCAGGTGGGATGGGTTAGCCACGGTCTGTCCAAGAAGGATCAAATGGAACTGTCCTCTATGCTCTTGCCCCTGATGAATGGCGAAGATGACGAGACGGTCGTTCTCGCTGCCCAGATTCGTCTCATGATCAGGGTCCGAGGAGCACATAAACGCGGAGATGAATTTGTCCTTCTTGGTCCCGTGATCGAGGGTTACAGGCTGCACTCCTCAATTGAAGATGCCGATGATCTGAGTCTCTTGGAGAATATCTGCATTTGATGATCCTGCGACCTTTTGACCCCTGGAAGAGCGAGCTATGCACCTGTCCGCCGAAGTTGAGCCTCAATCCATACACAGGATGCCCGCACGGATGCCTTTATTGCTATGCTTCATCCTACATCCCCCGTTTTGGAGTGTGCAGGCCCAAAGCAGATCTCCATAAACGTCTGGCCAGGGAGGCCGCAAAGGTCACGCCGGGGACCATTGTGGCCATGTCCAACAGCTCGGATCCCTATCCACCCAAAGAGGAAGAGCTGCGGCTCTCTCGGGGATGCCTGGAGATACTGAAATACCGCAAACTGTCCGTGCAGGTTGTGACCAAGTCCCATTTGGTGGCCCGGGATGCAATTCTTTTGGCCAGCATGAGGGCCTGTGTGGCAATCACAGTCACAACGCTTGATGACTCAATCAGCCGCAGGCTAGAGCCTGGAGCATCTCTTCCAGATGAGCGCATTCTTGCTCTGACCAGTCTGGCCAAGGCGGGCGTACCCGTATCAGCCCGAATAGATCCCATCATTCCAGGCATCAACGACCATGAGATCGAGGAGCTGGTAGCAGCAGCCAGCCGAGCCGGTGCCAGGCACATAACCTCCTCCACCTATAAAGCCCGGCCTGGGAGCCTGAAGAGGATCATCTCTGCCTTTCCAAGAGATTGCGCGGCTTTGGAGAAGCTGTTTGCCGGAGGCAACCGTGTGGCTGGTAGTTCTTATCTTCCTTTCGAGATCCGAGCGGGGCTGATGAACAAAGTAAGAGAACGGGCAAAAATGGTGGGACTGACATTCTCGTCTTGTCGGGAAGGATTGCCAACGGATTCGGGCGCAAATTGCGATGGATCTCATCTTCTGGCGTTGTGCCGCAATGACGGCATCCGGCAGGAATGCGATGCTGCCCCTTAATAGTGGTCTTTGTCCATGAAAGTCTATTTATATGAAGAATAACTAGACTTGACGACAATTCTTCTCAAAAGGGAGGATGTTCAATCTACAGTCATAAATGCTATGCGCTAGAGGAATAGGAGGTATTCAATATGAGGAAAGTTCTGGCTATTACAGTGGCCCTCATGGTAGCAGCCATCGTCATAATGCCTGCGTTGGGGTACACTAATCAAGCTGCAGGAAATCAATCTTACTCTGCAATCTCAGGCGATAAACCCGGTTACAGCTTAACAACAGGATCTCCCGCCCATAACTTAACTGCCGATACGGTGACAAAGCAGTATTCATTCAAGTCCACGGCCGTAACAAGCACCCGGATGGCCTACTCGTTCAAGCAGAGCGGAAGACAGGCTTACACTTTTAAGGCTCTAGGTGTCGATAATGCCGTTGCTGAGGGCATGAAGGTCCAGAAGGAGACCGCGTTGCTCGGAAGCATGAACAAGAAGGCAGCTGCTGAGCCCGTAGCAGCTGAGGCTGAGCCCGTGGCTGAGGTTGCAGCCGCACCAGTGGTTGAGCCCAAATTCACCATTGAAGGCGTTGTCGTAGACAATAACCAGACCGGTCTCTCCGGCTGGACACTGAACCTGTCCAAGGATGGAGCAGTTGTCAACAGCGTGGCTTCTGCTGCTGATGGAAAGTTCGCATTCGCAGATCTGTCTGCCGGCGAGTACGCAGTCTCCGAGGCCCTTGTAGATGGCTGGAGCATCGTATCCCCAGCTGAGGGCTCTGCTGTAGTGACCATCACTGATGCCAATGTAACTGACCTGGTATTCGTCAATCAGCTCGTGCCGGTAGTGGTTGCCGTGCCAGCCGCTGAGAACGCCACAGTCAGCATCAATGACACCGCGGTAAATACCACCGTTGTTGATACCACAGCTGTTAATACCACTGTGTAAATCCGGCTAATCAAGGATCTCATCACGGCAAAGGCCCTGTAGCATTCAGGGTTTCCCTTTTTTTATTTATTGGCCAATAGGCTTTCATAGATTGAAGTGCAAAATAGCTACAACAGATTGGGGGATGAATTATGAACGCCAGGGCAATATGGATGCTGGTAAGCATTTTAATGTTAATATCGGGGGGAACTGTCTATGCACAAGGTTTATCTGGATCTGTTCCCTGCCAGGCAAGAAATGCGTTGGAAGCTTATTGTGTGAATCATGGTGGTTGTCCCAATGGTGGGTATTGCTATTTTCCGGACGGCACCTACTGTGAGCTTCACTCATTTTATAACGGCACCTGTCCGGGATCAGCATACTACGAGCAGGCCATATGGATGGCAGAGGCCTACAACTTCCTTTACGGCGACAGCGTTTACAGCACTCCTGTAGCTCTTTATCAGTATCCAACCTATTCGAATCCATCCTATTATCCCTATTACTATGGTCCGACCTATGGGTGAACATAACGAGTCGCGAATCCTTTGTGTCTTTGTGCCTTTGTGGTAATCTGCAAGCGACAGACTACCACAAAGACACAGAGAATTTAATTATGCCAGAATATCCTGCTTGAACTTATCAAAGCCGATCTCTTCGATGAACTCGCCCAGACGCTGCTTTTTCGCGTGGTCCTTGTAGTATATGATGATCCTGTCGATGAGAGCGAGTGCTTCCTCATCTGAGAGATTCTCAGCCAGCATCCTGCCCAGACGGGGCTTGACTCCGCTGCTGCCGCCTACCAGGATCTTCCAGCCCTTGGACATTCCTATCAAGCCGATGTCCTTTACGGCGGGCTCAGCGCAGGAGTTGGCGCATCCAGACACGCCGATCTTGAACTTCCAGGGGAGCTGCATGCCGTGATATAGCTCATCAAGCTTCAGGCCCACGCCTACGGAATCCTGTTGTCCGCGCTTGCAGAAGGTGGTTCCTGGACAGATCTTGACGCTTCGAACGCATAGGCCAATGGCTGCACCAGGCTTCATCCCCAGATCCTTCCAGGCATCATCTATGTCCTTGGGATCAATTCCAACGATTGCGATTCTCTGCGCGGATGTGATCTTGAGGACCTTGGCGTTGTACTTCTCAGCCACATCAGCGATCCTTCGCAGACCCGCCGGGTCTATTATTCCGCCTGCAATATGCGGCGCTATGGCAAAGGTCTCTTTGTCCCTCTGCAAAATTGCGCCCTTATCCAGAATATCTTTGGACATGTATCTCGCCTCACTTAAATGCCGAAAATATAACGCTATCTGAGAATATAAGGGTTCTTCGCTGAATTGTGTGGGCTGGACTGCACGGAGAGAGCAGACATAAGATTACGCTGACAGATGACATATTATTTTTAATAATTGCAAATTACAATCTGAATAATTTAACGCAAAAATCTCCTCGATTAGGAATCTTCTATGAGATTGCTGATGAGGAGCCTCATTAATCCTTGGCGGCTCAATTGCTCACCAGCACTTCTCAGCTGAGTTTTGTTCTAACATCATGCGTGTGCCTTTACCTGCGAGGCAGCCCCACTGGGCCTGCTCTTGCGGTGCCGTATGATGTGGCGCGAGCGTTTTCCTACTATCTCCTCGCTCTTGACCCACTCACCCGTCTCATCGTCCTTCTCGTACTGCTCTTTCACGGACGACCAGGCAGCTTCGTGAGATGCCTTCTCGCGTGCTGCATCCTCAGCATCCTCAAGGTCTTCCCAACAGCTGTTAAAGGCCTTCATGTAAAGGGCCTTGGCGCGGCTGGGCAGATTTCTCACGCTTTTGGGCAGCTCGCTTATGCTCTCGTATGGCATCAAATACACCTCCTGTCGATGTTTGAGCATTGTAATAACCTGCTTACTATGTAGATCCTGGTTAAAAGGTTTTGGATCAATTCACAAAAAAGAATCCGCCGGGAATGCCTGAGTAATCAGCAGACCCGGCACTTTGCATGAAGACCGGAAATTTCAGACTATCTCATGTTCTTTTTCATTGCTTCAAGTCTGGCTTTGGCTGCTTCCATTCCAGAGACCATCTTGTCTTTGCTGGTCGGAGCTTCGGCAACCTCGGTCGTGGCTACCTCTGCAGTTGCCTTCTCCTCAGTGGTCTGGGCTACGGCCTGAGTTGGAACTGCGGCGGTATTGGTGGTATCCGGACAGTTGCTGGCGGGAGCAATTCCCTCATTTACGGCAATGCTCAAATTGCCGAGGAATGTGGTCATCATGCTCTCGCTCATGTTCATGTCCATCAATACCAGGGCTATGGTCTGATTGTTTGGCTGGTAGGCGATGAACATCTGATTTCCGATCTGTCCCCAGAGCACCGGACTCTCAACGGATTCGTTGTATGTGGCCTGCATCAGGACAGGATTGTAGCTCTCAAGATAGGGCTTCAGATCTGCAGGATCCAGCTCCTTTTGGGGTGCATCGCATGGGTAGAGAAGATGCAGTCCGACGCGGTTCCCGTCAAGCAGCATAGATGCAGAAACCTCCCTTCCGCTGGTATAGTTTGCCTCAGCCATTGTCTCTGGCTCCACGACTACTTCTTCTGGAAGACAGAAGACCAGCTTGGCGTAATCTCCCATATCAGCTCCCGTGCAAACATTTTCGTCTGCAGTCGTTTCTTCGGCAGCAGACCCCAGAGCAGTCATGAGGCCCACCATTATGCAGCCTATGAGCAGCATGCTACCCAGTGGCTTAAATCCCTTTAACAGAGTCCTAAATTTCATTCAATCCACCTCATTGCTATTTGTTTATCTCCCTTCTGTAATTTTCTAAATATTTGTGCCCGTTTATAACTCTTAAACTATTTAGTCGTTTTCCAGATCAATGCATCCGATATAGTAATATACTTGAAATATATTGTACTGATTTTGGATAACGATATGAGTGGAGGATACAGATGTGAGATCAATAATGAAAGCATTTTCTCTTGCGGCTGCTCTTATGTTTCTCTGCCTAAGTGCTGCGGCAGCTGTAGTCATCAATGAGATGGAACTAAATCCGCCAGAAGGCGGAGTGGATTGGGTGGAGATTTACAATCCGGACAACGACAGCGTTGACATCAGCTCCTGGACTGCAAAGATCACTGACGGCAGTTGGGTTGGCGATTTCCCGGCGGCTCCCGCTGGAACAATGCTGCCTGCAAAAGGATTTTATGTCTTCAACGGACTGCCGGGCTGGAACCATAACGACGGCGGGTATGCCACGCTCTTTGATGCATCCGGGGAGGTAGTGGACAAGACGGCTGACCGAGATGACGGGATGGACAACGACTTCACCTATGGCAGGCACCCGGATGGCTATGACACGGATAAAGACGGCGACTGGGGGCTGGGCTCTGCCACAAAGGGAGAGTCAAATATTCGTTAGGCGATCATTGTTAAATCACATGGAGTGTGGAATGAATATGGATCTCAAATCATGTATGGGCGTCAAGGCGCTCTTGGTATTTTCCGGCCTTCTGGCCATTACGGGCCTTGCCGCGTGCGATGTGGTCATAAACGAGTTCGAGCTGAGTCCGCCCGACAACAGCACAGTCTGGGTGGAGCTTTACAATACCGGGGATACGGCCGTAGATCTGGCCGGCTGGCAGATCAATATCGTCGATACACCCTGGGAGGGGCCGATATCTCTGAAGGGCAGCATCGAGCCCAAGGGATTTGTCGCTTTTGACGGAGAGGATAGCTGGGTTACCACTGGGAACGGAACAGTCTATCTCTATGATGCCTCAGGCACCGAGATGGACAAGACTCCCCAGCAGAGCGACAACTCTCACAGCGACTTCACCTACGGACGCCTTCCGGATGGACACAGGACCGACACGAGGGCTGACTTTGCCTTCATGATGGCCAGCAAGGGAAGGTCCAACGGTTACGGAAATTAAGCAACTCCGGCCCATCCATTTGCCTTTTGGGCGGGCCGAATCATTTTTTTAAGCTATCCACAGGGTATAGGCAGTATCCCTTTTGAAGCTCTTGGTGTGCTCGCTCTTGTTGATGATGGCTCCCTGAATGTCCCTTTGATATACGGTTATGGTATGGACCTTTTCTCCGCCAACTGTGAAGCTGGCTACTCCGTCCAGAGATCCGTCGGCCAAATCGCTGCTAAAGAAGACCCCGTCCACATAGACATCATAGCCGCTGAACCTCTCGGACTTCACGGTTATCAGAGCCTCACCGATTCGGATATCATCTACATTCAGAGTTGATGTTGATGATGAATCAGTCTCCCGGGGCAGGACATCCAAAATGAGGGCGTTGCCGGGCTCGCTTCCTTGGGCCAGCAGCAAAAAGAGCCTGCCGGTCTCTTCCGGCACGAGGTTTAACCGATAATAGTAGTCTGCCAAAGACTTGAAGTTCCAGTGGGAGATGGTGCTGTTGGCATAGGAGATGAGATAGAGATCGGCATTGCCGTCTTTTGGGGCGTGGGCTATCAGCTCGACATCCTCGCCGGCGGTGACCTCTTCGTGTCGGCTCCAGAGATCGCCATTTCTGATCCACAGCTCCGGCAAAACAGGGGCGAGGCGTTCGCATGAGACATATTCGGAGTAATTGTACTGCGTCTCGCCGATCTGGATGAACTGGGGTTCTTTGCCGCTCAGATTGAATGTTATCGGATCTGAGAGGGTCGTCTCTTTTAGTGCCTGAGGGCTGCTGTTGTCAGCACCTGTCCAGGGCTCCTCGCTCCAACTCTGTCCGCCCTGCGGCGATGCAAGGGCTGCTGACGCCGCGAAGAACAAGACAATAGCCTGCAGGAGAATTGCTGCAGCTTTCACATAGTCTCCAAAGCTACTATACCGAGGGTGTCCAGCGTTGCCCGCAGGGCGTTTTTCGCGGCTCTTGCCAAAGCCATTCTGGCCTGTCGCAGAGCGGGCTGTGCGTCAAGCACAGGGCTGTAGCGGTAGAAATGGTTGAAGCTCTCAGCCAGCTCGCGAGCATATGTGGCCAGTTGATGGGGCTTGAGCTCTCTTGCAGCTCTGTCTATCACCAGATCGAATTGCCCGATCTTCTTTAAGAGGGCGATCTCGTTGTCGCCTGTCAGAAGATCCGCCTGGATTGCGAGGGCATCTTCGCCCAATGCTTCCCCCTTCCTTAGAATGCTGCAAGCCCTTGCGTGCGAGTACTGGATGAACGGCGCAGAGAGCTTCTCGAAGTCCAGAGCCTGCTTCCAGTCGAATGTTGTGGCCTTGTCAGGCGATACCTTGACAACATCGTAGCGCACGGCTCCGGAAGCCACCTGAGCTGCTACCTTTTTGAGGAAGGCCTCGCTCTCTTCAGGCCTCCTGAGACGAACCTCCTCGTAGGCCTGCTTCTCCACCTCATCAAGCAGCTCATCAGCTGAAATGAACTTGCCCTTCCTGGTGCTCATGGAGCCTGTTGGAAGGGAGACGAACTCGAATATCACCACCTCCGGCTCGCGGACGCCGAGAAGGCGCAGAGCTGTCCTGAGCTGTCCGGAGACGAGCTTGTGGTCTGCTCCCAGGATATCTACGGAGCGGTCGGAGTTCTCTGACTTCCAGCGGTGGTAGGCCAGATCGCGGGTGATGTAAAGCGATGTGCCGTTGGCCCTCTTGAGAACCATCTTCTTCTCGAAGCCATGAGCCGTGAGGTCGAGCTGGAAGGCTCCATCATCGTACTCTGTGAGCCCTGTCTTCTCCAGTTGCCCCAATATCTCGGCAACATCGCCTTTTCGCACAAACTCCGATTCCCAGTGGTAGGAATCGTGGCGGATGTTCATCCTTTGCAGCGTCTGCTCGATGCCTCCGATGGCGTACTTGATGGCGCTTTGGACCTTGGCCACAGTCTCCTCGTCACCAGCCTCGTACCGGGCGATAACTGAATCTGCCTCCGTCCGGATCTCCGGGTTGGTTTCCATTAGACGGTTGGCGGCGATGTAGACCTTGGCCACGGCATGGTCGGCTTTGCTGCCGTCGAGCTGAAAATGATCGCAGCCGACGACCACCATTGCCTCCTGGCGGCCCATGTCGTTTACGTAATACTCTGCGTCTACAGTGCAGCCTGCTCGGCGCAGGATTCTGACCAGTGTGTCCCCGATAACAGAATTTCTGATATGGCCTACGTGCAAAGGTCCGTCGGGGTTGGCAGATGTGTGCTCGACTATGACCTTCTCATTCATTCGGCCAGTCCAGGCATTGTCGGCCAGAGCCTCATCCAGAACCTTATTCAAAAATTTGCGGTTCATGAAGAAGTTGATGTAAGGCCCGGATAGCTCCACTCGGTCGATGTAGATGCAGTCCTCGGGCATGGCCTGCCGGATCTCCTTGGCAATGACGACCGGACTCTTTTTCAAGACTGGAGCCAGCCTGAAGGCGACTGAGGACGCGAGGTCGGCATGGGGGCTCACGTCCAGACCCAGGCTGTTCACTCCTTCTTCTACCTTGTAGCTGCAGCGCTCGAGGGCTGCTTTGAGAAGGCCCTCGACCTCGCTCATAAAATCGAGAAACATGGGAACACCAATGCGTAAATCTGTATCTTGAAAATGGATGAATCGATATAAGGATTGCGTCGAGACGGGAACCCTGGTGCATTGGGCCTCTGACTTTGAACATCTAAAAGAACACGGTATTTATATGAATTGCGGTGCTGAGCTGCTCAATCCCAGTTCATATTGAATGGCCAGCTCTCTGTATGCCGTATCTCATCGTTGCCAGCCCAGTTTGCCTGCCCTGAGGCCTTTGCTGTTGCACTCATTGAGTATCAGATTGTAAGTTCCACTGTACTTGGCATCATTGATGACAGCATAGCCATCGGCTACCTTCGTACCATTTACAGCTGATATGGCAACTGCTGTATTCCCAACGATAGAAGTTGCATCTTCTGAGTCGGATCCGGCCCTTCGGCTGGCTATTTTCGCTTCCAGATTGGACCCATTCTGGTACGACGTCATCCGAATATCCATCAGCCAATAGCTGTCATTATTGAACCTGATTCTCCCTCTCAAGATCACGTCTCCATCACTGTTTCTCGCCTGGGATTTTACCTCTTCGAGGCTTATGTTCAATGCGAGCAGTCTCCTGACTTCGGCTGGGTCCACAGTCCTGATTGTCTCCATATTCAGCCTGATTGGGATGGATTCGCCATCCTTTGCAGCAAATCCCCGCCAGTTCTGGACTTCGACGCCGAGATTCTCTTCAATGCTATTATCTGCTGTAGCAAGAGAATCGATTGGATTGGCATCGCTAGATGCGCAGATGAGCAGACTGTCAGTTTCACACATCTGGGCTGACGACAGGCTCGGGCCGATGATCAACAGCGACAATACTGCCAGAAATAAATTGATCAATTCCTGGGACTGTTTCCGCTTCATTTTCATCACTGCACATCCCACCAGGTAATATAGGTTGTTGTCGAATAGGTTGTTGTCGATCTTCGTGGGTCATTTAAGAGGCCATTTTGAAATACTATTTGAAGCACTATTCCGATGATATAGCTTCGTTTGGACATGCCTGTGCGCATTTCAGGCAGCCAGTACATTTCTCCTGATCTACGACTGCAACCCCATCTTCATTTAATGCTATTGCTCCAACCGGACAGCCTTTAACGCATTCACCACATCCAATGCATTTGTTTTCCTCAACAACCGCTGGCATCAACTTGGCAACTGCATAGGCTGAGCCAATCAGAATGCAAAAAATTGCCAATATTGCGAAGATTTTTTGATGTTTCATCTTATTAACCTCCTTAACTCGTGGCATTCTCAGGCGATTCTCTTAACTTGTGTTTGAGATTGCTAAAAATCGCCGGGGGTATCTCGCCCCCCTTGATATCTAATCTGTTATCTGTATCGCTTTTCACTCCAGCTAGACCTGGCAGCTTCCATCCCGGTTCCTATCAGGACCAGATCCATCCTGGCTGCCGGATTGATTCCCATTGGGGCCATTGCCATTATGGTTCCCGCTTCCCTCTTGGTTTCCATAAGTGCAGTCATTTGTACAGTCTCTGATACAATCTCCGTTGCAGTTTCCATTTTGTGCTGCCAGGGCAGGAGATACCAGAAGGCATACAACTACCAAAGCAGACAATATAGCTACGTATTTCATATTTACTAACCTCCATTTTGGGATGACTCCTGGATCATCCTCAAATCATCCATAGGTTCGAACGATACAAAAAATCCATGCCGAACCTGGGTCGAATTTTCGTACTCGCAAAAACGCCTAGAATCGTTCTTGAAGGTTTAAAAGCTGCTCGGATAGTTCTATAACGTTCGTTCTGCCATTTTCTTTCTTGGTTATTATTTTCCGTTTTTCCATAGCGGTTAAAATGCCTGAAAGAGATGATTTGGAGATATCTATCTCATACCTGATCTCTGTCTGGGTCATCGTCCCTCCGCGCCGTAGGAGGGCCTTCACAATGGATTGCTCTTTATCTGTAAGCGTATTCATTACGGCTGAGATTTCGCTGGTCATTTTGGTGCCGACTTTGCGTTTTTCGTCTACCTCCAGAGGTTTTGGGTTTTCCGGGATTTTCGAATTATCTTCTGAATTGCCCTTTCTGTCTTCATATAGCGGCTTGGACGGATGACTGGAATCGATATGCTGTTCGATTTTGCCTGATAAATTCAATTTTTTAGGGCTTGATTGTAGGCGGTCTTGTGTATGATCATGATGATCAAAGCGTCCTGCTGGGCTCGATGATATTAATTCGGATCTTAGAATAAATATCAGAATCCCCAGGCCCGCCAAAAGCAAAAAGAGCAGAGCTATTATTTTATACGGGTATTCGGTACCTGTAGTGGTAACGATATTCGACTCAACTCTGGGGACTTCGACAAGCGTGAGAAGATATTGAATATTGATCGCAGGATTTGTAATGTAAAAGCCCTGCACTTCCGCGATGACTGATTCATTGTCTGTAGAGACGAGATAATCGAGGCCTGAAGAGCAATCTACCTTTCTGAGCTTAGCATTCGCCGGTAGGTAAAGCATGACTTGATACTCGTCATATCTTCCATCTGATTCGAAGCTCGCTGTCCAATTATCCCTGGATTTTGATGTGAGTGAGCTTGTTATAGAATATAGCTGTTTGGTATCATTTTCATATGTATATTCTGAGGAGCCTAAAAAAGCCAGGGATCCCGGGTCATCTACGTAGCCATTGATCAAAGCCCTGCCCGCATCATCGATGTATATATTCAGGATTAGCTGATTTAGCACTTCGCTATCATTCGGACCGTCTTGGCCGAATGCTGCACCGAGGGTGATCGAGATTATGATGATAGGCAGCAAAATCAAATCGAGGAATATGTCCGGCCTATGCATATATTCATACTATTGCAGGTGAAACTTAAATCTGATGGAGGCATCCGTCACTTCCATATGCTGCTGCACAGGAGGAGCCATCAGAGCATAGCTGTTTAGCTTCATGTTGGGTCTGCTTCAGTGCCCTTGCCATGTTTTCAGCCAATTTTATCTCAGTTGACTTGAGTCACACAAAGTTTTTTTACTTAAAAATAGTTGTACATTTTAATCACTACAGCATGAGAGGGATTCGCCTTATGAAAACGATTACGGCTATATGCATGATGGCTATTTTAGTTGCTGCTGCATTTTCTGGATGCACTGAGAAGAAAGCTGAAGAAGGTCCAGCTCAAGAGACAAATTCAGCGGCAAAGGAGGCAGGCCTCGGATTGCAGACTGCCAATGCAGGTTCATTCTTGGATGACTTCAACAGCATCAATGATCCATACAAGAAGACGCTATTTGCCACTGGGCAGGGACAGAGAAATGAATCTATCAATTATTATGAAAATTTAACTGATGCTTTGGCCTCTTTCCAGGAAAAATATGGGACTCAGTTGCCTCCTGAAATCAAGTCGGATAAGCAATTTTCAGGGGATATGATGAATGCATCTGCCATTATCGCAAGGGCAAAGGATGAAATCTATACAGGCAACCTGACGGATGCTCATAAGAAGCTGGAAGAGGTCAGGCCGATCTTCCTGAAGATCCTCACTCGAAATGGTCTGCTTCCGCTCAGTGTAGCGTTGGTTGATTTCCATGATACCATGGAACTTATGTTGGATGCAGCCGGTAATAAAGAGAGCGCAAAGGTTCTGGAGATCTATCCCAAAGCAGATGAAAAATTGAGGGTAGTTGAGTCCATTAGCAGCGATCCTGGAATCAAAGTCATAAGGGCTAATCTGGACGATCTGATGAATTTAGCCAAAGAGAATAAAACAGACGAGCTGCCCACTAAGGCAGCCGATCTCAAGGCAAGTTACGTCAAAGTCTATCTGGCAACCGGATAGTCAAATCGCTGGTGCAATGTGAGATATGCGAATATCCGCTCAGCGAAAGGGTGTTTGCAGCCATCAATTCACCTTTTTTTTGATCCTTGCATTGATCGATAAATATAATGCCATTCAATTTTATCTTATCCTTGAGGAGGTTTGCAATTGAGAGTGCTGAAATTCCCCGATCCATTTGCACATGATCATCCGCCAGTTCGTGAGCTAAGCGATATAGATCCAGGTCCGTCCAGTCGGGGTGAGAAGTTTGCCGATTGGGTATACGATAACTTGGGGTCTTGGCGATTTATACTCGCACAATCGATTCTTGTAGCCATCTGGGTGCTGCTCAATGCTACTGCTTACATGAAGGCCTGGGATCCATATCCGTTCATCTTCATGAACTTGATCTTCTCATTGCAGTCGGCCTATACTGCTTCGTTGATCCTGATGAGCCAAAATCGCCAGGACCGGCTCAAGGCCCATAACGATTATCTGATGAACCTTCGTTCAGAGGAAGAGCTCAAAGCCGTCTTGGACAATTTTGCAGCTCAAAATAAAGCATTGGAAGAGATCTATTATGAGCTATCCGCATTGAAGAGCAAAATGGATGATTCTGATAGTATTGCTGCGGCGAGAATTCAGTAGCTTGCAGTTTCCAGGTCATCGAGTGCAGCCATTTAGATGTCTGTGTGATGGCAGAAGGTTGCCATAAATTATACCTATGAGGTGACGACGACGGAGAGCCTGGATCGCATATATTGAATTCTATTTTTTATATTTTTTGGCGGATCTACTGTGCCACCAGGCTGACGATGATGATCGTAGTAATGCCGACCATTATCATCTGGATGCCGGAGACAATTGGCTTTTCGTCGCTGATCCTGGCCAAAAAGACGCCCAGGGTGAATAAAACGACCAGGCCCAGGATAAGTGAACCATAGAACGCCCAGTACATGCTGATATCCGGCACAAAGAAATATGGCATGACCAGAATGGCAGCGCTAAGAGCCGGGCTTATGCCATCCACAATTGCGACAATGACGGACGCGAACTCTGTGGCCCTTGCGTAGTGGGTATCGTCCAGATTCTTGAGCATGGCCGTCTCCAGCTTTCTTAGATCCCTTTTTCTTTCAGCCCGCTCGGCGAGAAAGGCACCACTGATGCCGGAGATCCCCATAGCCAGGCTGCCGGCAATCCCTGCGGTGATGATGATATGAGGATCGGAGACCCCTGAGAAGTGCGCTCCGATGACCACGCCCATGATGGTGAGGGCACCATCGAAGGCGTTCATGACGAAGAGACGCCGGGCTATCTCTTGGGCTTTGGTCGTCTCCAGGTATTTGCGATAGAGGTCTATTCGTTTACGCATTGTAGTATCTGATAAGGCTTTTTCCTGTCATCGCATGAGGCTGGTCGATATGCAAGAGCTGCAACGCCGTGGGGGCAATGTCAGCTAAAATTCCGTCCTCACGCAGTCTGTACTTCTTGCCGCCATTGCATCCATCTCCGATATCCATTATGAGAGAGAACGGCACTGGGTTGGTGGTGTGAGCTGTATGGGGCTGGCCGGTGGTCTCATCTCTCATCTTCTCAGCGTTTCCGTGATCTGCAGTGAGAAGCACGGCACCGCCTTTCTCCAGGATTGCATCGACTACTGCGCCCACGCAACCATCGACGATCTCCACCGCCTTAACTGCCGCATCGAATATTCCTGTGTGGCCCACCATATCGGGATTAGCAAAGTTGAGGACGATCAGATCGTATTTTTCTGAGTTTATGCGGGCGATCACCTCATCTCTGACCAAAAGAGCGCTCATCTCCGGTTGAAGGTCGTATGTGGCAACCTTTGGGGAGGCGATGAGACAGCGGTCCTCTCCGGGGTTCGGAGTCTCCTTTCCGCCGTTGAAGAAGTAGGTGACATGGGCATACTTCTCGGTCTCAGCTATGCGAAGCTGTTGCAGGCCAGCCCGGCTGATAACCTCGCCCAAGGTGTCGTCCAGGTTCTGGGCCGGAAAGGCGATGGGCACGTTTAAGGAGGCATCGTACTGAGTCATGCAGGTGTAGTGGACGGTCATCGGTTTTATGGCAAATTCCGAGAAGTTCCTGTCAACAAAGGTCCTGGTGATCTCCCGGGCCCTGTCTGGACGGAAGTTGAAAAATATAATGCTGTCTTCGTTCTGGATGAGTCCCGCCCTATCCACAACAGTGGGCTCTAGAAACTCGTCATTCTCGCCTCGATTGTATCCGCTCTCCACTGCCTCGCGAGCGGTCTCGGCAGAGAGGCCCTGGCCTTCTGTCAAGCAGCGGTAGGACTTCTCCACCCTCTCCCAGCGTCGGTCTCGGTCCATCGTGTAGTAGCGGCCGGAGACCGTTGCCACCCGGCCAACGCCTATCTCTCTGATCTTTTCTTCCAGCTCCGAAAAGTAGGCGAGGGCGCTTCTTGGCGGGACATCCCGTCCGTCCAGTATGGCGTGGACATAGACCTCCTCCAGGCCCAATCTGGCTGCCATCTCCAGTAGAGCATAGAGGTGAGTGATGTGGCTGTGCACTCCTCCGTCTGACAGCAGTCCCATCAGGTGCAGCCTGGTGTCTTTTGCCGCTTGCATGGCCTGAATGAGAACCTGGTTTTTGGCGAGTGTGCCATCTTCAACTGCCAGGCTAATTCTGGTGTAATCCTGGTAGACTATCCTGCCGCCACCGATGTTGAGATGCCCAACCTCTGAGTTGCCCATCTGGCCGCGAGGCAGGCCGACGGCGAGGCCTGAGGCGGAGAGAGTGGTGGTAGGATAATTCTTCCAGAATCGGTCCAGGTTGGGCTTCTTTGCCTTGGCGATGGCATTGCCTTCTTCTGTGAGGCTGATGCCGAAGCCGTCCATGATTATTATCGCTATTGGCTTCATCTCAGAGGGGTTGATGTGTGACGCAAATATATTAGATCTGCGTCGAAGATCCAGGCGAGTCAGATTGTTCGCAAGCTTACCTTTCCCTAAAGCCCTCTTGGCCTATGAGAGGAACGAAGATCACGCCCATCTTCCTCTCCACAGAAAATCCGTTCTCCCTCGTCACCAGATAAAGCTCCTGATAGTCCAGGCCCACAGGAAGGACCATCTTGCCGCCCACTTTGAGCTGCGCTTTGAGTGGCTCCGGCACACTGGGAGCTGCTGCAGCCACGCTGATGCGATCGTATGGAGCATGCTCCGGCAGTCCTAGGCTTCCATCAGCATGGACGACGGTCACATTTTCAGTGCCAGCTCTCAACAGGTTCTCGCGGGCCCAGGCAGCCAGCTCGGAAATGCGCTCTATGGAATAGACGTGGCCTTTTGGGCCCACCATTTCAGCCATTACTGCAGCGTGGTAGCCGCTTCCGCCGCCTACTTCCAGCACTGTCATGCCTGGGTGCAGATCGAGAAGATGGCACATTATGGCCACCATGTGGGGAGCTGAGATGGTCTGGTTGAGGCCGATGGAAAGAGGCGTGTCATCGTATGCCCGGCTTCGGAGTGACTCTGGGACGAACAGCTCTCTCTTGACACGGGACATGGCAGACAGGACAGGATTGCTTGCGCTGCTGACGAGGCCCATTCTGTCGCGCAGGCTGTCGAGAAGCTGATCTCTATCCAATATCCCGACCCCAAATGCGCTGGATGTCTTTGGCCGCGGCCCCGTCGGCAAAGCCCTCGCTTCGGAGCTTGATCTTGACTATCTCGAATCGCAATCCCTGTTCTTTTCTGGCGTCGCCAACATTGAAGAGCTCATCTCCAGATGTGCTGATTTTGATTGAGCGGGTCTTGCCGTTTCGGTAGACGGAGATCTTGACAGGCACCTGGTCGGTGGCTCGGGCCCAGACGGTCTTCACTGAGCCCGCGGGAGCGCTCTGTACCCTCCTGTCGGTCTCAAGAGACGAGATCTGGGTCATGACAACCTCATGGGCCGGGTCGTCAACGAGAAGCTCATCGCCGACGGTGAGCACGTCCTTAGCAGGGTATTTGATGAAGTAAGGCTCCGACTCCCGGTCGCTGCTCACTATCACCTTCAAGTTGACGAGTCGCTCCCTCTCTACCTGAACGGAATGGACTGTCTCGCACTCCTCACAACGCACCAAGTTCTCCTGTCCTGATTTTATCAGGGTATGATCCGTATCGGTACCGCATGTAGGACAGAAGATCTGATCATCAAGCATGAATGATTATTATTCTGCAGAGTATTTAAAGCATGAGCTGATCGAAGTCTTGCTGGCCTGATCTGGTTGCATCTGGTGGAGGACAATATTCGGGTGGGTGAGGAGGCCGAGCAATTTCAACAAGGGAAAAATTTTTTAATGAAGATGTTTTATCTATACATATGAAAGAAGTTAATAGTGATAGCCTGACCTCAGCCGAGCCCGGAACTGACGAGTGCTGCAGCATTGCCGAGAGCATGATTGAAGAGATCAATCAGAGAACACTGCCCAAGAGCGCCATAGTTCCCTCGTTTGGGGCAAGGCACAAGGGCTCTTTTCGGAAGAGGCTTCTGCACCAGATAAGGGAGGCAAGAAAGCTGGCAATGATATAAGCAGCGGCTTATTCTGCATTCATTTTATTTCCTGATAGAATGCCTGATGGAATATATCAGAAATAAACTCCTTTGGGGAAAAATTTAAATTAAGAAAAACTATATTAATTATGTTGATGTTGTTTTTATCTACACGAAAACTATTTATATTAATCTAGTTACTAATTTATTGTGGACCCCGACTCTAAAACTTGCTCAATTCCCAAATCATGCTCTGAGGTAGAGGTAGACCTCAAGAGGCTGGACCGCATGCTACAGGCGGCTCATAGAAGCTCCATCGAGGTCAAGGACAGCTATGATTTTTATGTTCTGGCTTTAAAGGAATTCAACAAGGAGAATCTCTCTGAGGCATTCCTGGATTGCGATAGGGCAAAGTACGAGCTGACAGCCGCCATCAATGATGCCAAGATCAGGATTATGGGCTCCCGGTTCCACAGCCTGCGCACCCTCTCCTACTTCTTCAAGCTCTATGGCCTGTATGCCGTGATCTTTGCCACGTCAGCTGTCGCCCTCTTCAGCATTCTCATCTACCGATTCTCGGATGTCACAGTTCTTGGCGTGCCGCTGTGGTCCTCGTTCTTCGCGGGCCTGGGCTCCTCGGCCCAGATACTGACGGGCGTGGCAGACGACCTGCGCCGCTATGGCCTGGCCTCGCGCTACAAGAGGCTATGGTACATGGCCATTCCCATTCTCGCCATGATCTTCGGCTACATGGCCTACCTGGTCTTCGGCTCCGGCTTCATCGCGCTGAACGACAGCTCCCAGAGCCGGGAGTTTTCGATAATGTTCATCTGCTTTTTAACCGGGTTTCTGACCAAGTGGCTGATTGGCAGGCTGTCGCGGATGTCAAGGGATATTTGAATTCGTGCAGAGCGAATTGGATCTGATCCCGGCCTATTCCATGCTTTTTTGATCGTTATCTTTTTGATAATCTAATGCATGCTTTCTCACCAGTCAGAGGAAAGGACTGGATTCTACATGCCCTACGGCAAGATTCTCATGGAAGACGGTGAGACAGAGGTCTCAATTGAGCTTGAAGAGACAGAAGGATATCAACGAGGGCCGCTGGGAGTCACAGATGAACTGAAGAGAAAATTCAGCGAGATTATGGGCCTGGTTGAGCTGACTGCCAAAAATGCCCACGCCGGATACATGAAGATCCCCCAGGATATCAGACCCAAAGAACTTGAGCTATCCTTTGGAATCAAGATCAACGCAGAAGAAGGACTATTGTTTTCAAAGGTTGGAGGCGAAGGCAGCTTCCAGGTCACCCTGCGATGGGACAAGGATTAGAAGAATGGTCGGACCTGAGATTCTGAGGGAGATCGTGGTCAAGATCTCCAATGACAGGAAAAAGCTTCTGGGGACTGGTTTTTTTGTCTCCGAAACTGAGATCGTCACCTGTCATCATGTCCTGGCAAATAAAAGCGGCCTTTTGTCCAGCCGCTATTTTGTTAAGAATGATGATTGGAAGGACTGGATCAAGGTGGAGCCCATCAGTGAAAAATGCAATAATCTTCAAGATTATGCTTTTTTAAGCTGTCCTGCCCCCATAAAGCTTGGATTAAGAAGAATCCTATTTGCACCCTGGGACGAAGAGAGCAAGGAGTTCCGCTCTCGCGGCTATGACTGCAATACAGAAGAATCTGAAGGTGCCTCGACAGTAGAAGGGGAGGACTGCAGAATAGTCGATCGAACCTCTCGCGGATCAAAGCAGAGGTGGCAACTCAGCACGATAAAAAAGACACTCCTGCCAGGCAGAAGCGGCTCTCCGGTCTGGTCGGTAGGCCAGAAGGCAATTGTGGGCGTGATCGACTACCGGGCAGGAGATGAGAGCATCCTGAAAGAAAAGTCAATGGCCATTCTCATAGAAACGCTTCCCCTCGATCTCTCCTGCTCCAAACGTGACCCCATCACCGTCCCCAAATTGCCTGAAGATTTCCTTCACCGACCTGACGATCTGGAGAGATTGAAAGAATTAGTTTTGTCTCCTGAAGTGAGCAAGTCCGCGATTACAGGCAAGACTTCAAGCAATAGCACCGTTTCCAGAATCGGCTTGCATGGGATGGGAGGCATCGGAAAATCCGTTTTGGCCGCTGCTTTGGCTAGGGATGATCAAATCCTTGAAGCTTTTCCAGATGGGGTGATCTGGATTAAGCTCGGCCAGCAGCCGATTTTGGCAAACAGGCAGCTTGATCTGCTGAAATTTATCGATGGGAATCATCGAGCTATCTCTGATGATCAAGACGGCCTGATATGTCTGAAAAAGCTCTTGAGTGAAAGGTCCTGCTTGATTATCTTGGACGATGTCTGGTCCATGAATGACGCGCGGGCCTTCGATGCCCTGGGGCAGGACTGTCGGCTTCTCGTCACCACTCGCAACCATGAGATCGTGAGAGGACTGGGGGCAAAGGAATTCTGTCTGGATATCCTTAGCCAAGAAGATTCTTTGAAGCTTCTTGCCATCAGCTCGGGCCTAAAGCTTGAGGATTTGGGACCCAAAGCAGTAGAAGTGGCAGAGGAGTGCGACTGCTTGCCATTGGCTCTGGCTATGGTGGGCTCTATGGGCAAGGCTGCCCTGGCGAGAGGCCGAACCGATCCCTGGGAGCACATCCTACACAGACTGCGCTCTGCCGACCTGGAAAAGATCAAGGCAGATTTCCCGGATTATCATTATCCTAATCTGATGCGGGCCATTGAGGTGAGCGTGGAGAGCCTAGAGCCGGAGGAGCAGAGGCGCTATTTGGACCTGGCGTTTTTCCCGAAGACACCGATATTCCCGAGGCGGCTTTGCAGCTCCTTTGGGGTCTGGACGAGTACGACACCCGCGACCTGGCGGATCATCTAGCTGACCGATCCCTGGCCCGCTTCAACTCCGGACTTCTAGGCCTGCATGACCTTCAGCATGATTTTGCAGTGAAAAGAGCGGGAGACCTGAGGGTTTTGCATGGAAAGCTGCTTGATGCCTATAAAAATATCTGTTCGGATGGATGGCACACAGGTCCCAATGACGGCTATTTCTTGCAGCATCTTGCCTATCACCTTAAGCAGTCAGGCAGAATTAAGGATCTGAAAAAGCTATCACTTGACTTTCGCTGGCTTAAAGCCCGTCTGGAAAAGACGGAGATCACATCTCTCGTCTCTGACTTTGATCTGCTGCCCGATGACGAAGAGATGAGGCTCAGCCGGGATTGTCTGCGACTCTCTTCTCATGTGCTCCTGCAGGATTCCTCACAGCTTGCCAGCCAGTTTCTCGGCAGAATGCAGAGTCTAAGTCTCGCAGGAATCGAGAGCCTGATGGAACAGGCAAGAGTGGGCGGAAGGAGAACCTGGCTGCGACCAATGACTGCGAGCCTCACGCCGCCTGGAGGGCCTTTGATAAGGACGTTGCAGGGGCACAACAACTGGGTTAAAGCAGTAGCTCTTATGCCCAATGGCCGACTGGCTATTTCGGCATCATACGATAACACTCTTAAAATATGGGATCTAAATAGCGGTCTAGAAATACGAACTCTAGAGGGACATTCTAGGTTTGTCAGTTCCGTGGCTCTTATTTCCGAAGGCCATTATGCAGTCTCGGCTTCATGGGATAAAACATTGAAGATTTGGGATCTTGAGAGCGGCAAAGTGATAAGATCCATAGAGGACTCAACAGGGCCTGTAATTGCCGTAGCCGTTGCGCCAAAAAGTTGGCGGGCGATCTCATCTTCATGGGATAAGACTCTGAAGGTTTGGGACCTGAAGAGTGGCCAGGAGATACAGACTCTAAAGGGACATTCAGGCATGGTTTGGTCGATAGCCATTACGTCTGATGGCCAACGAGCAATCTCTGCATCTGAGGATAAAACACTCAAAATATGGGATCTAGAAACTGGTCGAGAGATACAAACATTATCAGGTCATGCTGGCCTAGTCAGTGCGGTCGCAGTGACACATGATGGCCTTCGAGCGGTTTCAGCATCATATGATTGCACTCTCAAGATATGGGATTTGCATAGTAGTTGCGAAGTACAAACTCTGAAGGGCCACTCCTGGTCGGTAACTGCTGTGGCTCTTACGCCCGACAACAAGCAAGCAATCTCGGCATCATTTGAAGGGAGTCTTAAAGTGTGGGATTTAGAGAGCGGTCGAGAGATGCGAACGTTGGATGGTTCTGCTGGCCTCATCAATGCTATAGCCATTTCGCTCGATGGTCGGCAAGCAGTCTCAGCATCAGATGATAGGACTCTCAAAATCTGGGATCTGCAGAGTAGCAACCAGATGCGAACTCCATACAGTCATTCTGGCCTGGTTAGTTTTATTGAAGTGACGACTGATGGCCTCCGAGCAGTCTCAGCTTCTTTTGATGGGACTCTTAAAGTCTGGGATATGAAGAGTGGAAAGGAGATTCATACTTTGATGGGCTTGGCTGACGATTTAAACATCGCAGCATTGATGCCAGATGGCCTCCGAGTAGTCTTGGCATTATCTGATAAGACACTAAAAGTCTGGGATCTGGAGAGCGGTAAAGAAATGAAGCTTCTATCGGGGCATTCCAAGCGAATCAGTGCTATAAAAATAACGCAAGACGGTATTAGATTGGCATCGGTTTCAGTGGATGGTGTTCTTAAAATCTGGAATCTGAAAAGTGGTGGCGAGATATGTTCATTAAAAGGCTTTTCCGGTGAAGTAATCGCTTTAGCGTTTGAGCCAGACGGAAAGAAAGCAGTTTTTGCGTTATCCGACAATACTCTCCGGATATGGGATCTGCAGATCGGTCGCGAGATGAAGACTCTATTGGGTCATGCCGGGAGTATTCGAGCAGTCTTAGTGACACCTGATGGCCTTAGGGTGGTCTCAGCTTCATGGGATAATACTTTAAGAATCTGGGAGTTCTATAGTGGCAAACTGGTGCATACTTTGGAGGGCCACGCTAGAGGAATCAATGCGATCGCTATCACACCCGACGGGCGGCGTGTGTTATCAGCCTCAGACGACAAAATGCTCAAGGTATGGGATATCGAACGCGGAAAAGTGGTTCAGACATTAGAGGGTCATACTGACAGGGTCAGTGCTGTCGCTATCACACCCGACGGTCGTCATGCGGTTTCGGCTTCTTACGACAATACCCTAAAGGTCTGGGACCTTCAAACAGGTTCCCTAATTGCAGGCTTCGCTGGAGATAGCGCTATATGTTCATGCGCAGTTGCTCCTGATGGGCTGACGATCGTGGCAGGTGAAGCCTCGGGTAGAGTTCATTTCCTGCGAATGGAGGGGATTTTGCATCCAACATAACAAGCAAGCGAATGCAGATATTGCCAAGATTACTGAGGACGATCCTATCTCGACCTCTGCATCAATCGAAGACCGCCTCCAAGAGCGCGCAGACCATCTCATCGCTCTTGAGCGATTGAATGACAGAGATGATGCCATTATCTCAGATGAGCAGATGAGGAAGCTTCTTGGCATCCAGGATTGAGCACAGATCACACCCCCGTTGAGAGCCATCCCTAGCACGGCACAGCCACGTAGATGTTGTGCTTGTTGCTGACGACTTGCACCCGCACGCTGCCCTGCTCGACCGGGCAGTCCACTACAGACACAACCCTGTTTTTGGCTACGCCCAGCATCTCACCCTTCACCCAGCCGGGAGCTTTGATCTCCACCCATGTCTTCTCCTTCTTCTCAAGGACCGTCGGGATCATTGGCCTTCTGACGATGGCAAAGTCCTGGGGCTTGAGCCGCAGCGGCACCTTAAACTGCTTCTCCCACTCGGCGATGCTGCGATTGTAAAACTGCCACCAGTTCTGGGCCTTGACCTTGCCCGGACTTCGGCCCAGCCGGTAGTGCTCGAACTTCTGAATTCCGAGCATCGGCCACCTCTTCCCGGCGCCGATCTCCTGGGCGAAACGGATGATCTCCGGCATGTCAGAGTCGTTGATGCCCGGAATCAAAACCGGCGCAATGAGAAGATCGATGCTGCTCTTGGCGATGTCCTTTGCAGTCTGCATGATCTTCTCAATGTCAAACCAGGGCGCTCCGGCCAGGTAAGCTGCCTTTTCGGGCTGCAGCGAATGGATTGAGAGGTTGATTCTGTCGAGCCCTGCCTCCGCGAGAGCGCCAATCTTCCCCTCATCAAGCAGAGTGCCGTTGCTCTGCATGGAGACGACGCTGACCTCTTTGATCTGCTTGAGCCTGCGCACCAGCTCGACGATATCCGGATAGATCATGGGCTCGCCTGGCGAGTCGATGTGGCACTCCACCCCAGCCCCTTTGAAGGGGGCGATCTCCTCAATCGCCTCCATCAGATAGTCCAGCTCCACCTGGTAGTCTGTGACCCTGGAGCGGGAGTTCGGGCCTGCATCAACCGAGCAGAAGGGGCAGCTCAGGTTGCAGCCGCAGCTCGGCCTAATCTGCAAGAGGCTGCTGCCGCGGTCCACAACACCGAAATAAAGGCATCCCACGAGGGGGATGTCCGACTGACGGGTAATATGAAAGAGAGACATTTGAGTTCCTTTGTGTGGCTTCTGATTATTCTCTCGGCATTTAAGGTATCCTTTTGCTGGGGTTTGCGAGGGAAAAGACGCGCGGTGCGATTGTGCTCGCTACTCGGCGGGTGAGCCGGAAAACCGGAGATGGACGCAGTTATGATTCCGGCTGGAATGATTTGTTGCCATGAAAACTATGTTTCGGTTAATCTTAATAGCAATGAGCACATAAATTTGAAGGGATTGTAATTATGTCTGTAGAGGTCTCCGTAGACTCGGCAAAGAAAAATCTTGAAGCTATTTTAGCCAAGCTATCTCCCGGTGAGACAGCTACCCTGATCGGCCCGGAGGGCAGACCCATGGCCGTAATCGTTCCACTGAGATCCTCAGATGAGGCAACAGAAAAGCTTGATTGGGACAAGGAATGGCAGACTTTGGCCAGAGAAATCGATTGCGCATGGAAGAGCGAGAAAAGCGCTTTGCAGGTTCTTGCCGAGATGAGGAGATGTTGCTGAAGAACATGGTGCCGTGTTGGTGTCATGGGATGAGGAAATGCTGCAGCGTTGTCCTGAAACAGTTCTTGCGATGACTCCGGAAAAGTGGCAGGAATAACGACTGAAAACCCGCCGCGCGGGCCATGCATCGCGTCTCTTTGTTTGTCAATCTGTCCTTTCAGCTCCAATGTTCGGTCTTCCGGGTTTTGCGCTTCAGAGGCCGTGCGTCTGTTTGCGGATGTCCTTTGCCGGGGTGCCGCGCGCGAAAAAACGCGCGGGTTGGGCGGGGGCGCCCTCAGCGCCGGGCAGGCTTGGATAATTGGCAGTAATTACTGTTAATGGGGCTTGATCGCCGAAGTGCCATTCATCGAAAACAGGGCCACGGCTTTTCAGCCATGGATAGCGGAACTCGAAGAGACCAACAGAGGCCTTATCGAGGTTTCAATCGAGCCACGGCTTTTCAGCCATGGATAGACCGGTTGGATGTATTGGATGCAAGAAGCCGGAACAAGTTTCAATCGAGCCACGGCTTTTCAGCCATGGATAGGATTCGACGTCCTTGCTAAACCCCGTCATTGATTTAAAGTTTCAATCGAGCCACGGCTTTTCAGCCATGGATAGGGCGGCCATTTTTCGGCCTTCTCTGATATCGAAAAAAAGCCGATTTTGGCGCATGTCGTTAACTTCTTACAATACTTTCAGAAAGTCACTGTTTGTAAGTGGCC
>CAZFFD010000019.1:0-34233 GCA_964518035.1 uncultured Methanotrichaceae archaeon | reverse complement strand
CCGCATTGACGCCGGAATATGCCAACAGCAAAGGATGGTATGTGCAGTGGTTGGGGGTCCCAACAACGTATGCTTATTCTGGCGCAACACCGAAGGGAGCTACTAACTGGAAGGCATATGGCAGCAACGCCATCTATTTGGATGTTGACACAACTGCAGCAGGATTTGCATCGACACCTCGTTATTTCACATCTCTGGGTGGTACATCCAACCATTATTATGCACAGGGCTTCACTGCAATATACTCTCCAACCGCCACGGGCTTTAGAATTTACCTGAGAAATTGGAATGGTGCCGCATTGACACCGGAATATGCCAACAGCAAAGGATGGTATGTGCAGTGGTTGGGAGTGCCCACAACAAATGCCAATTCTGGTGCAACTCCGAAGGGAACTACAAACTGGAAGGCATTTGGTACTAACGCCATTTATGTGGATGTGAACACAGCTGCAGCAGGATTTGCATCAGCACCGCTTTATTTTACATCTCTAGGTGGCACAAATAGCCAATTTAATGCACAGAGCTTCAATGCAATTTACTCTGCAACCGCTACAGGCTTCAGGATATATCTGAGAAATTGGAATGGTGCCGCATTGACGCCAGAATATGCCAACAGCAAAGGATGGTATGTGCAGTGGTTGGGGGCATAAAACTCTAAACAATCGAAAGGAATAGTGTCTGCCTGATGTCCTGATAAAACCATGAGGCGATATTGGGCAGATCATCTTTTTTTATTCGGGATGAAGAACATCTCTGCACCAGACGAGGATCTCTATCATAACTTATATAAATCAATCAAAGGAAAAGCTTTTCCGGTAGACTGGAGCACGATTCGTAGATCGTAAGTAGAGATATCAAGTAGACCTGGCACAAGAAGGACAACCAAGATGGCAATCGTAATAGTAGATTATGGTATGGGAAACCTGTTTTCCATCTACAATGCCCTGGATTATGTGGGCGGAAATCCCAGGTTCGCCCGCGATCCACAGGACTTGAAGGAAGCAGACGGGATAGTAGTTCCGGGAGTTGGTGCTTTTGGAAGCTGCATGAGCCAGCTCTCCAGATTCAAAGAGAGCCTCTTGGAGCACTTCCAGGATGGTGTGCCAATGCTTGGCATCTGCGTCGGCATGCAGGTGCTCTTCGATGAGAGCGAGGAGAACCCAGGAGCAGCGGGCTTAGGCTGGATTTCCGGAAAAGTTGTGCGCCTGCCGGATGGCGTCATGATCCCCCAGATGGGCTGGAACAGCCTCACTATCAAGCGACCGGTAGAGATTCTGGACGGCATTTCTGACGGAGACATGTTCTATTTTGTTCATTCGTATTATGGACTGCCTGTGGATAGCTCGGTAATAGCCGCAACCACAGATCATGGTGTGGAGGTCACTGCTGCTGTGACCAAGGACAATCTATTTGCCACTCAGTTCCACCCAGAGAAATCGGGGCCTAAGGGCCTGCAGATACTGAAGAATTTTGTGAGGTCCACTCAATGCTAGCTAGAAGAATCATTCCATGCCTGGACTGCGACCTAGGAGTGCCTGGCGGTCGAGTCGTCAAAGGCATCGAGTTCAAGCAGATCAGGTACGCTGGAATCCCCTGGGAGCTTGCTGGCAAGTACTACGAGGATGGTGCAGACGAGATTGTCTTTTTGGACATCACAGCCTCGGCAGAACGACGGGAGACCATGACCAGCGTCATCAAGAAGACCTCGCGCTCGGTATTCGTGCCCCTGGCGGTGGGCGGTGGCATAAGCAGCGTTGAGCAGGCCAGAGAGGTCTTCAACGCCGGTGCAGATAAGATCACCCTGAACACCTCGGCCTTGAAGCGCCCGGAATTGATCAGCGAGATCGCCGAAAAGTATGGAAACCAGGCGGTGGTCCTGGCAATTGATGCCAAGCGGCGCTTCAACATCGAAGAAGGCCGGGAGGTCGTGCAGACTGAGAAGGGCCCATGCTGGTTTGAGTGCTCCTACTATGGCGGCAGGCAGTTCACAGGCATTGATGCCATCGCCTGGGCCAAGAGAGCAGTATCCTTGGGTGCAGGAGAGATCCTTCTCACGAGCATGGACCGGGACGGAACATACGAAGGATTTGATATTCCTCTCACCGATACAGTATCCAAAATCGTAAATGTGCCAGTGATTGCCTCCGGCGGCAGCGCGAGCCCCGATCACATGCTTGAGGTCTTCGAGAAGACAAATGCCTCGGCAGCGCTGGCAGCCAGCATCTTTCACTTTGGGGAGTGGACTGTAGGCAGTGTGAAGAGCTATCTCAAAGAGAGAGGCGTGAACGTCCGGGTCTAAATAGCTATCAAGAAAGCGTCAACATTTCTGCGCAAGATTTATCCGCGGAGAGGATTAGGCCAGGGAAAAGCAAACGGAGCGGATATATCAGAGATGAGGTACGTAGAGCTTACCAGGGCTCCATGCAATCAGATACTGGAAGTCATGGCAGTCAATGGCGATGTCAACTGGGAGAAGAGATTTGAATCCATGGGCATACGGAAGGGAAGGCGCATCAGAAAGATTGCCGATCAGCCCTTTGGCGGGCCCGTTGTAATTGAGGTAGACTGCTCAAAGATCTCGCTGGGCAGGAATATTGCCGCAAAAATAGAGGTGGAGGTGCTCGCCCCTCCTGCCATGTGATTTATGATTTCATGTTGATATGAGTTGCTTCAGCCTCTGGATGCTCTCCATGGCCTGAGCAGACTCGTGCAGCTTCTCCTCCTCGAAATGCTTTATGATCTCATCGATGCCAGCCCTCAGCGAGTAGACCTTCATTGGTCTGCCTTTGCCCTCTCGCTTGATCTCTTTCTCCTCAATCCAGTTATTGTCGCGCAGGGTGCGCATGGCAATGCTTACCTCCGGCTGCCGGAGATCGGAGCCCATCTCGATCTCACGAGATGAAGCCTCGTCCACATTGGCCAGGAAGGTTATCAACGTTGCAACATTGCGTGGAACGCTCAGGGAGCGAAGCGTTTCCACAAATTCCATGTCCTTATCATCCAGGATCTTAACTGTGGACTCTCTCATAATCGTCACCATATTTTTCTTGTCACGAATACTTAATGATATAAATAATTTGTTTTGAAAGGGAATGCCTTTTAATTTTACTTAATTAGACTAATACTTTAGATAATAACTTAAAAAGCAAATGGCATTTACATTTAGGTGACTGTGCAACCTTGAACCAATTAAGTTAAGAATTTATATTTGTAAAAATTTCTTTGCACCAATTATCGAGCTTACAAAACCGATGCGATTTTGCAGAAATATATCGGATTCGCTCCTAAATAGTGCGAAATAATTAATTTAGAGAGAATTGAAATATATCATATTAGCATATTATTTATAAAGAAATGTTAATGTTGAATGCAGACCAGTCCGTCTGCCTTCAGAATTTGGCCTGATACGCCAAGCAAGGTATATTTCCCAGTACAGATAAGACCACGTACTATGATATCCATCGAGATCCGCGAGAAGGATCTCAAGGAGTTGACCCGGACCGAGGTTAAGAACCTCCCCGGGGCTTTCTTTGCAAGGACCAGCCCGCTTCTGCGCCCCTTTATGAGCAAGCTGGAAGCCCTTTTGCCTGACGAGAACAAGGGACAGGGAGACAGCTACGTGCTCAACGCCCTTCATTCCCATATTGAGCTGATACATGCCGACAATAGCCAGATTGCTGTGAAGAGCAACGAGAGTGAGGTCGTGATTCGTCGCGAAGAGCTGGGCGAGCTGATCGAGGAGAGATATCCCACCACTAGCCACCATCGCCTCAACCTGCCAGGCCTCTTGTTTCTGCAAAGCGGCCCTGCCCTGCAGACTGCCAGCGCCATGATCCTCCGTCGCGAGCACGGGCTGCGTATTCCGGATGGAAACAGAACCTTGCGCTACATCTTCCATATGTCCGTGGCTGCAATCGACGCAGACAAAGAGAAGATCGTTGTATCTTTTGATATGGAGAGACTGCCGAAGAAGGCGGATGGCTCTTCTGTACTGGATTAGAATTGAGCAGAAGATCATTCAAAAGAGATTCTGGCAGGGCATGTCAGAGAAAGAACAGACAACGACATGCCATTCGCCCTGCCATAACTAGATTATCAAGCTCTTCAGACTCCAGAGCAGCTTCGGGTTGAATCGGAATAAGACGCGCAGCATCCCTGCCAGATCCATCTTTGAGATGTCCTCCTTAGCCAGGGAGCCTAGGAGCTGGTTCATGTCCTTATCATTGAGCTTGACGAAGAACTCCTTGAACTGGAAGCTCCGGGCAATTGTCTTGCCTATCTTCTCTCGCCAGCGCGTCTCGTACTCGGCGAGCCCCCTGCGGCTCATGTCACCTGCAGATATTGCCTTGGCCGCGACCTCTCCTGCCATGACTCCTGCTTGCATGGCATTTAGAATGCCTCCACCTGTGAGCGGATCGGTCTGATGGGCAGCATCTCCCACAAGCATCACTCCATCAGTGATAGCTGATTCAATGGGCCCGGAGCAGGGATCTCCTCCCACAACCATCTCCACTACACGGCCATTGGGAAAACGGGTCTTCATGAACTGATGGAGCAGCCGAACCGCTTCACCTGGCTTGGACCTTGAGCCCTGAATTCCCAGGCCGATGTTGGCCAGCTTCTCGCCCTTGGGAAACGACCAGGCATACCCGGATGGTGCGATGTTGTTCCCCAAGAAGAATTCTGTGTATTCTTCATCAATGGATGCATCATGCACCAGGAACTGGGCACAGGACTCGATGTCTTGAAGCTTGAGCGCAGTGTCTATGCCGGCCCAGCGTCCGACCTTGGACTCCACACCATCCGCGCCGATGACCAGAGGAGCCTCAATCTCCAGGGGCTCGCCAATTCTCAGGGCCGAGACTCCGCTGATGGCACCATTCCTTCTCAGGAGGCCTAAAGCTCTGGTCTTGACCAAAACAGTGGCCCCCGCCTGAGCAGCCAGCATGGCCAGGCCGCGATCGAAAACCTTCCTCTCCAGGACATAGCCCACCTCGCCACCGCTCTTGTCCTCTGACATTACGATGCTCGTTCCATCTGGAGCATAGATCCTGGCTCCCTTGACCTCGGAGGCAATCCATTCCGGTTCGGGCTTGACCAGGCGGTTTAATGTCCTCTTGCTGACGCCTTCGGCGCAGCGCACGGGGTCACCGATCTCCTGGCGCTTCTCAAGCATGACCACTTTGAGGCCTGCTTCGGCTGCAGCCTTTGCCGCCATTGAACCGCCAGGGCCGCCACCTACCACAATCAGGTCGCACTTCATGCATTGACCTCTAGGGCCCCAACTGGGCAAATCTTGGTGCACAGGCCGCACTCTTTGCACTCTGCCGAGACCTCCAGCCAGGTCTCCACCAGCTCCAGGGCACATGTCGGGCAGACACCGACGCAGGCACCACAGTAGCAGCATTTGTATCTGTTGACGGTAAGCATGAGATCACATCATTTAGGATAATTATTATTAATATTCTATCTCAAAATCCTTGTATCCTTTGCCTTCCAGCTCGGACAGCTCCATGCCCAGGACGATAGCCCCTGTGGGCCCGGATTTCATGGCTTTGAGCAGCTCGCCCACTTGCTTCCGTTCTCCCTCCAAGAAGGCCTCCACTCCACCGCCCGGAACGTTTCTAACCCAGCCTTTGATACCCAGGGCGATGGCCCGGTCACGGGTAAAAGCGCGATAAAAAACGCCCTGCACCCGGCCCGATACCCGGACATGCACTGCAATCATTTGGCAACTCCAGTAACCAGATCTTCTAAAGCCTTACGCTGATCTTTGGCCTTGATGATTCCAGACGCGAGCAGAACGCCCACCGATCCCAGCTCAAGGGCAGCCTTCAGATCCTCGCCGTGGGTTATCCCTGCGCCGCATAGCACTTCCACATTGGGAGCTATGCGTTTGACTGCCTCAACAGATTTGGTGACGACCTCTGGGTCTGCCTTGGATACGGGAATGCCGCTGCCTATAAGCTCTGGTGGCTCCACTGCCACATAATCTGGCCCTAGTGATGCCGCCGCGCGAGTGGTGGCTACGTTGTTGGTGCAGACTATCATCTTCATGCCAGCAGCGCGACAGGCGACGATGGATGCATCGATCTCGGCCAACTTGAGCCGTCGCTCAGAGTGGTTGATGAGCGACCCGGAGGCTCCGGCAGCCTTCAATGACGCGGCTGTTATGTGCCCGGTGAAGCCGCCGTATCCCACGCCATCTACATGCTGAGCGAATACCGGTATCTTTACGGCCTTTGAGACGGCAGAGATATCAGCTACCTGCGGCACCACAACCATCTGAACTGAGTAGTCCCTGGCAATGTCCTCGCAGATCTGGGCCAGGCGGACTGCCTCTTGGCCGGTAGATTCACGATAGGTCTTGAAGTTGAGCACGATTAAGGTCATAGTATTCCTCGCCGCAGTTGTGTTCTCTCAGTGGGGATATATATTTTGGCTGCATTCGGCCAGGATATCACTATAACACTTTTCGTAAACTGTTTGGCAATGGCACTCCCCAGTAAAGACCGCCATGATCTTCCCCTGGAAGAGAAAAGCAATCAAAGGAAGCTTACCCCGATCTTGGTCGTGAATCATATGGTAGAGCAGACCTTCGGGTTGGGAATAGCTCAGTTTTGCCAGCTTCAGCTCCATATGATTCTCTAGGAAGCTCTCTAAAATAGGTTCGCATCTCCTGCAGATGTCGCAGTCTTTTTTGCCGATGAAGAGCAACGTTGTCTCATTTTTTACTGCAAGGATCTCGGCAAGTCTCTTCGCCGGCCCGTAGGTGTCCTCCAAAAAGGACTCTACTACTCCGGCCACCTCCTCTGAGGGGACGCCATATTTTTCGCTCAATTCTTCACATAGCTTTTCATTCTTCTTGGACATGAATTTCTGAACCTGGTCCAGGAGATTTGTGGACAGAGATATGCTATTCATGTCTGCGTCATTCATGCCTTGAATTAGAGATTGCATTAAAGATCGTGGATTACCTTGACCCTCAGTTTGGAGAAATCCTCTTTTATCTCAACAAGGAAGCCCATGCCTGCGAATATCTCTTCCAGCTCCATTCTGACGAATTTCTTTGGTGCATCTGAACCGAAGATGAGTGTGAACTCATTCTTGCCGGTCTTGTTCATGTTAAAGAGATTGCAGACCTCCAGCCTCTTCAGGATGCTCTCAGCATTGAAGAGCTTGTGCTTGAATTGCTCTGCGTGAGCCCGACAGACCTCTTTATGCAGATCCCAGAATTTTTCCTTGTCAGGGTGCGTCTCGATGAATTTTAAAAACAATATCCAGTGATCGATGTCTAGGATCACATGCTCGCCTGCGGAGAGCATCTCTGCATGAGTGTATACTTTCTTGTCCTCGGCGAACTCAAAGAGCATCTTGTGCTTGCCGAAGAACTTCAGAGACTCTCTCATCAGCTCGCTTTGGGACATGCCAAGATCATCCTTCATCTTCTTGAACAGGCCTGCCGTCTCTTCGTCCAAGGCGACGGTAATTCTTTCAGGTGATTTCATTTTATCCCCACAGCATTTATCTAAGCTATCTCTCTTTATGCTATATTACCTTTATCAAGCATTATCTTTAAATACCGATGCCGGAACAGGCATTCCCGCTGGCCCTGCATCTGAATCTCAGTTTTTGGCAGACCGGAATTGTTAAATTCCAATGAGAAATCATCCTTAATCATGGACTCATGGATGAAGGACAGGGATGTGTACAGCGAAAAGGACAAGGAAAAGCTGGAGAAAGGATCTGGCTTTGTCAAGGCCTGGACGCTAATTGCCAATTGGTTATACAGAGTAGTGTCCTGGTAAGCCTTTTCTGAAATCAGGCTTAAGGCCATTAGCTTTTGCTGTAGCCATTCTATATCGTTAGTTTATTATTATTTTGTTTTATGCGTATAACCTTAACGCGGTCGCTTGCGACCCTAAAATTGCCATAACCCCTTCTCGATCAGACCCCTGGGCTGTGACTGAAAGAATGGGCTCGCCCGCCAATATTCGCGATCCCTTTGGAGGCACATCAGCCGTCCAGCAACGCATCAGATCAGTTTTAACTGTCAGATCGTGGCGAGCATAGAGCAAGACTCTGCCTGCAGTCAATCGAGGCCGTGGGGGGTGCTGTGGCAGCTCGCCACAGAAGGATCGCAGGTGGGCATCGAAGACGTTGATCCTGGTGGCCATCTCCACCGTATCCAGGCTGCCCTGAAAGCGGCTATTGACCTCGACAGGAACTGGGCCGCTACCGGTTAGCAGGAAGTCCACGCCATTGCTGCCTACCAGTCCCAGGCCGGCGATGATCTCCTCGGCCATCTCTGCCATCTCACCCACGCCACGCTGAGAAAGAGGGAGTGGGGTAATGTTTCCGCTATAACGAAAACCATCTGCTCCGGCCCAGGCGAGTCCGATGAGCTGCTCGTTTTCGGCTATCGCCCTCGCCTCGCGACCATTACCAATGACGGACACGCTGGCAGGCAGGCCGCTCTTCAGCTCCTGGGCGATGAGACCCTCCTGCCACTGCAGCTCTTCTGCTGAATCGACCGCCCTGCAGCCCACGCCTCCCGCGCCCCTGCGGGGCTTTACCAGGAATGGATAGGAGAGGCCTTCTGGAGAGGTCTCGGTCCTGATGAAAGGAAAGCCCTTTTCCTCCAGCCAGCGAGCAAGCCACAACTTGTCGGACACCTGGGAGGTCTTTTCTTGTGGATTATTGAGAACCGGGACACCCTGGATGGTGGCCTCTTCGAGCCCCGGGCCAAAGACGACGGCATCCGGTCGGAATCGCTCTACAAAGATAGGAAGACGCTGCACCCATCCCTCGCGCGGCAGTCTCTCCGTCTCTTTTGCCCACAGCGACAGATCCCGGTCGCAGTAACAATCAACTGCGATGACCTCATGCCCGGCACGGCTTGCAGACCCGGCAATATGGCGAATGTTTATGCCGATTACCAGAATTCTCATTGCTCTTCATCCTCTTTTCGAGGAGAGTATTCAGGATAGAGCACCTGTTTTCCTCTGGCCTGGGGCACAATCTTCAGGCCGCCCTCGAATTGGCCTACTAGCTCCCGACCCAAGAAGAGACGGTCCAGGAAGACAGCCAGCGCCGCCACCTCGGAGTGGGGCTGGTTTCCCACAGCCACATTCCAGTCAGCAAGATCGTACATCTCTGAAGGGACCTTCTCGCCGCCGACGGCCACAAGCAGATCGCAATCGCAGTTGGAGATCTCATCGATCACATCTGGCAGGTTGGAGCCGTACATTGTGAGGTGGACAACCTTTCCACCCGCTTCCTTCCAGCGCACCGTCTCGCCTTTCCAGGAGACGTCAGACTTCAGTCGAAAGCTGCCTCCCCAGCGTTCTGCCACATCGACAAGGCTCTCTTCCACGTGAGAATCGCGCCCGCCCAAGAGCATCTCCTCTGCACCAAAGGCCCGCGCCACCAAACCCACATGGGTGGTTATCCTCTTGTCTCGCTCCGGCCGGTGGCCGATACGCAAAACCACGACTCGCATGGCCGCGGGAGAGATGGCATCTTATTTAGTCTTATAGCTCTTTTCCAAAATAGCTAAATTCACGAGGCGCATCAAAGGCCACGATGAATCTTTGTGAGAGATGCCGGGGCAAGGGCTACTTGGTAGTTGGCGAGAAGGCCTGTCCCAACTGCGGAGGCAGCGGAAAGACCGGGTCCATCTCCTTGGGGGATGCAACGGATAGCGATATGAAGGAGCTGATTGAGATGGGCTCCACGAAATGCAGTGTCTGCCACGGCACTGGCAAGATACCTGTAACCGAGAGCTGCCCCGACTGCGGGGGTCTCGGACGCGAGTATCTGTGCGTTGTGTGCAGGACGAAGCTTTCAAGCAAGAAGGAGCTATGCGAGCGCTGTGCTAAGAAGCCGCTGGTACATATCCTCGATCCTGCCTGCGATGTCAAGGATATCGTTATCGGCGAGATCTACCAGGGGAAGGTCAATGGTCTTGCCAACTTCGGGGCTTTTGTCGATCTATCCGAGAGCGTGAGGGGGCTCGCCCACAACAAGTACCTCAAGAGCAGGCCTGAGGTGGGCGAAACAATCTTCGTGGCTGTTCGGAATATTCTTCCTAACGGCAACATCGAGCTTGAGCCCGTCGATATCAAGGATTACAATACCGTCGAGGTGGAGAAGGAGCTACCCACCTCCAAAGCGTCTGAGCTCTCGAAGCTCGTTGGAAAGCAGATTATGTTAAAAGGAGAGGTCATCCAGGTCAAGCAGACTGGAGGGCCTACCATCTTCACAGTGGCCGACGACAGTGGGCTTGTCTTCTGTGCCGCATTCGAGCGAGCTGGGGTGAGGGCCTATGCCGATATAGACAGCGAGATGATGGTCCGGGTGATAGGCGAGGTCAGCCTGAGGAACAATCAGGTCCAGGTGGAGATCAAGTCCATGAAGCGCCTGTGGGGGGGAGATGCGTCAGCCGTCAAGGACCAGATAGAGCAGGCGATAGACCGGCGGGCCGAGCCCTTCGCGACTGAGTTTCTGGTAAAGAGCGAGGTAATGACAAAGCTCATCCCGGCAATGAAGCAGGTGGCCAAGGAGATTAGGAGGGCCGTTTTCAAGTCCCAGCCCATTGTCGTCCGCCATCATGCCGATGCAGACGGCATCACCGCGGCAGTGGCAATAGAGACAGCGATTCTGCCGCTCATCAAGGAGGTAGGAGGGCCCGATGCCGAGTACTACAACTATCGGCGCGCCCCCAGCAAGGCGCCATTTTACGAGCTGGAGGATGTGACAAAGGATCTGACCTATGCTCTGGAGGATCAGACCCGGCATGGCCAGAAGATGCCGCTTATCGTTCTGATGGACAACGGCTCGACTGAAGAAGATGTCCCGGCCATGCGTCAGGCCCAGGTCTACGGATTGGAGATGCTGGTGGTCGATCATCACCATCCTCACAAGATTGTGGACCAGTTCCTGATAGCTCATGTCAATCCGGCTCACCAGGGCGGCGACTTCGGCCTGACGACAGGAATGCTGGCGACAGAGATTGCCCGGATGATCTACCCCCAGGTGGAGAGCAAGATCAAGCACTTCCCGGCAGTTTCAGCCGTTGGCGACAGGAGCGAGGCACCTGAAGCGGCAGAGTACACCAAATTGGTCGAGGACAAGTACGGTCGGGAGGATCTCAAGAAGGTCGCCCTGGCTTTAGACTACGAGGCATTCTGGCTGCGATTCAATGAAGGCCGGGGGCTCATCAACGATATCCTCTGCCTGGGAAGGCTGGACCGGCACAGGATGATTGTGGACCTATTGTGCGAGCAGGCCAATGCCGCGATTGACGAGCAACTGCGAGCAAGCATGGGCAACGTCAAGAGCACGAAGCTGCCAAACGGCATCATCATGAATGTGCTGGATGTGGAGAACTTCGCGCATAAGTTCACATTCCCGCCGCCCGGAAAGACATCCGGCGAGGTGCATGACAGGTTGTGCAAGAAGTTCGCTGGAAAGCCCGTTGTCACAATCGGCTACGGCCCGGACTTTGCAGTTCTCCGAAGCCGCGCTGTTCGAATGAACATCCCCCAGATGGTAAAAGAGCTGATGGAGGAAATTCCCAACGGGGGAGTATCCGGAGGTGGGCACCTCGTGGTCGGCTCGATCAAGTTCGTGGGCGGGATGAGAAAGGACGTTCTTGCAAAGCTCGCAGAGAAGATCGCAGCCTGCGGAGTGGACGCCGTGCCTGCCCCGAAGAGCGAGTAGACGACGGGACTCGGGGCCCCAGGCATTTTTAGGCTCTTCGCCGAATTGTGTGGGTTGGAATCATTGTGTTCACCCATAGGAGATCGCGAGGAGACAATTTGCTGACTACTCCTGTTTCCCCCAGGCCTTTTCCACCATCCCCCAGCCCCGGTCCTTCGCGTAGCTGTTCAGTACCTCCTGCACCATGACCATGAACTGCTCCTGGCTGTATTTGAGCTGGGATGCGAGCCTCTCCACCAGTGGCTCGACATTATTCACCTCTTCGCTCTTGATGCTCCTCAAGACAATGGCCGCGAGGGCCATGAGCCTGAGGCCCTCTGCCATCTTATCCTGTTGCACTGCAAGAGCGCCGAGCTGAAAAAATGCTCCCGCTTCTGCGGCTCTGTCTGCCAGTGACTGATTTATTAAGAGAGACTCTTTGAAGCTCTTGGCTGCAGCCTCCTTCTCCCCGGCCTGGGAATAAATTAGCCCGAGGCTATGCAGTATTGCGGCCACAGCTGCTTGGTCGCCGACCTCTCTGAACCGGGGCAGAACCCTTGTGAACTCGGCTGCTGCTGCAGTGAAGTCTCCCTTCTCTAAGTCGAGGCTTGCCAGGTTGAAGAGTGCAAAGGATGCCCCCCTTTCGTCTTTGGCATTTTCGAGCAGCTCCAGGGACCGAACAATTCTATCGCGTGCGGAATCGTGGTTCCCGCTGGCCATCTCCAGTCTGGCCGCCTCCTGCAAGACAGCGGCTTCACCGGACAGATCCCCCAATAGCCTCATGATCTCCATGACCCGTTCCAGCCTGAGGATGGCTGCCCCCTGTTCGCCCATCTTCAGGTCGATCTCTGCCAGCTGGGCGAGACTGGCAGCCTCGCCTGAGAGGTCGCCTGAGCCACGATAGGCATCAACTGCCTTTTGGAGAGCCTCCTTTGCCTGGTCGAGCTTCGCTTCTCCAAGCAGCGCCAGGCCCAGACCATGGTAGAAAGCCGGGTCGATAGAGATCTGCAAAGCCTTCCTGTACCACTCCGCAGCCTTTCGATGCTCGCCCAGATCAAGCTGCGCCTGAGCGATCCAGGCTGCGCTCGACGCCGATTGCATCTGAAGATCAAAGATCCCCAGGTTCAGCCTTATCAGCTCTCTGTGATGGCCGCGTCGCCTCAGGTAGCCGCTGATTCGAGCTGTTACTGCAACAGCAGCATCCAGATCATCTGCATCCAGATAGTGTCCCCGCGCCTCCATGAGAAGATCGAATCGAGAGAGGCCCAACTCTGCCGCGCGCCCGGCCTCGGCCAGCTCTCGGAGAAAGCTTCCAGCCGACCTGTTAGCCGCGCGCCTCTCCTCTGGGCTCAGTGCCTCCAGGAGGCTTCTTCGGATGCCTGTGGGCACTGACCAGAGATCTCCTGCGGCATAAGCAAGCGAGAGACTCTGCCACTGATGGACTGTTGATGCAGCCTGCTCGCGAGTCATGCTGCAGACGGCTAGAAACCCCTCCAGGCTCACGGCAATGCCATAGACCGCGGAGCAAGAGAGACAGTGATAGGATGCAGGGGCGAGGCCAGAGGTGACCTTTGAGAGAGCATTTTCCCCCGGTGCCAGATCGCCAAGCGAGAGAGCACTGCGGATCAGGGCCAGGTGAGATGGAAGGCCAAAGGCAGAATAGTGTAGCTTGGCCAGACTGGCATAGCTGATCTCGCCAATTTTATATCGATTCGCTACGGCTTCATCCTTGAGAAGAGCTCTGATGAAAGCGGCCTCATACAGGCCCTTTTGCTCCCACCTCCTAGCGCGGGCGGGCAGAGTCAGAGCATCCGCAGGCAGCGTGCTGCATGTGACAATCGCCCGGCTCTTGCCCAGGCCCCGCAGCATCTGAAGATAGAACTCGACCAAGTCCGGGTCCAGAATCTTGCCGTTCTGGCCGTCCGTCTCCAGACCATCCCAGAGCATTAGGATAGGAGACGTTTTCAGCGCATCAGCCAGGACCCGCAGTCGTTCCTTAATAGAACGCTTTGCGTCTTTGAGGTCCTTTGCCGCCACCTCTATTCCCAATCCGCCCAAATGAGCAGTTGCAGCCTCCAGAAGACGGGTGCTGGTAATTGGATTGTAGGGCGAGCTGTAGAGCGGCAAAATGCTGTAGCCAAGAGACTTCATCTGCATGGAGAGGAAAACGGCAAGAGTGCTCTTTCCCGCACCCTCCTGGCCTGTTATCACGAGCGCATTCATGCTGCCGTCTCGAAGGCCAGGAAGAAGCTCTGCAATCTCCCGTCTGCGGCCCACAAAGCAATCCGCACGGCCTTCATTCAGGCCTGGCAAAGAGGAGACCTCATGACAGGGAAAACCGGTGGATGCTGCCTGCTTCTCCTGCGGGTTGAATATCATCGACTGGCAAACTATCGAGTACAGAGCCGGGAAGGATTCGGGCATCGAATTAAGGCCGGCTGATGAGGACATAGATGAAGATAAGCCCTCTCTGAGAAGGGTTCTGAGGGCCAACTCAATCGATTGACCTGAAGCAAGGGCATTATAGAAAGGCCGGGCGCGAGCCGTTTCTGCATTCCAAGCCACCGCCATGGGAACTGTCTCTGAGAGCCTCTGGCAGAGCAGATGCAGGGCGACGGAGGACTCGCTTTGAGGTCCAGAGAGGATGACTCCTGCGAGACCCAGTCCCTGAAGAGCAAGAGCGAGATCCTCGGCCCCCAGCAGAGCTGCTCTCCTTGCCGTCGCATTAGAAGACTCCAGAGATAACGCTGCCCGGCCTTCCGCCATCTTTGCCTGGCAGGCGAGATGCAAAAGATGAGGCCGAAATCGCTCTGCCAGATCCCTGATCTCTTCAATGGTTGCACTCTCACAGATGACTACCTCCATGTCCAGACCGCATGCCGCCTCAAGAATCGACTTCTCCTCCGCCTCGTAGTCCAGGGGCTCGGACGCCAGAAAGAGGAGGCGCAACGGTCCTGGTGAGGGATTGAGCTTCTCGACTGCGGCAGAGGCTGCGATAGGCTGGCGAATGACGCTGATGTCGCCGTATTCGCCGGGCTTATCCGAAAAATGAGATAGCAGCTCCCAGGGAAGCTGCAGGACCTCAGGGATGCTCGACATAACAGTCAGCCTTGCACCAGGCGAAATCCACGATGCCAGATCCCTCCCGGCGGCCATCTGGAAAAGATGAGAAATGCCATCGCGCAGGATTGGAAGGTAGCCTTTTGCGGATACATATTTATGCCGGCCAGCGCCCTCCAGGAGTGAGAAGTACTGCAGGGCAAGCTCATGCACCTGTGCAGTCTGAACAGGCGTGAGGATTCTCTCAGAGACGACATTCCCATCAATTTGGATTTTGTAGGCAAAGGTCCTGGCGGCGGTAGTTCCCGCCTCAGATACTATGATAGTGATATCTTGCATATTTTCTCATCCTCTATTTGCCGGCGGAGTCCTTCGGCCTGCATCTATCCTTGGACTCAAGATGGACCACCACATCCCTGACTCCAGGAATCTTGCTTTTTATGGCCCGTTCCACCTCATCACTGACCATATTGGCGGCGTCCATTTTGAGTTCAGCATCAACTCCGATATGCAGGTCCACATAGATCTCGCTTGCTAACCCCCTCGTACGTACCGCATGACAACTGCAGACACCATCGACTGACTCTGCAAGATCGACAATCGCCTTCGCCTCCACTGGGGCACGATCCAGCAAAGCAGGAGAGGTATCCCGGATGATCTCAAGGCCCGTGTGAATTATCAGGCCGCAGATGGCCAGGGCAATGATTGGATCTGCCAGCGGGTAGCCCATATCGACTGCAATGAGCCCTAGAATTACTCCCAATGAGGCATAGATATCGCTTCGAGTGTGCATGGAGTCGGCAACCAGGATGCTGCTCTTCAACTTCTTGCCGAGGACATATTCGTATGTCGAGACGCCAATATTGATGACCAAGGTAATTGCCATGATGATAAAGGACAGATCGGTGATCTCCGGGGTCGACCCGCTTTGCAGGCGATTTGCTGCCGCCAGGATCAATTGAATGCAACTGGTGAAGAGAAGTATGGCTATGCCGATGGATGCAAAGCTCTCGTACTTCGCATGACCGTAGGGGTGATCGCTGTCAGGAGGACGGGCAGCCAGGGAGATGCCGACAAGGCCGATGATGTTAGCAGTGCTGTCGAAGATAGAGTGCAGGCCGTCGGCCTCCATGCTCAATGAGCCGGTGAACAGGCCGTAGCCTCCCTTGGCCAGGGCGGTGACAATATTGAAGACGAATATTATTATCAGTATTCGCCGAACCGCCCCATAATAAGACATGCTCGTAGTTGGCCTCGCAAGCGATAAATAATTTTGGAGTATGCATAATGAATCCTGAAGCCTTTGTGACTTTGTGCCTTTGTGGTGATCAGCGTGCAACATTTTACCACAAAGACACAAAGGAACAAAGAAAAATTTATGTCTGATCTCTCCATGCAGTCCAACCCACACGATTCCGCGAAGAGCCAAAAATGATGGCGGGAGCTAGATCACATTTATCATCATTGGCAGGCCCAGTCTCTGCAAATCCTCTCCCAGCAGGACCTTGCGGTTGCCCTTTTGGTCCACCAAGGTAAAATTCCGCAGCAGCCAATCGCCGGTTTCGTTGTCTTCAGGAAGAGTCATCTCAGCAGAATACAGTCCATCTTTTGCAGTTCCTGAGGTCCGGCTCTCAGAGGTGAAGATGGCAATGGCTTCCTGCCCCAACGGACCGGAAAATGCCGCCTGAGCCGCCCAGACAGCCTGGTCGTCAATGAGATGAGCCGTGAGGTTGACGGGCTTCATGCTTGCCTGGAAGAGCTGCTGCGGCTCGATGCCGAATCCTGCAAGGCTAGGAGCCTGGTCGTCGGATAGGGGGCCCGCTGCCCCGCTTTGGGGTGGTGTCAGGGGGTCGAGCGCATCCCCGGTGGTAAAGCATTCGCTGCTGCTTCCAATTTTTATGGTCTTGCCGATTGAAAAAGAGCCCACCAGGTCCTCGACGCTTCTGCCGTAGGCGGATGCTGGAGACGCGAGGGCAAGCGAGAGAATCAGGGCGAGAATCAGGATTCGAGAATGCAAACTGCGTTCACCTCCAGTTGCGTTTGTCAATGCAGGCAAATATATTTTCCCTCGAAAAGGCAGGAAAATCCTAATTACCAGGAGATCAGATTATTTTGCGAGTGATCCAATCAGGCGACCAGTTCGTAGCTGGGCGTTCCGGTGGAGTGGTGGGCGCAGTAGTCCCCTGGCGGGGAGCCTATGCTGGCGTAGCTCCGGCGCACGTCTTCCAGGCAGCCGGAACGAATAGGCTGCAAGTGGGCGGCCTCACCTGTCAGGTGGCCTACGTGCCGAACGACGCAGACCTGGCGTTCTTCCCAATCCTCGGAGCATGTCGGGCCACTGATCTCGCCAGGCCTCATCTCGGCGAGGCGGAGATCAAGAACTCCCGGCACAGCATGCGCTGCAGAATCTCGGAGGCATCATGGTCGGTGGTCTACGTGGTGCTGCCCCCAGGCGATCTGCCGGGACTTGGCGACAGCGGCAGCCCCCTGATCCAGGACGGCCATGTGGTGGGCCTGCTCCTCTCGCTCAACATGCATACCTGCAAGGGCATCGCGATATCTGCAGAGATGATTGAGCGGGAAATTCGGGTCTGATGCACAGATACAACATTTTTATCAATGAGAAACTCTATGAAATTATTCATGTCCATAAAAGAAGGCATTCTCAAGGTCATTGGCGGCGAGCATGTCGCTGCCCTGGCCACAATAGACGAGGGACGACCAGCCGTGAGGTTTTTGGCAATGGCCGGAATGGAGGATCTCACACTGGTAGGAGCAACCATGAAAAGCTCCCGGAAGGTGGCTCAGATCAGGAAGAATCCAAATGTATCTATTTCTATTTGGTCCGGCAAGAATTTTTCCGATCCTTACGTCATGATCTGGGGCAAGGCAATCATCTATGACGATCTGGAGACGAAAAGAAAATTCTGGGACAAGGGACTTGAGCCTTACTTTCAGACGCCGGAGAACCCCGAGTATGTTGTTCTCAAGCTGGTCCCAACGAGGATCGAATACTACCATGATATGACGATGGAACTCTGGGAGAACTGAACGGATCACCCTGCGAAGAGCCATGCTAGGCTACGAATATCAGACCGTGGTGGCCAGGCACGGTCCAAAAATAATTGGTACAATATATATTGAAGTGATAGCATGACCGAGATACAGACCGTGGATGAAAAGCCCAGGCTTGTTGCTGGAATGAGAAGACGCGGGCATTATAAAGAGATCGCACCAATGCTTGGCGCGCTTTTTGAATACGTCTTGAGCCAAAAAGCGATAATCGCCGGTCCGCCACTCTTTTTGTTTCATGAAAAAAGCGCAGAGGAAGCCCAAGAAGCCGATAAGTCCGGCAGTGCCGATGTAGAGGTCTGTGTTCCCATAGCAAGGACCATATCCGAGACCGATGAGATCAAATGCTACGAGCTTCCTGGCGGAACGATGGCCAAGATCGCTTACAAAGGACCTTACGAGGAGTGCGGGCCAACATACGAGCGGCTCTTTCTCTGGCTGGTGGAGAATGGCAGGAAGTTATCCGGCCCCATAAGAGAAGCTTATCTGAATGATCCAAGAGAGGTTGCGCCTCAAGAGATACTGACTATCATCTACGCGCCCATCAGCTAGCTTTAGCCTCCAACATCATTTTTTTATTTCTGTGCAGACATATCACATTCTCAATGACCTTCGTCGATTTTGATCCATCGCCTTGGATAGAGGAGATACGTTCGCTTTACCAAGAATCCGATCCGGCCCACGATTTCACCCATATTCTGCGGGTTTACAGAAATGCCAGGAGGATCGGGCAGGAAGAGGGAGCGGACATGCCCGTCCTGCTCCTGGCCGCACTGCTGCATGACGTGGGATCGGATAAAAAAGATAATTCTGGCGACCCTGAAAGAGAAAAGAAAAACCTTGGACGGCAGGCTACTGAGACATTCCTGGATTCAATGGGTCTGGATGAAAAGAGGAAAGAAGAAGTGCTCTACGCGATAGACGTCCACAGATTTTCCAGAGGGATCCTTCCCGTTACTCTGGAGGCCAGAATATTGCAGGATGCCGACCGGCTGGATGCACTGGGCGCAGTTGGCATTGCCCGCGTCTTTCTCACAGGAGGCGCTCTCGGACGGGAGATGTATCATCCTGAAGATCCCTTCTGCCGGTACAGAGAGCCGGATGACGGACGATGGAATCTGGACCATTTCTACAAGAAACTCCTAAAACTGGAGGCCGGCATGCATACCAGGAGCGCTAAAAGGCTGGCGGCGAAGAGGACGATTGTGCTGAAGAGATACCTCTCGGACCTGGAAGAGGAAATCGGAGTCGTAATCAGAGAGCTATCTTCCTCAGAATGCAAGACGCTCATCGAACGGCAATCACGCCTACAAAAATGGAACGATTCGCCGAGTTCAAAACATCTGGTGATACTGGATGTTAGAACCGCACAGGAACACCAGTCGGGCCACCTTAAGGATTCGATCAATATCGACTTTAAATCTCCATCCTTCAGAGATCAAATCTCATTGCTGGATCGAGATGCCGCCTATCTGCTCTACTGCCGCACCGGGGTTAGATCAAGAAAGACGTTGCTGCTCATGAGTTCAATGGGATTTGTAGAGCTTTACAATTTATCCAGGGGAATAGTGCAATGGAAAAGAGATGGTGGCGAGGTTGTCTCTTGATTCCAGAGCGCTTCTATCATCCAGGCAAGCATTTCCGCCAAGATCGGCTAAAGATATCTCTCTATCCTCTCCAGCCCCTCTGCTATATTTTCCATTGAGTTTGCGTAAGAGAACCGCAGGTAGCCCTCGCCGTTTTTGCCAAAATCGATTCCAGGAGTCACACCCACATGAGCGTTCTTCAGGATGTCGAAGGCCAGCCGGTATGAGTCGCCCGAAAAGCTTCGGGCATTGGCAAAGACATAAAAGGCCCCGGTCGGCTCAACTGTGATGGAAAAGCCGATCTCCTTCAGCCTTTTTATCATAAACTTTCGCCGCTGGTTGTAGATCCTCTTCATCTCCTCGACCTCTGAACGAGTATCTTTCAAGGCGGCGATACCTGCCCGCTGGGCAAGAGAGCCCGCGCAGATGAAGAAGTTCTGCTGCATCTTTTGAATGGGCCGGACGAAACTCTCAGGGGCGATGAGATACCCCAGGCGGTAGCCGGTCATGGCATAGAGCTTGGAAAAGCCGTTCAAGACAAAGGCACGATTGGAAAACTCGAGCATCGAATGCTCCTGTCCCTCATAGACCAGACCGTGGTAGATCTCATCAGAGACTATGTAGGGCGAGCACTCGGCTATGTCCCGCATGGTGGCCTCAGACAGCACGTTGCCAGTCGGGTTTGAGGGAGAGTTGATGAGAATGGCCTTTGTCTTCCGATTGATCCTCTCTCGGATCGCCTCTGGACGAAACTGGAACCCGTCCTTCTCATAGACCGGTACCTTTGCGGCAACGCCGCCCAGGAAATTGATGAAATTTGGATAGCAGGCGTAGCCCGGATCGGAGATGATGACCTCCTGACCCCTCTCAAGGAGAGCTCCGAATACCAGCATCATGGCCGGAGAGGTGCCGGAGGTGACGACCACCTGTTCAGGCTTGACGATAACGCCGTAGGTATCCAGGTAGTGCTCGCAAATGGCCTCACGCAGATCCAGGTCGCCGAGACTATGGGTGTAATGGGTGAGCCCTTCATCCAGTGCCCGGCAGGTGGCTTCTTTTACAGCAGGAGGTATATCAAAGTCCGGCTCGCCCACCTCCAGATGGATTATGTCAATTCCCCTGCGTTCCATCTCCCGTGCCTTCTCCAAGACCTCCATGACGATGAAAGGAGCTATCTCCTCTGCTCTCCTGGCTATCATTATACTCTCCCCGATATCATTTTATTCTGCTTGCTGCCAGTCGATTCAAGTTGATATTAAGTTTATCTCAGAGGATTGCTAAGGGCGAAGCGAGAAAATGGGTACGGCCTTTCTCTTGTGACTGATGCCGCAAGCATCCGGCCAGGCATCCGATGGACGATGCAGCAAAGTAGATCGAGAATGACACTCAGTGACGCAGTTAATTTAATATATGTTGGGTGAAAAGCCACATGGCATGTCGAGGCTCAATAGTTCCGTTTTTAGCCGAGAGCACGGCTATGATGTGTCCTTAGATACATCTGCAAAGAAATTTTGCCTATAAAACCCAATTCAGGTGAAGACTTGGATTGGGTGTCGGGTGTGCAATCGCTACATAGTAGTATCGCATTAAAGAGTCAGATCGAAGGAAAAAGGACTTCGTCAAGCTAGTTGTACCACTTTCAACTTGCGGAATCGATCGCTTTGATATCGGAGCGGTAGCTAGCGACGGCCAGCTCTTTCGGGAGTTAGGGGAATGATAGAAAGAAATGCACCAAATGAATGTTTATGCGTTAGCGGCAGCCAGATTCTTCAATGGATAAGGCAAGAGGAGACTCCAAAAAACAGCATGCTCCGTTCCATCGAAGGCCTGGCTAATTTAGGGCTCAGTTTAATGAATGCATTAGCTGTTGAAGGATTTCTTGCGATGGGGACTGCTATCGGCATTGGCATGGTAGCGGTCCTGATCTGGGTTAGGTGGTTGCAGTAGGCCCTTTGCGTGCGCAAAGAGATGTTTCGGATGCAGAAATAGAAGAGAATAGATTCGATTCAGGGAGGATATTGCAAATGGCATTATTTAAATATAATTACAAGAATGAATTTAGAGATGTGATGTACGCTAAAAAATTGAGGGCCCATAGTCTCATGAACGGAGGCAAACGACACGAGACGGCGGGCTGCTTCGAAGGCCAATGTGCGGTCTATGGCATTGAGGGGAGGCTGGACTGAGATGGTGGGCATATCAGTCTGTTTACCCCGATGCCCCAACTGCGGTTCGGAGTGGATAGATCACAACGAGGACAAAGCCAACCCGGTCTGCGAGACTTGCGGCCAGAAGCTGATTAAGAGAGACGAATTTGGTTATGAGAAGGCATGAAAATGGCAGATTATGACGGCTACTACTTCTATTCAAAGAAGCAAAAAAAGATCCGGTCAGCGATAGATAAACACCCCACGTTCTTCGCTCTGATTGGCGGCAAAGAGGTCGAGTGTACGGAGCGCAGCACAACCCCCAATCCCACCGGACCTTTCGATGATTATGTCTTTCTTGGCAGGGGCGTTTACATTGGCGACAAGACAAGTTGAGATGGTGGTATCTTGATGCAAAATATGACAGAAGAACAAAGGAAGTCTTTGATCGAAGAGCGCGCCAGGTTAAACAAGAGGAAGTATGGCCTATTTAACCTGAAAGTCGCTGAAAACGAGCTCCTAAAGGAGGATCGAATCTGATCCTCCGACGAATTAGGAATTTGGACTCTTCGCCGCTTTATGTGGAGGAAATTAATTGTATTTTCGCTAACCTCTGTAGTCGTCTCTCGGAGGGCAAAATGTGTCCACAACCACAGTCGCCTCCAAGGCCAAAGCCGAGTGAGGCACGCCTGATGAAGCCGAGTAGCTGTCGCCCGGCCCCAGATCGAGGCTCTTGCCATCAACCGTCACCCGGATCTTTCCAGATACGATGTATCCAGCCTGGTCATGGGGATGAGAGTGAACTGGAATCTCCACTCCGCGGTCCAGGTCAAACCGGCAGATCATCAACTTGTCACCGCTGATCAGTGTCCGGCGGATCAGCCCGGGAAGCATTTCCACTGCCTTCGCATCAGAATATTCAAAGAACATCGCCGTCACCTGGAATTTCTATGTACTTCTATTTATGAATGAATAACGGAAAGGTGCAGCAATCCCCGGTCGAGCTGTTACGGCCAGGGAACAAAACACCATGATTATCTGGCCCTCACGGCCTGCGGCCTGGATGCTTTCGCACCCTCTAGATCGCCTGCTTGGCCTAGAATGAAGTCTTCTACCATCTCTTTGGCCATCTCGTCGGGATACTGAACAGGTGGATGCTTCATGGTGTAAGCAGAAATAGCCAGAAGCGGACCGCCGACCTTTCTGTCTTTGGCCACCTTGCAGATCCTTATGGCATCAATGGAGCTTCCGCCGCTATTAGGCGAATCCTCAACAGACAGACGCAACTCAAGGTTTATGGGGACGTCTCCAAAGATCCTGCCCTCCATTCTGAGGAAGCAGACCTTGTTGTCCTTTTGCCATGGCACATAATCCGATGGGCCGATGTGTATATCATCATCAGAAAGAGGCACATCAAGTATAGACTGAACAGCCTCGGTCTTTGAGATCTTCTTGGACTTGAGCCTCTCTCGGCTGAGCATATTCAGGAAGTCAGTGTTCCCACCGATGTTGAGCTGGTAGGTCCTGTCCATGACGCAGGCCCTATCCTTGAAGAGCTGAGTTAAAGCGCGATGGACGATTGTGGCACCAATCTGAGACTTGATGTCATCGCCGACAATGGGCACGCCGGCATCCTGGAATTTCTTGGCCCACTCCGGATTGGAGGCAATGAAGACAGGCATGCAGTTGACAAAGCCCACACCAGCATCCAGTGCCGCCTGAGCATAAAAGCGCACAGCCTGCTCAGAGCCCACCGGCATATAATTTACCAGAACATCCGCGCCGCTTGCCAATAGCTCGCTTCTCACGTCACAGGGTGCCACATCAGCCACTACGAACCTTTTGTCATCAGGATAATTTACCATATGAGGTGCGACGCCGTCCAGAACCGGCCCCATCTTGACCTCGACGCCTTTGTGGGGAACATCTGGGTATATCACTTTGGTGCAGTTGGGTGGTGCAAATATGGCCTCGCTTACGTCCTTTCCCACTTTTCGCGCATCTATGTCGAAGGCCGCCACAACTTCGATATCGCTGGCTCTGTAACCGCAGATATCATAATGCATAAGTCCTATGCATTCTTTCTCATCAACATGTTTGTAATATTCTATCCCCTGAATCAGGGAACTGGCGCAGTTTCCCAAGCCTGCGATTGCCAACCTTATTTTTTTCAACCTCTTTTCCCCTCCTGGGTCAAATGAAGCTAGGAGACCTGAGTTCGGAGTCGGAGCTTCGTATAAATGCAGGACATATATAACATTATAGGCCTCATTGGCATTACTGGCCCCATGCGGGGCTCATCCAAATTGCCCATGTCCTGGTCTAGTCTTCCACAATGGGCGCGAGCATTGTATCTAGCATCCGGGAAAGCTCTTCGTCCAGTTTAGCCCTACCTGCCTCGCTATCGTCATACTCTATTCGGTGCGTTCTCGGAATATCCGTCAGATATTTTGAGCCTTGCGGATAGATCAGGATGGTCTCCTTTCCTAGAGTGTGTGCGATGCCCAGAGCATACATCACTCCAGCATCAGCTCCCGTAAGGTCGGCAACTATCGCTGCGGCATGATTGATGCAATCCCATACATCACGCACTGCAGCTCTCCCGTTGCGGATGTCTGGTGCCTCACTAAAAGACAGATTGTTAGCCGAGATAGCCCTTGCGATAGGGTTCTCATCTCCTCGCAGACCCGCATCCTGCGGCAAGAGCAGAAGGATGGTCTTGGCTCCTACCGGCTCAGATGTCTGGCCGAATATTGGTCGGGTGCGCACGAGGCTTAACATCTGCTGCAGCCTCAGGAACTCTGAGTCGATATGCTCAGATGCTACGACCCGCAAAGTCGCCCGCCGATCAATGCTGCTCTGCTCCATCAGCTCTGCCGGAAACTGGATGATGAAGGGATCGTCAAATCCGAACTCCCACTGGGCGCTATTGGCCGCCCGCTGGGGAGTCAGAACGACATCAGGCCTGTAGAAGTAGCTTGCGATCCTGTTCTCCATACGGAACTGCCCCAATATGGAGAGGCTTTTTTTGTCGAGGATGGCTACAGTGCTGCAAGGTAACTGACTTCGGGCAATGCCCCTCTGCAGATGCCTCTCTTCAGTCAAATCGTCAACTGCGGCCATGAACTCGTCAATTAGCCCGTCCACCCTGGCAGAAAGCTCTGCCTCCATATCACCGCTCTTCATACGGCTTTTATCATTGAGCATAAGAACACGTCCCAACTCATAGGCTCTTGTACATCCTCAGGGCATGCTTTCCTCGCCCGTAGTAGTTTCTGACCAGCTCTCTCTCTTGATAGCCAGCTTTCTTGTAAAGCGCTACTGCCTCCGGGTTCTCTGCTGCGGCCTCCAGCCGAATCGTTTCGGCACCGAGAAGATCAAGCTGCGCCTCCAGTGCAAAGATCAGCTTCAAGCCCAGCCCCATCCTGCGATAGTCAGGGTGGACATCCAGGGTATAAACAGCTCCCGCCTTTCCGCTGGCATATCCCATCACAAAGCCTAAAACCTTCTTCTCTGGCTCGCAGGCAACTATTGAGACTGCGTAGCGAATGAGGTAGGCAAACATCCTGGGAGGAAAAGCTGCTTCATCAGGAAAGCAAAGCCCTTCGATCTGGACTATCTGAGCCAGGTCTCTCGGCTCTGCTCTCCGGATATTCATTTCCTCTCTGGCGCCTGGCCCTGGACCTGTTTTATGACATCACCATAGGCCCCAAAGACCTCTGGGATATCGATAGTGCCCATCACGTCAACTACACCAATTGCAGCAATGGCCTGGCCATCCACAATTATAGGGGCAACGCGCACAGGAACACCCTGATAGGCGCCCGTTGCCGGAATGGTGCGGATGCCCTTGCCTGTCCTGATGACCTCCTCCAGAACCGGTCCGCTGTAGTTGTCATCCAGAACTGCTCCATTCTCCACCCGCACACCAGGATGTCTCTTGCTGCGGAAGGTAACGGGAAGCCGTAGGATCTCATTGATGGCTAGAGCAAGTGCCGCCAGATCTCCAGACCTGGCGTCTTCTGATATCACAAGTCGAGACATGCCAAAGATATTGGGCAGCGATATCAAATAAATCCTGCCCTTCCGATTTTTTCTACAGCTTCTTTCTCTGGAGCAGTCTGGCCTGGAAGCCGTGGTACTTGGCAAAGCCCTCCGCATCCTTCTGGCTCAGAGTCTGGGAGTCGAAGGAGACCATATCCTGGGAGTAGAGTGCATCGGGAGACCGGCGTCCAACTGAGATGGCCTGTCCGCAGTAGAGCTTCATCTTGACAGAGCCGTTGACCCTCTTCTGAGACTGGTTGAGGAAGGCCATGAGGTCTGCGTAAAGTGGATCGCCCACCAGCCCCATGTAAGCCAGCTCGGACCAGGCCTCGTCCACCATGACCTTGAAGCGAAGCTCAGCTCTGGATAGGACCAGATGCTCAAGGTCCTTGTGAGCCGCAAGGAGGATTGTGGCCGCAGGATGCTCGTAATTCTCGCGGGCCTTCAGCCCCAGCACCCTATCCTCCACCATATCAGTCCTGCCCACACCATGCTCGCCGCCGATCTGATTGAGCCTCTCAATAAGCTCAACTCCGCCCATAGTCACGCCGTTCAATGAGACTGGAACTCCACCAGAAAATCCGATCTCAACGACCTCTGCAGCCCTGTTTGCATCCGGCTTCTTCGTCCAGCCGTAGATCTCCTCAGGCGGCTCGAAGTATGGGTCCTCAAGCTTTCCGCCTTCTATCGAGCGGGACCAGATGTTCTCATCAATGGACCAGGGCTTGTCGCGAGTGACGGGAACCTCAATTCCGTGCTCGCGAGCATAGTCTATCTCCCACTCACGGGCGAGGTCCAGCTCTCTCATGGGCGCAATGACCCGACAGTCAGTAGCCCGAAAGATGGCCTCGAACCGGAGCTGATCGTTTCCGCGGCCCGTGCATCCGTGAGCCAGGTTCTTGATGCCCTTTTTGATAGCGATATCGACTGCCTTTTGGGCTATGAGTGGCCTTGCTATGGCTGTTCCCAGGACATATCCTTCATAGGAGCCGTTGGCCTTGATCAGGGGAAAGATGTAGTCCTTTACGAACTCTTCTTTTGCGTCTATTACATAATGCTCATCCGCCAGCAGCTTTGCCCTCTGGTTTCCGCGATCTACATCCGACCGCGGCTGGCCGACATCTACTAGAACTGTGACTATTCGATCAAATCCATAGCGCTCTTTGAGGAGCGGAATGCAAACTGATGTATCCAGGCCGCCGGAATAGGCCAGTACAACTTCAGACACTTTAGCTTCACCGCTTCCGTACAAGAGACACCGTCGATTTAACCTTATCTCTCAGAGAAGCGATAACTCTATAACTGCCACGAAAAAACCGGTAGAATAATGACCCAGCTCATCAGGACGGCCGCGTTATGCGTGGACTTCGATAGGGACCTGCGAATCCTGCAGGCCTCAGGCGCTTTAGCCCGGATGATCCAGCCGATTTTGAATATCATGAATCAGAGGCTGGCTGAGGAGAAGCCTGCCCAGGTGAGGCTCAAGGACATAGTTGCTAGCACATGGCTGCCACCCATTCCAAGCGGGCCGTTCAAGAGGCTCTTGATAAATGAGGCAAGGTCAGCGATAGGCCGGCCAGTTCCCTCTACAGTCTCCATTGAGGTCACCAGACGCTGCGGTGCGAATTGTGACCACTGTCTGATCAAGGAGGGAGAGGGAGAGCTGGACAGCCAGGAGATTAAAAGAGTCATCGATCAGGCCCAGGAGATTGGGGCATGCATCATCACCTTCACAGAAGGAGATCCATTACTGAGGGATGACATCTACTCGCTCATCAAGCATGTCAATCCTGAAAAAGCCGTCGTCAATCTCTTCACGCCCGGCCTGGACTTGACTGTTGAGAAGGCTGTCAAGCTCAGAGAGGCGGGTCTGTACAATCTGATCATCGGCGTTTATAGTACCAATCCTGAGGAGCACGACCTGGTGAGGGGTGTCGCCGGGGCTCATTCGTTGGCCCTTGAAGCCATAAAGATCGCGCTTCAGACGGGACTGATGGTCACGATGGCCTGCCATATCAAAGGCGGGCAGGTGGAGAGAATCCTGGATCTTTACAAGTTGGCCACAGAGTTGGGCGTGCATGAGCTGTCCATCTGGGAGGGCATGCCAAAAACGCCTGAAGAGTTGCTGACCATCATCGAGAGAGAGAAGATCGTAGATATCTACAAAAAGATCAACTCCACTCCAGGCGGGCCAAGGATCTTTGCCAATACCTACTTTGAGGGCCAGATGCTGGGCTGCATGGCAGGAAGAAGATGGATGCATGTGGCAGTTGATGGCGGCGTGAGAGCCTGTCCCTACCTGAAGGAGAGCTACGCCAATATCAAAGATGTCCCATTGAAAGAGGCCTGGAAGGCCGTGCGTCATTCCGGGAAGTTTGATGGATTCGTAAGCTATTGTCCGGCCCAGGATATATTCAGCCAAGGCTGCTAATGCACATAACGTTTTTCTGGGCAGCCTCTGTGAGTCCTCTGTGCGCTCTGTGACTGATGTGGTGACAGTCCGTAACCGGCTGCAACCAGTGGCAGATGACGTGTCCAGCACGGAGTTCACAGAGTACGCACAGAGCAACTAAACAAAAACTCAAGAGCCGCAGTAACCTCCAGTTGGGAGATAGCGAAGAGCCATTTTTCTTCTTGACCTGGCAGCCGAGCTATAAGTCACGGAAAATTATTAGTACAGACATCCCCTTATCAACCCATGAGGTAGGACATGGGTTTTATCAGTAGCCTCAAAGAGAGCCTTGGGTCCTGGATAAACAGGATATTTAAAAAAAAGAGGGCCAAGATAGGATTGTACGGCCCGCCTAACGCCGGAAAGACCACGCTAGCTAACAGGATCCTGCATGACTGGACCGACGGAGAGTGCTTTGGAGAGGTGTCTCCAATTCCTCACGAGACGAGGAGAGCCATGAGAAAGGAGGGCGTGGTGATCAATGCCAATGGATCAAGCATTGAGCTTGACATAGTCGATACTCCGGGCATGGCCACGAAGATTGATTTCAAGGAGTTTATGGCCTTCGGCCTTTCTGAAGCAGAATCCAAAAAGAGAGCTAAAGAGGCAACTGAGGGCGTTATTGAAGCTATAAAATGGCTGGACGACCTGGACGGGGTGCTTTTGGTCATGGACTCAACCGAGGATCCCTACACCCAGGTAAATGTCACAGTGATTGGAAACATGGAGGCGAGAAGGCTTCCCCTTCTCATCGTGGCCAATAAGATGGATCTGCCCAACGCATCTCCTGCCAGAATCAAAGCGGCCTTTCCCCAGCATTCTATGGTGCAGATCTCCGCTCTGGAAGGATCGAATATAGATAATCTTTACCAGGCGATAGCAGCTCATTTCGGGTGATCTTGATGAGAGAAGTGCATATGGACCTCATCTCCGCGGAGAAGCTGGAGAACATGACCTCTATGGAGAAGATTCGGCTCATCCTTGATAAGGTCAAGAACGGCAAGATCGTCGTTTTGGAGAACGGACTTACTCCGGATGAGGAGGTACGCCTCATCGAGATGACCATGACCGAGATTCGAGTGGACGAGTTCTCCGGAATAGAGATTGAGAGCTACCCCTCCAAGAAGGAAGGATCGTTTTTAGATCGGATATTCGGCAGATCCATCAAAGGCAGGATGACGATCATAGGTCCTGCCAACCAGATACGCACTATTGAGAAGGACAAATACCAGATCAGCACCAAGGTATCGGTGGGAGACTAGATGCCTCATATCTGCACCCGCTGCAACAATGTCTTTGATTCAGGTGAAGACATCCTTAAGGGATGCCCGAATTGCGGCTGGAAGAAGTTCATGTTCGTGAAGAAGGGATTGCGGAATGATAAGAGCGAGACGCACAGCGAGCAGATAATAACCCGGGCTATGGGCGTGAGGGAACCGCCAAAGGCTAGAGAGGGCATAGAGGCAGCGTATCAAGATGAGAGCCCTCACCGCATAAAGACGCCCGAGGATGCGCCACGCCGGAAAGACGACAGCAACAACAATGGCAAGAATCAAATTGATGGCAACAGATTTGATGGCAAACCGGCGGGCAAAACACTGGAGAGCATCAAGATAACTGCTCCCGGCACATACGAGCTGAACCTGCCCTCCCTATTCGAGAGAGAAGAGCTGATCATGGCAGTTAAAGAAGGCACTTATTTTATTGATCTGACATCTGCTTTTAAAAAGATCAAGAAGGATTGAGACAGATCACTTTTCTATTTTGATCTCAATTCCTTTCCAGTCGGAGCTTACACCGTGCAGAGACTCAGCCATGGCTGCAGCTGCATTGCCGATGATCTCCTGAGTAAAGGCATTCAAATCAACATCCTTTCCATCGACCTTCAGCTCAACCCTCATCATCTACCTCTTCTAAGCGCCACCAAATATTGCGATTGGTGGGGTGTACACTGAAGCGTTAGCGGATATTGCCTGGGGCAGAGTGACGACAGATCCGGCCAGGTTGGTTGAATTGGCGTTCTTGACTGCGAACATAGGTGTGATAGTAACTGGAGACGCGCCCTTGATAGTGGCTGTGCTCACACTGAGCGCTGCCTTCTTTCCGAGTGTGCTGAGGTCATTCACAGCGGTATTCACATTGCCACCTAGTGAGGTTGGGGCGATGGTCGGCATGGTGGGCGAGAGTTTGGGAAGAGATACCGCCTCTACGCTCGCTTTTTTGCCTAACGTACTCAATTCCTTGACTTCGGCAGCACTTGCAGCGCCTGCCAGAAGAACTGCAACGATGAAGACAGTAAGAATCAACTTCATTTCATGAACCTCCTTTCTCAACTGGGTACTCAATCTTACCCTTTTTTGTGGTACTTGAGGTCTAACCATTTATTTCTTTTGCCTTCGATCCACCTCATTTTGAACTTGCTTTCAGCTATTTTTATAGGGATCAAAAGCGCAATGAAAAAAGAAAAGTGCTGCCAGGTTTCCCTAGCAGTCGATGCCTTCACAGGGTACATTGATCTTGTCAGGCACTGGATTCTCATGGAACTTGATGGTCTTCTCGGCCTCGAAGACTCCGGTGAACATCTCGTGGGCCTTTATATCCTTGTAGAATATCTTGTGCCACGTTGCATCGGTTCCCCAGGTACCATTGAAGGAGTTCTTGCTCTCCAGACCTATGAGATGGGATGGAACATAAATGTCGTTCTTGGCAGTCATAAGCTCCTCAACCTTCTCAGTGTCTCTTCCTGCATCCTTGAGCTTCTTGATAAGATTCTCCGGACTGACATTGTCCTTGGGCTCATAAGGTGTGGTAGAGGCAAAGAATGCAGTCTCATCCTTCTCCATCTCGTTTACAGAGAACATCTCCTGAACATTGGCTCCAATGCCGCCATAGAATGCCTTGGAGTGCAGGTACTTGCCGCCGGTCAGAGGCGTGGCGCCCGCATAGGTCATCTTGGTGGTCTCGTAGAGGTTAAATCCGGACTTATTTCCGCCGTTGACCGAGGTTACGTTCCTCTTGAGCTTATCAGGATCCTGGGAATAAGCATGCTCGGAGTCAAGCTCCAGGTCACCATCGCCGGCCAATGTATTGTAGTATTCGAGTGCCAGCTTCTTATCGATTATCGACGTGCTGACGTCGATTACTCCGGATCCGGAAACCTTCTGGTTCTCACAGAACTGTTCATACTGCACTGGTGGTACCAGTGGTGGATTAGCGAGCACCGTGCCGCAACCTCCCAAAAGGGCAATTGACAGCACAAATGCAACAATCATTACTCCCTTCATATTTCTTTTCGCCCCCTTTTTTTTAGCGATCAATAAAGCTATCTCGCTTACGAGCGAAATTTAGCTTTCTATCACTCTGTTACTTTTATATTATATAAATTTATCCTTCCAAAACTCGCATATGTGGTGTCATAAAATCATCTAAAGATCTATAAGGAAAATTTATTGTACGTAAAATAGTATGTTTGATATATTACGAATAATAAATAGGCATGAACAGACATATAGATGCATTAAGATCAAGGAGAACGAGGTGAAACCCAATGTAATATATTCGCGGGTTGACCGATAGATTGCGGAGTATGCGCCTGCATCATGCGGCTTATGCCAATAGAATCGCCCTTTCCAACCTCAACCCATATGCTGCATAATAATATTAGTTAAATTAAATTTAATTACATTAGTATTAAGTGCATTGAGATCAAATATAACAAAGGGAAAATGATCTGCCATGTCCACTTACCTGGAGCACCCAAGTCTATTGCCGCAAACCGTTGAAAAGCGCCTCTTCCAGATGGATCTGGCCGCTACGGCACTCAAGGCCTCAAGCCTGATAGTAGTACCTACTGGCCTCGGCAAGACTGTAATTGCCCTCATGGTGCTGCTGGCCAGAATGGACAAGGGCAGAGTTCTCTTCCTGGCACCTACCAAGCCCCTGGTGGAACAGCATGCAGCATTCCTGGAGCGGGTGCTCAAAGACGGCAAGATGGTCGCAATGCTCACAGGAGAGAGCCATCCTGAGAAGAGGGTTGAATCCTGGCAAAACAGTCGCATCGTCGTATCCACGCCACAGGTGATCGAAAACGATCTTCTCTCAAGAAGAATAGATCTCGCCGACGTCTCCCTGGTGATATTCGATGAGGCACACCGGGCGGTGGGCGGTTACGCTTATGTCTATATTGCCAATCGATATCATCGCGAGGCAAAGAGCCCTCTCGTTCTGGGGATCACTGCAAGCCCGGGCAGCGAGAGCGAGAAGATAGCCGAGATCTGCACCAATTTGGGAATTGAGAAGATTCAGACCCGGACGGAGAATGACCCCGACGTCGCGCTGTTTGTTCACGAGCGGGAGATCGAATGGGTGAAGCTCGTCGTTCCGAAGGAGCTTCTTGCCATACGCTCGGCCATCGAGGATGTTCTCAAAACCAGAATAGACAACCTGAACCGCCTGGCAGTGAGCCCCTTAAGAATCGACATCAAATCAACCAAGAAGGAGCTGCTCGGACTGCAGGCGTCTCTGATGTCCTCGGCCAAGTCCCAGGCGAATAAGACGACCTTTATGGCGATCTCCATCCTGGCAGAGATTCTCAAGCTGTATCATGCTGTAGAGCTGGCGGAGACTCAGGGACCTGACGCTCTCGCCAGATATTTCCAGAGGCTGGAGGGTGAGGCCCTCTCGCGAAGCGGCTCGAAGGCGTCCCGCAGGATAATGCAGGATCCCAGGTTCCGGCAGATCGTGGATGCCCTGCAAAAGTTGGAGGTGGAGCACCCCAAGCCCGCCGCTGTCAAGAAGATCCTGCATGAGCAACTTGAGGTGGACCCCCTGTCTCGGATCATGGTCTTTACCAACTATCGGGATACGGCCACGTCTCTCCTCCAGTTCTTAAAAGACGATCCGGCAATTCGAGCTGTTCGATTTGTGGGCCAGTCCAGCCGGGAGCATGACGAGGGCCTGAGCCAGAAGAAGCAGGCAGAGATTTTGAGCAAATTCAGAGCCGGTGACTTCAATGTTCTCATTGCCACGTCTGTCGGAGAGGAAGGGATCGATATTCCTGCAACCGATATGGTTCTCTTTTATGAGCCGGTGCCCTCCGAGATCAGAAGCATTCAGAGAAAGGGCAGGACGGGCAGAGCCAGAGCTGGCAGAGTGGTGGTGCTGATGGCCAAGGGCACGAGGGATGAGGCCTATTACTGGATATCAGATCGCAAAGAAAAGACCATGAACCGGCAGATAAGGGATATGAGTGGAGACATCTCGCCGCTACATAAAGAGTCGGTCCCCCGCCAGATTCAGATAACCGAGTGTCCTGCCCGCGTTACTGAGAAAATAGAAGGCCTGAAAGATGGCGAAAAGGAGATAATGGAGACCTCGCAGGTTGTGAGGGCAGCAGAGAGTGCAGCAGAGTGTGTAGCAGAGATGGTGGCGCCAGAAGCGCCCGTCCAATTCGCTGGCGCGATCTTTGTGGACAGCCGGGAGAGGGAGATGGCTAAGCTCCTGGAGGCATTGGGCCTGGAGGTAACCGTCCGGAATCTGGAAGTAGGAGACTACGTGGTCAGCGATCGGGTGGCGATCGAGCGCAAGACCGCCCAGGATTTTGTCTCATCGATCATCGATCCGGAGAGAAACCTCTTCAGGCAGATTGCTGATCTGGCCAGGACTTACGACAGGCCTGTTTTGATTCTGGAAGGGAGGGATCTTTACACCACCCAGATGAATGCAGCCTCCATTCAGGGTGCGTTAGCGTCGGTTGCCGTGGACTACGGCGTGCCCATCATTCCGACCGACGACCAGGATGAGACAGCCAGAGTCATCGCTCTGCTGGTCCGAAGAGAGACGCAGGAAGGACGAGAGCCCAAGGTGCATGGCCACAAGACGGCGAGGACTCTCAAGGAGCAGCAGGAATATCTGATATCTGCCATTCCAAGCATTGGTCCAACGGTGGCCAGGAACCTGCTCAAACACTTCGGCTCCGTCGAGAGGATAATGACTGCATCAGCTGAAGAGCTGCAGGATGCGCCGCTGGTGGGGCCCAAGATCGCACAACGCATTCGTGAGCTGGTGGGCGGGGAGTACAAAGGGTAGGCCTGAAGTCGAATCGACGCGACGGACTGTAGAGTCCTAAAAGCTTGGCATTTATATACTCAAGCACTTTCCAAGGGCATGG
>CAZFFD010000018.1:0-35268 GCA_964518035.1 uncultured Methanotrichaceae archaeon | reverse complement strand
GAGTTTCTCAAGAAGATCGCAGTCACTGCAATGACCGGCAAGGGTTCCGGCACCGCAAGAGACGAGCTGGCCAACCTGGCTGTTCAGGCTGTCCAGGCCGTAGTGGACGAAGACGGATCTGTGGACGTAGACAACATCACAGTCGAGAAGAAGGTAGGCGGCGGAATCACCGACTCCGAGCTGGTACACGGCATGGTCATTGACAAGGACCGACTGCACCCCAATATGCCCAAGAAGGTAACCGGTGCCAAGATTGCCCTGCTCAATGCAGCCATCGAGATCGAGAAGACCGAGGTCGATGCCAAGATAGAGATAACATCACCGGATCAACTGCAGGCATTCCTGGACCAGGAAGAGACCATGCTCAAGGGCATGGTGGACTCAATCAAGGCCACAGGAGCTAACGTCGTCTTCTGCCAGAAGGGCATCGATGACCTGGCCCAGCACTTCCTCGCCAAGGACGGCATCTACACTGTTCGCCGCGTCAAGAAGAGCGACATGGAGAAGCTCGCACGCGCCACCGGCGGAAGGGTTGTCACCAGCATCCACGATCTGACTGCCAAGGATCTGGGCAACGCTGGCCTCGTCGAGGAGAGAAAGATCGGCGACGAGAAGATGACATTCGTAGAAGAATGCAAGAACCCCAAGTCCGTATCCATCATCCTGCGCGGCGGAACCGAACACGTGGTCGATGAGCTGAACCGCGCAATGGAAGACGCACTGAGGGTCGTCGGCGTGGTAGTCGAGGACAAACAGCTAGTTCCAGGTGGCGGCGCTCCTGAGGTCGAGCTTGCCCTGCGCTTGCGCGAGTACGCAGCAACCGTTGGCGGACGCGAGCAGTTGGCCATCGAGGCCTTCGCTGACTCAATGGAGGTCATCCCCAAGACCCTGGCAGAGAACGCAGGCCTTGATCAGATCGACTCCCTGGTCGCTCTGCGAAGCCAGCATGAGAAGGGCGTCAAGAGCGCAGGCTTGGACATGGACACCGGCGAGCCCGTGGACATGTTCAAGCTCGGTGTGGTCGAGCCCCTGAGGGTCAAGACCCAGGCCATCAACAGTGCTGCCGAGTCTGCAGTCATGATCCTGAGGATCGACGACGTCATCGCTTCCAAGTCCGGCGGACCGGGCGGCATGCCTGGCGGCGCAGGCGGAATGCCAGGTGGCATGGGCGGCATGGGCGGAGAGGACTTCGATTAAGCCTCTCTAATTCTCTCTTTTTTTCTCCACACTTAGGACGGCATAAAGCAAAAGTGTTATTATCTTTCTCGGCCAACGTCAACTCGATGCAGCGTAAGCTATTGATGAAGGGCAAGGTCAAAGAGGCCTACGACCTCGGGGACCGACTGGAGTTTCGCTTCACAGACAACATCTCAGTCTTCGATAAGGTCATCCCGAGCCAGATTCCCTTTAAAGGTGAGACCCTCAGCCGCGAGGGCGTCTATTGGTTTGATAGAGCCGAGAAGATGGGCATCAAGACTCACTTCTTGGAGTACCTGCCGCCTGCAGGAATGCTATGCAAAAAGGTCGATATACTTCAGCCCGGCCAGATCACGAGCAAATCCAAGAACTACCTCATACCCCTGGAATGGATATGCCGCTGGTTTGTGGCCGGATCTCTCTACGACCGGGTAAAAGAGGGGAAGATCTCGGCAAAGGATCTGGGCTATCCCTCGGGTCACACAGTCGTTTCAGGTGAGAGGCTGCCTGAGCCATTCATCGAGGTCTCAACCAAGCTCGAGAAGACGGACCGACTTCTGAAAAAGGAGGAGGCCCTGCAGATCTCCGGGCTCTCGGCCAAGGAGTACGACGATGCCCGCGAGATGGTGCTTAAGATCGACGAGGACATCGGCAGGAGCGTTGCCTCGCGAGGCCTGATTCACGTAGACGGAAAGAAGGAGCTGGCCTTTGACGAGGACCGACAGATCATGGTGATCGATGTCTACGGAACGGCTGATGAGGACCGCTTTTGGGATAAAGCCAGCTACGAAGCAGGCAAATTCGTGGACCTCTCCAAGGAATTTGTGCGCCAGCACTACCGCCAGACTGGCTACAAAGACCAGCTCTACGGGGCTCGAGAGGCCGGACGCGAGGAGCCGCCAATTCCTGCCCTACCTCTACAGGTGGTAGAAGAGACGAGCAGGATATACATCAAGCTCTTCGAGATGATCACTGGTGAGAGGTTTGAGCCTGCCGGGAAAGAAGTCCTGCTGTAAAGGCCGGGCAGAGAAAGATGCAGAAGATTTGATCCATATTTGTTGATATATGTGAGAGGCCATAAAGTATGAAGAGATTACTAGTAGCACTTATATTAATTGCAGTAGCCATTTCCGGTTGTACTGAGAAGGGTCCAAGCGTTGCAGACAAAAGCGCAGAAGAACTCAAGAATCTGTCCATATCATCTGCAGAGAACCTGTCCAGTTACAGCCTCAAGAGTACATTGACTTCGACCTGGAAGCTGCATTCTGGCAACAATACCACAACAGAGAAGTTGAACACGTTCACGGAAGACGTCGAGACCGCTGCAGCCGTTGACCTCCAGGGCCTGAAGGTCCATGCCAACAGCTCGACCAAAAACATGCTGGAGGCTCCTGATCTGCCTGCAAACGTCACAACCACGAATGTTGACTTTTATCTGATTGGCAACTCAACATATATGGATGACGGGAGCGGCAATTGGACGCATCTTGTGGATCCAAGGCAGGCAGAAGAGGTTTGGGGCCCAGACAGAAATAACCAGATAAAAGCATTGGCAGGCACATTCAATCTCTCTACCACTGAGGAGATTGGCACAGAGTCTGTCAATGGCGAGGATGCCTACAAATTGAAGATAGTGCCCGGAGACGAGGATAACGCATCTCTGTTCAACACCGCCTTTGCAATAGCTGCCAAGGTGACTCAGTACCCTCTGTTCTTGCCGTCCCTCAACAGGTCCGAGCTGAATGAGACGGGCAAAATTGAAAAAACAATCTGGATCTCCAAGAGCTCCTATCTGCCTGTGAAATATGAGAGCTTTATGAGCTTTACCATGACCCCTGAGCTCATCGGGGCAGTAGATCCCAGCTCAGGAGAGGCAACCATGTTCAATCAGTCAGTTCAGTTGGGAGCCATCTCCGTTGCAATAAAGTCCGCTGATCTTTACTACGACTTCGACAGGTCTTTGGACATAACTCCACCAATGCAGGCCCTCTCATCCCCTGCCATTACGCCCCAAGATCTCACAACTGGCGAGCAGGCCTGATTGAATCCTGAGAATGGACCAGGATTCATTTAAAAAACCACTGGAACGGCTTTTCTTCAGGGAGAAGCCAGTTTCAGCCATTTTAGCAGTGGAGGAGATAGAGCACGCCTATGCCGCACTGATCGCCAAACGCATAGACTCCACGGTTCCATACACATGCAGCATTCTCCGCGAGCTGGAGGAGCGTGGGCTTGTATCCTCCAGTCTGCAGGGGCGGATAAATTACATCGAGCTGACTGATCGCGGACAAAAAGTGGTCCGAGCACTGCGTGATCTATCAGACCTCTTCTCTGAGCCAGATGCACTCAGACTTAGGTTGGAGAGGCTTCGGCAGATTGTATCCGAGGCAGAGGTGCAGAGGTCAGCCCTTCGCTTGGGGCCCCTGCGCCGGGATCTGGCAAAAATCATGAGCCAAGGAAATGGAGCTGTTGTCCGGGATGCACAAGAACTGGATCAGGTCGTTGTCGCTATATTGAACCGCCCCTGACGTGCAACACATCATATTGTCTGATTTTTTGAAGTGATTCTTTTCAAGCTCAATATAAATAATGCATTCGTACTTGATTGACCTAAACACATAGTACTAAAGTTACGAAAGTTTTATCCGTATCTAAGATAATATAATAGTTTGAGGCCGAGGGAGTGGAGTATTGAGATGACAAGACGAAATAAGCTAGAGATACTAAGCTGCATTCTCAACCTCTGCAAAACAGAAGGTTCGAGCAAGACCAAGATTGTCTACCAGGTGAATCTCAATTTTAAGAATGCAGGATTGTATCTCGAATGGTTGACCCAGCATGGATATCTTGAAAAGAATAATAAGTTATATAAGACCACGCCCACAGGGTGTAAGTTTCTAAAAAATCTTAATAACATTAACTCAACAATAAATGAAAGTCTGGATAGCGTCCTAGCCAGGAACGAAAGATCAAGTTCAACTGAGCCAGACCAACTGGAATAGCATTGCGTAACCCAGTATGTGGAGCAGTATCACTAGAAATGCCCCAACGACACCACCTATGCCACAGATCAAAATGTTAAGCCAGTTGTATTGTATCCCAAGTCCTGCAACAGCGTCGGCTAAAAAGAGAACCACCAACCCGAATATGGCATTGATTATAAAGTTCTTGACGGATCTTAATATTAAAAATGCCCCAAATATTATGACTAGTCCTAGTAATAACAATCCTGGGTCGCTCATGATGCCATGTTCGTCAATCAACTATAAATGACTTTTCGGCATCACATATCGAGAGGCTCCATCTCGCTCTTCAGACGATGCAGCTCTTTTGTGTCCAATGAGAGCGGGTCGATATGAACCAGCATCACTGCACTCTTTAGGGCGATCTCATCTCTTTGAGACTGCACGAAGCGGAGCACTGTCTCATAGTTGCTCTGGGTGATGAGGTATCCCATTCCCTCCAGCAATATGAGGGGATAGCTGGCCCGATCCAGGAAATCGGAGATCATGCTGGAGAGCCGGGGGAAGTTGCTTGGGTCCACCGTCCGGTATCCTGGCTCAGTCTTTTGCGTCAGCCATATTACAGTATCAGCAGGGACATCGTACCTTTCCTTCAAAATTTCAGGATTATAGCGGCTCAAGCACAGGCCGTCCATGCCGTGAATCACCAGATCGCTATAAAGCTCCAGGCTATGCTGAGGCTTTTCCTCGGCTACGATGTATGTAGTCCCCGGAATGAGAGATATCTCGTAAGGGCTTCGCCCATAGCTCTTCATGAGCTCGGCCAGGGTGGCGTTGAGGTCGAAGGAGGGCTCATGCTCTTTGATAATCCTGGATAGCCTTCTTACGGCTAAAAAGAAGCTTCTCTTGGTCAACACAAGATCATTGCCGATATTTAGAGATGCTACAGTCTGAAAAGCATTCTGCATATCTGGCTCGCAACCTGCAGCGGAATCGTCAGACAACGTTTTCTTGGCAACATCAAAGAACGCGCCAAGAGCTATGCTCTCATTGGCCTTTATGGCCACATCTCGCCTCACCTCGGGGCTCAGTTGAGTGAGCATGGTTTCAGAGAAGAGGCGAAACAGATAGGCTGAGAGGGGCCCCAGGTTAAAGAGCAGCTCTTTGCACTCATTTATGCGAGAGTGCGTACCGGTATGGACATAGTCAGGCCTCTCTGCCAGGACGAGATGGGTCTTATGCCCTAACAGTTCCATCTGATAGACAAAGTCCAGGATCTCTCTATGCGGGATTTTTCCCTCGTTCTCATTGACCAGTTGCTCTATACTGTCTATCAGGACTATGCTCTTTTTGCTGGACTCAACGAACGACTTGATGGTCATGAAGAGCAATGGCAGATTTCGCGGTGAGATGTAACGATCGCTTCCCCTCTCCTCTGAGAGCTTGATGATGGGCGTCTCCTTAAATCCCCAGCGTCGCCTCACTTCTTCCGGGGCAGAATGGGTGATGCACAGCCCTTCCACACCATGAGTGATCTGATCTGTAAAGACCTCATAGGCGATCTCCGGCACGACATAGATCTTTCCCTGCACCAGGTCGTAGGCAGGCAGCGTCTCTATAGCTGCTTCCATAACCGGCTTGACTGACACCTGGTCATCCACAATCATCTTGGTGGCTGAGGAGCCCACTGAGCCGGTCAGCGTCTTCTCAAATTGCACCCAGAGCTGACTGAGCTGTCCGGACTTGATGGCATCCCGGCTGGTTTCCATCCCTTTCAGGTAGTCGTCAACCTGCTTTCTGGCTGGCCCCTCCCCGATGTAGCGAGCTAGAGTCGCCTCCAGATCTGCAATTGTTCCCTGCCGCTTCGTCTGCGTCCCGTGCTCGATATCAGAACCGTTTTCATGATAGGCGTCAACGAAGCAGTTCGCGGACTTCTCCTCATCAAGACTGGGCTTGCTGACCAAGGAGACCAGGACATAAAGGCTGCAGTTGACGAGAAGCGTCCAGAAGACTGAGTTGGTCCAGACATCCAGATCCAGACCCAAAAGATTGGTGGGCATGAGAGCTTTTATGCCGAAGGGACCATTTTCGACGAGATCTCCGAGCCACACATGTCCCTTGGCTACCGTCGGAATGAGGGCCGTGTAGCTCCAGAGCAGGAACCCGGATACCAGTCCTGCCATTGCCCCATTGCGGCTGCCCCTCTTCCAGTACAGTCCTCCCAGAGCTGAAGGAGCCAGTTGGCTGGCTGCGAGAAATGAGACCACTCCAATGTCGGCCAGAGTCTGATAGGCTACGGCTAGAGAGAACAGGTATCCGAGAAACACAACCAGAAGAATGTTGAGCCTTCTGGTATTGAGGATGATCCCTGCCAGATTTCGCTCCTTGTTCATGTGACTTAAAATATATGGCATCTCCAGATCATTGAGAAGCATAGTGCCCACAGCCACAGACTCCACCAGAATCATGGCTGTGGCAGCGGACGTCCCCCCGATGAACACGAAGAGCGAGAGCCAGTCCTGGCCCATGTTATGGGGGATGGTAATGATGAATGCATCCTTGAGGCCTGAGGTATCAAGCAGCAGCCCACCCCATGCAATAGCTGGAACAAATACGTTGATCAACAATAGATATAGGGGAAAGAGCCACATGGCCTTTTTAAGATGTCTCTGCTCAGAGTTCTCCACAACCATAACATGAAACTGCCTAGGCAAGAACAAGATGGCAAAGAATGAGACGAGCGTAAGGGAGAACCAGAGAGTTGGCTCTACATCCAAGAGGTTCTCATATGCCCGATTTGTTGAGGCCAGATCGACCATCTGACTTATGATGTTTCCGTACCCGCCAAAGACCCCGTATGCGACATAGAATCCCGCGAAAAGAAACGCCACAATCTTAACCAGCGATTCAAAGGCTACAACGGCGACCAGGCCTTCGTGCCGTTCCATAGGGTCGAGATGGCGGGCCCCAAATATGGCTGCAAAGGCACCCAGGAGCGCGGCCACCACAAGCTTGCTCTCCACATCGATGCCTAAGAGCACTATCTCCGAGCCGCTCAACGCCTCCAGTGACGTGGATATGGCGATGAGCTGCAGCGCCACATAAGGCGTCACCATGATCATACAAAGAGCTGCCACCACTGCACCAATGGCCCAGCTTCGTCCATATCGAAAGCTGATAAAGTCGCTGATAGATGTGAGACGATGCTCTTTCGAGACCTGAATCATCTTCCGGATGACGATCCAGCCGATGGTCATGGCCAGGACGGGTCCCAGGTAGATGGGCAGAAACTCTAGCCCCGTAGATGCCGCCCGACCAATTGAGCCGTAGAATGTCCAGGCCGAGACATAGACGCAGAGGGAGAGGGCATAAACATAGGGATTGGCGACTATGCTTTTGCCACGTAGCTTCTGCCGGTCGGCAAACCTGGCAATGAGAAATAACAGCAGCAGGTAAAGTACCATGACAGCGAGAGCTAGATGAGGTCCAATCACTCAATGCTCCCCCTATCGAAGAGATACAGGGCGAGGATGAAGACAAGCCAGATTGAGGTGACATAGATCAGTATGGCCGGCATGCCCCTCCAGATATATCCCTCCGCCAGCTTGATCAGAGGCCAGTTGAGCAGCACCCAACCTGAGACGAAGAGAAATATCCAGAATTCTTTCTGGCCCATAAGGTCCCTAAAGGATAGCGTCATGGTTTTAGACCCGATTGAACAGTTAGGCTTTGCAGTTCTTTGCAGATATATCTACCATTTCTCTTATTAGACTTTATCTTTGATTTTTGATATCCAGACGCCTTTTATATCAGGAATTCATTGTCGCATCCGTGAGATGACTTGATCCTCAGAACTCATTATTCAGGCGATATTAACGCGGAAATGGACGGAAAAGAGGTTACCCTAGCAGGGTTTGCCCATGAGACGCGCGACCTTGGCGGCATAGCCTTCCTGGTACTGCGAGACAGAAAAGGCCTGGCTCAGGTGACTTTAGTCAAGAAGCTTCTTGGAAAAGAGGTCTTCAAGATGGCACGCACTATCAGCCGGGAGAGCGTGGTATTGGTGCGCGGCAACGTCAAAGCAGAGCCGAAAGCTCCTCGCGGGTACGAAATACTTCCAAGCGAGATCCGGGTGATAAATGCCGCACAGGTGCCGCTGCCCCTCGACCCCACAGAGAAGGTGGAGTGCGAACTGGACACCCGACTTGATGCCAGGTTCATGGATATCAGGAGGCCATCGGTTCTCGCCGCCTTCGAGATCGAAAGCTCCGTTTTAAAGAGCTTAAGGGATTACTTCTATCAAAAAGGGGTAACCGAGGTCTTCACACCCAAGATCGTGGCTGCGGCAACTGAAGGTGGAACGGATCTCTTCCCAATCAGCTACTTCGAGAAGGAGGCTTTCCTCAACCAGAGCCCTCAGCTTTACAAGCAGATGCTCATGGGGGCAGGCATGGACCGGGTCTTTGAGATCGGCCCAATATTCCGGGCGGAAGAGCACGACACACGCCGCCATCTCAACGAGGCCATATCCATAGATCTTGAGGTAAGTTTTGCCGATGATAAGGCAGTCATGGAACTCCTGGAAGAGGCAGTGGTTGGAGCCTACCGGCATGTATCCGAGAATTGCCGATACCAGTTGGAGGTTCTCGGCCTAAATCTAGCCGTTCCCAAGCTTCCCTTCAGGAGGATCACCTACACCGAGGCCCTCGATCTCGCATCTGAGAAGGCCGGGGTCAAGATGCAATGGGGAGACGATCTCGACACGGAGACGGAGAGGTTTCTTGGCGAGAGCATTGGTGAGCACTACTTCCTCACCGATTGGCCGTCATCAATCAAGCCCTACTACACACTGCCTTATGAGGACCGACCTGAGGTCTGCAGGGGATTTGACCTCATGCATCCGCGCATGGAGCTGGCCTCCGGGGCGCAGAGGGTACATGACTATGATCAACTCGTAGGACGCATAAAAGAGAAAGGTCTGGACCCGGACGGCTTCGAGTTCTACCTGAAGGCCTTCCGCTATGGCATGCCGCCTCATGCCGGATGGGGTCTGGGGCTGTCCAGGTTGGTCATGACCATGCTCAATCTTGAGAATATTCGCGACGCCGTGCTATTCCCGCGAGACAGAAGACGGCTGGTGCCCTAGAGGCACAAGTTCTTTTTCCGAAGTTGTTCTCATTTCAATAAGATAGTTTTACTGATATTAAGGTTTTATTGAACTATACGTTATCCAAAACATTATTTTCACTTGTTAGATTTTTGAGTAAAAAAATATATATTCTATGTGTACAAATTACTTTAAAAGATTAGGGAGGGTATCATGATTAAAGGAGAATTGCTGCAGGGATTGCTGGCAATTGCAGTTGCTGCCTGGATGCTGTCGTTGGCAGCGTTATGCGTTGCTGAGACGCCTCAGAATATTAGTGAGATGGAGAATTGTACTGGATTTGGCGAGATTGTCGCTCAGGTGATAGGCCTATCAAATGCATCGTCCAGCCCGAATCTTGCAGCCCCTGACCTTATATCGCCTTCTGGTGTTGTTAATACCGGCAAGCTCACTTACACATGGAAAGGCGTTGCCGGCTGCATTTACTACTGCCTGATGGTGAAGGATGATCATGATAAGGTTGTGCTCAAGCAATGGTATGATGCATCAGACTTTCCTGCTGCACCCAAGAGCTGCTCGGCGACGCCCCTGCAGGCCCTTAGCCCCGGAGACTACAAATGGAGCATCAAGAGCTGGAACTGCGCAGGGCAATCGTTGAGTCGCGAGATGAAATTCACCGTCTGCAAATCCACATCCCTGCCTGGCAAGGCAACTCTCATCTCGCCAAACGATGCCATCGGCACCAAGAATCCTACATTTGTATGGAGGGCTGAGGAAGCAAGCACACGGTACTGCCTGAAGGTCGTGGATGTTAGAAAGCCAAATGCGCCCATTTTTGAGTCCTGTTATGATGCTGCAGATGTGCTCACCGGCCAGACCTGCACCGTTACCCCGAAGCTTGATCTTGGTGCAGGAAGCTACCGATGGTGGATTCAGACTGTCAATTGCAGGGGAGACGGGCCCTGGAGCGATTTCCTCGGCTTCAAGTATCGGAAACAACTTCCTGGAAGATCCAATCCGCTGTCTCCAGCAGGACTTACCGCATCCTCCCAACCGACATTCATGTGGACAGCGGCCTCTGCAGCCACAGAGTATCATCTCCAGATCGACGGCGATGCACTCAACGTCATGGATGTGTGGTGCGATGCAGCAGATGTGACATCCGGGTCCCGGTGCTTACTGGTTTTGCCCAATGCTCTGCCTGATGGAGATTCTGTTTACTTCTGGCGCATCCAGGCATCCAACGATGCCGGAAACGGAGCCTGGAGCAGCTACAGATATTTTGAAATCGTCTGCCCCATTAAGCCTGGTGCAGCTAAAAAGCTTGCCAGAAAAGGATAAAAGGTAAAAGTGCTCTCTCGGACCTTGAGACGAAAGAGCCCGAGGTTAAAGGCAGGCCTACTGGCCGGCCTGCAGAGCATTTTTTAGATTATTTCTTTATTTTATTCCAGCTTCTCGATGCCGATCTTCTTTACCTTTGGCTTCCAGATCTTGTCCGGCATCCAGGTCGGCGCTCCGGCAGGCTTGTCCACCTGTACTCTCTCTCCAGTGAAGACATGCACTTTCTTGGTGCCGCGTTCCCGCAACTTGATGTCAGTGCATCCGCGGTTAGCAGCTTTAAGTGCAGCCTGTCTGGGCGATTTTCCTGTAAAGACTCCAATCTCGTTTCCCTGAGCATCTCGCAGGGCAAAATTTCTCATCTCAGCCATGATTATTCCTCCGTCGTGATTAGAATATGCCTCTCTGATTCGGTATATTAATTTAATCCAAAAGTACCCGAAAATAGGGGGCAGAAGCAGAGAGACCTTGCTGCAAACGCTTTATCAAATATGAAGATAATCCCGGCACAAAATAAGTATTAAAAAAATAAATTTAGCAAAAAGTTGGATATTAGAACAATTATCCAATCGCTTAAGCGGCTTTGCTCTTTGAAGCCACCTGCACCCTGTTAGGTCGGTTCGTCGCCAAACTTCCCACCACATAAGCCACCGTGCCGCAGATGAGGCCGATGAATACGGGGTGGATCAGAGGGTTGCCGAAAAAGTTCCAGGCCACCACGGAGAAGAAAGAGGCAAGCAAGCTGGCAACAAAGCCAGTCTGATTGCCTCGATCCCAGTAGAGGCCAAAGATGAGTGGAACGAAGACACAGCAGGCAATGACTCCCATGCTCACTGACACCAAGGGCACTATCTGCTGAGGCACATCGACCGCAGATGCTGCAGCAATCAAGAGAATGCTAACACCAACCACGCGAGTCAGGAGGAGCGTCTTCTTGTCTGAGATATCCGGGTGCAGATAGCGCAGGATGTCTGAGGTAAGGGCCGTGGTCGTGACCAGCACAATGGCGCTCATTGTGGACATGGCTGCGGAGATGGCTGCAAGCAGGACGAGGCCGTCAAAGCCCTTAGGAAGGAGAGTTACAGCCAGGAAAGGCACGAGGCCGTCGGGATTCTTGATGAAGGGAGCGAGTTGCTCGGCGCTGAGGGCTCCGTAGGCCAAAATGCCGAGCGAGAATATGCACAGGGCATAAATGCCAATGGAGATAGGGCCCCAGATGCCGGCGAAGCGTACAACCTTTCTGTCTTTGGCAGAGAAAATCATTATGAGCAGATCAGGCAGAGCCAAAAGTCCGAGGCTTATGGAAAAAGCCATTCCCAGGGTTTTCTGCCAGGGTACATTAAGCCCCTGCATGGAGAGCACATTTTCTGGGATATGCTGCCAGATCTCCATTCCTCCACCGATTGAATAGAGACCGCCGTAGAGGGATACGGCACCCACAAGCATGAGGACCCCCTGAATAAAGCCGATCCAGATGATGGCAGGCAGTCCGCCGACAGCATAGTAGACCGCCACAATTGCCACGGCTATCATCAGGCCTTGCAGGTAGCTGACACCGATCAAGCCCTGGAAGAGGTTGGCGCATCCCTTGAAGATAGGAACCAGGTAGACTGTGTAGAGAAGAAGCATGATCGCTGCCAGGACAACCTTTCCCGTAGGAGAGTTGTAGCGCTTCTCCAGCAATTGAGGGACCGTCTTGGCATCGTACTGCTTGGCCATGGCCCAGATCTTTCCAGCCATGAGCCAGGCGAGACACGCAAAGCCCACATGCAGGAAGGTGCAGAAGACCACCCAGGGCATGCCTGCTACGAGGCCGTAGCCGCCTCCGCCAAGAAATGACGCGGCGCTGAAGTAGGCGGCAGTGAATGCAATGCCGATGACTGCTGGGTAGGCGATGTTTCTGTCGGAAAGGACGAAGCCTGAGAAGGTCCCCTGGCGCAGCTTGAAAGAGAGCAAGACTATGAGGGCCACGTAGGCCACAAGCAGCAGTTCATTAATCATGGTATTTCCTCATCAGAATAAAGATAGTAATCGAGATCATAATGATTATTGAGATCAGCATAGCTGAGTAGGGCAGAGGCATCATTATCTTTTCACCCTCAGATCAGCACTGTATGCCGCGCAAGTAGAGAACGCAATTATATCCATTACCATTACCTCAAGCGATGTACGAAGTTGTACTTCAATGTGCTTTGAAGTGCAATATGATTTAAAAACATTTCCGTGCGCCTGCCCTGGAAGAGAGACGATATCGCAAAAACTGCTGGCATAATGGTGCTAAAAAAGGATGATCGAGTGCTGGCCTGAACTGTCCTGCAGCCATCGGCTCTTTTATGCTACCGCGCCAGTTTCTTGCCCTTCTCAAGCAGCTCTATCTGCTCTTCGCCGAGGGCAACTAATTCCTTGAACTGACTGATCGTATCCCGCATTTTGGGCAGAGCTTCCTGCTTGTAGGTGCTGATGGCCTCCAGCGCCTCCACGACATCGGCAAAGGCGGCCTTTAGATCCTCAACGGATGCCTTGGGATTCGTTGCATCCTTTTGGATTTCTGCCCCTTGTACCTTCAACATTTCTGAGGTAGAGCGAATGAAATAATTTGTCGTCTTATCTAGCATCTTGATTTTCGTTAGGACAATATCTTGGTTATAGAGAGCACTGGCAACGGTCACCGAGACCTTCAAAGCAGAAATCGTCACATTTTTGGCCCTTTCCACCCCGCGCATCAGTTCCTTGTTATTCCTGATTACAATCTCTGTGGCCATCACGCCCTGCTGATTGACGACTATCATCTGCTGAAGATCCATGATCCTCTGTCGCAGAGGAAAGAGAACCTCTTCAGAGACGAACTTGATCTTTTCCGGGTCTTCGTTTCTGGCTTTAGCCTCCTCTATCTGCCTTTCAATTGCCGCATCCATCAGGGTTCCAAGCTCGATCTCCTTCATCAGCAGTTTGGTCAGATCGCGCATTGACTGCTGTTCGATCTCCAACGTGGTATTGTCGTTTTTCAGGATTATTTTGCCTCTTTCCAGGGATGCGACGATATCTGCAATCACCGAATCTGCTCTTTCATATCTTGCAAAATAGTCCCTGACAGGATTGAGAAAGATCTTGCCGAAGATGCCTTTCTTGGCGAAATCGATGAGGCTTGGGTCCAGGTCTTTTATCTCCCGATTTAATTTCACCAAGCTCTTCGCAACAACTCCGCCTTCATCTCCGTCCCTGGACAGGCTGCCGACGGTCACCTGCAGCAACGAATTTTTGGCTGCCGACCTCTTCATCGAGTCAGCCCCAAAAGACTCGATCGACTGAAGGATATCCTTCCGTTTAGCGAATTCATCGATATCCAGAGTCATGATTTCGGCAACATTGCCTTCAGCCACCTCCTGAAGCCGGGCCACATCTTCCGGCACCGGCTTGACCTGTTCCTGGACGGCGTTCTTGATCGCCGCTTCATCGGGCACAACCATTGTAAAAGACATCTTAATTCCTCCGGGATCACAGTTGGGCGTTAAACATGCTGCTTATCTGATAGACTACGTCCTCGGTATCGGCATCAATATAGACACCCTCCTTGATAAGGGAGATCTCCTTAAGGGCAGGAATATCTGCATTATAGCCGATTGTGTTTATTGTTATTCCGAGTTCCTCAACTATGCTTTTAATGTCGTCCAGAGAATGGCCCCTGTTGGTCTCGCCGTCGCTGAGAACGAATATCATAGGCTTCAGATTGGGATCTATTGCCTGCTGGTCCAGGATCATCTGCATAGCCACAGCTATCGCATCAAAGGTCGCCGTGCTGCCTCCAGCCTGCAAATCATCAACAGCTCCGGCAAAATAGGCCCGCTGGGTCAGATTGAATTTGGAAATAGGTAGATCAATATTGACGCCATCTGAATATGATACCAGGCCAATCAGATTGCTATTGCCAATGTATTTTTGTCCTTGCCTCAATGAGATCTTGAGATTGTTCAGTGGAGCGCCCATCATGCTTCCGGAAACATCTGCAACAAATACAGCGCAAATAGGTATGGGATCTTTCTTTTCTTTCCAGAGCTTTTGGGCCTGGATAATCACATCGCCCTTTACAGCTCCTGCGTCTGACTTATATTGATCAAAGCCGTTAAAGCCATAGCTAGTGGCTAGGGCCTGGTACTTTTCCTGCTTGGAGAACTGGATGAATTGGCTGAGAATTTTCTTCTTCTCCGGCGATAACTCGCCGATCGCATACATTGGGCTATCATGTCTGACCCCAAAGGGAATAAATTCATAGGACCTGATATCTGGAGTATTTAGATAGGTCTGGTATTCCAGGATGAATCCATCCAAAACACCCGATTTGGCAGATTCCCTCAACTGAAGGGTGGTATAGGCTACATAAGGAATATTTGCCTGGAAGCGCTCAAATCCTGCTGCAGCTTTGTCGCTCAGCGGGTTGCTGTTGTCAAAGGCCTGCAATATTGAGATCAAGAAGTTCAGACCGGTTGAGCTGGCAAATGGATTGGTGTAGCCCATATTCAGCTCTTTGTTTGCAACGGCTTCGACAATCGTCGTGGCATTGATTGCCCCGTATTTTGCGACCAATTCGTCTTTCTTTGATTTAGTGAGCAGAATACCGGCAACGTTGCCAGCAAGCCTCTTTTCCACCAATTCAGCTTTGGCCCCGCGAGAGACAATTATCTCGCCCCAGAGCTCATTGGATGGCGTATAAGCATCAGGCAAATATTTGTTGTATGCAATATAATCGGCACCTAGCCCAGAAGCGATTCCTCGAAGCCTTACCGATACAGGTTTGCCATCAATGATTATTCTAGCGCTATTGAAGTCGCGAGCCACCTCAGTAAGCCAGCCATCTGTACCGCTGCCAGCCTTTTCAGTCGAAGAGAAGATTTCAATATAGCTAGGTGTGCTGCTATTTACCTGCGGAGGATATTTGGAGATGTCGGGCAGGGTATCTATCGGATCTATGGGCTGGATATCAACTTTGCCCATATCATGCGGGACGGCCTTCACATCGATGTCTTTGATGATGGACTTCAGATTATCAATCTTAACTTTAGTGAGATTCTTTTCGATAATATCATCATCGTCAAATCCCCCAATCCCGAAATAAACCAAGAGGAATACAACAACTGCCAATCCAGCTATCTTTAGAATTACATCTTTGTTGCTTTTATCAATCATCCTTATGTTCCGCCCCTCAATTTTTATAATATTTTGCCTGTTTGATCAGGTTATCGATCTCGATCATGCCGGGCATTTGCTCCAGTTGGCCGCTTTCTATGCTGTTCAAGCCTGAGATCTCCAAGAGCAGCCTGTCCAGCTTCAGCAATATCTGCTCGTTATCTTCGACCGCAGCATTCACAAATGCAATATATTCATAATATACTTTAAACTTATCCTCCATAAATTGCTGAGAAAAAGCCCCAGCTTCATGATTTGTTCTTACTATCTCGTAATCTTCTTCATCAAATGCGTTCAATTTATTGAGGATACTGCGAATATTCATAAAAAATATCTTCTCCACCTCGGTGATTACGACATCAAATTTCTGGTAGCTCATCTCTGAGGCACAAAAGATCTGAAGAAGGATCTCACGGATGGTTTTATTCTTTTTCTGCAGCCGCCCAATCTGATCCAGCAATATTTCAACGGTTTTTCCAAATGTTTTGGATCCTCTGTGGACACCAAGTGCCACAACATAATCATCCACAGTCATGATTTTATTTGGTTGATCTAAGTTCTCCGTTACAGAAAGAAGCCTGTAATTGCCATAGGTCAACCCGGTTCCGCTTAAAAAGAGGACTGTGATGCCAAGAGCTGTCTGGAATTCACTGACACCGAATAGCGTTAGTCCGATAAATGCCGGCGAAAAGACAATGATGTTGGTGGCGGCAATGCCTAAATTCAGGCCCAATAGCTTCTTTTGCAGCTCTCTGTCCATGCGCTGTTACCCTCAGAGTTTTCTGTATAGATTTTGCCTCAACGTATTTCATATTATCACATAGGTATCCTATAAACCCAACGTATTTTAGTAACAAAAGAAGATTTTTGTTAATCCGCAGATAATTATCTTAATCTAAACAATATTATAAGTTTACAACAAATGAAATACACCGTTGGAAATCCATATATTCAATGAGCAATTATTTGTAAAAAATAAAAACTGATCTTTTGAACTAGAAAAGAACCGGCGAAGCATATTGAGACACCGCCCACCACAAGGATTATAAGCCAAAATCCGTATCGCCTCGTGGAAACCTTGATGTATATCAATATGCATAGACGACTAAGAACAACCAATAATACATATTCATAAGGAGAAAACGGAATTGAAACGTTTGATGTCCGGCAACGAGGCCATTGCCCGCGGGGCCTTCGAGGCCGGTGTGACTGTAGGAGCGGGCTATCCAGGAACTCCTTCGACTGAGATTTTGGAGAATTTGGTCAAATACAAGCCTGACGTGTACTGCGAGTGGTCACCGAACGAGAAGGTGGCCTTCGAGGTCGCTGCCGGAGCTGCCCTCTCCGGGGCCAGAAGCATTGTCACAATGAAGCACGTAGGGCTGAATGTGGCGGCGGATCCGCTCATGACCCTCAGCTACATCAGCGTGGAGGGAGGATTTGTGGCCTGCGTCGCAGACGATCCGGGAATGCACTCCTCGCAAAACGAGCAGGATACAAGGAATTACGCCCGGTTCGCCAAGGTTCCAATCTTCGAGCCCTCCGACAGCCAGGAGGCCAAAGACTTCCTTATCCTGGCCATGCAGGTATCCGAACAATTCAAGACTCCGGCAATTCTTCGCACAACCACAAGAGTCAGCCACTCCAGGAGCCTCGTGGAGCTTGGCGAGCGCGCCCTTTCAGAGAAGAGGGTCGGATTCGCAAAGAACCCGCCCAGGTTTGTGCCCATACCGGTCTGGGGCAGGCCCATGCGCGTCCGAGTTGAGGAGCGATTGAAGTCCCTGCAAAAGATATCAGAAAGCTCGCCGGTCAACAGGATACAGTGGCAGGACAGAAATCTGGGCATCATATCTTCTTCCATCGCTTACCAGTATGCCAGAGAGGTCTGGCCCGATGCCAGCTTCCTCAAGCTCGGCATGTCTTACCCATTCCCTGATGCTTTGATCCGAGAGTTTGCCTCCGGCGTCAGCAGCCTGCTGGTGGTCGAGGAGCTGGATGACTTCATCGAAGAGCACGTGAGAGCCCTTGGCATATCCTGCAGGGGAAGAGATGTCGTTTCAGGCATCATGGAGCTTTCTGTGGACCGGCTGAGGTCTTCGAAGGCCATGCTGGAGGGAAGAGATGCCTCTGAGCCCAAACCATCCCCATTCTCAGAAGGGCTGCCACCTCGTCCTCCAGTGCTCTGTCCTGGCTGTCCCCACAGAGGAGTCTTCTATGCTCTCGGAAAAGAGAAGGTAGTTGTGACAGGAGACATCGGCTGCTACAGTCTAGGAGCTTTTCCGCCACTGAACAGAATGGACAGCATCCTCTGCATGGGTGCAGGCATCTCCATGGCCCATGGCATGGAGAAGGCAGGAGAGCCGCAAAAGGTCGTGGGCATTGTCGGAGACTCCACATTCTTTCATTCCGGTATCACCGGACTTTTAGATATCGCATACAACCATGGACATTCGACTATCATTGTCCTCGACAACCGCACCACTGCCATGACCGGACACCAGGACCATCCAGGAACAGGCAGAACTCTCATGGGAGAGCCTACCCTGGCAGTTAAGATCGAGGACGTCGGAAAGGCCTGCGGCATCTCAAGGGTGAATGCGATCAACCCCTATAACCTTGAAGAGACAAAGCAGGTCATCTCCCAGGAGATCGCCGCCAATGAGCCGTCACTCATAGTCTCGCGTGCTCCCTGTCCTCTGCGGGAGAGAAAGAAAGTAGGAGAGCCAAGAAGGATTCTGCCTGAGGAGTGCAAGGGCTGTGAGCTGTGTCTGGGACTTGGCTGTCCGGCCATTGAGAACAGTGAGGTCGGCCCCAGGATTAACGAGACGCTTTGTGCCGGCTGCGGCCTGTGCCAGCAGGTCTGTCCGGCTGAGGCAATCGTTGGCGGGGTGAGAGCATGAGCGAGAAAAGAAATGCGAAAGCGGACGCACACGAGAATGAGACGGAGACCGAGACGAAGAGCATAGTGCTGGTGGGCGTTGGCGGCCAGGGAATTCTGCTTGCAAGCGAGATTCTGGCTCAGGCGGCCATGCTGGAGGGCTATGACGTCAAGACCAATGAGGTGCATGGCATGGCACAGCGGGGCGGCTCGGTCATGGCCCAGATCCGCTATGGCAAGGATGTCAAGAGTCCTCTCGTTGCCAGGAACGGTGCTCATATTTTGGGTTCACTGGAGAAGGTAGAGGCATTGCGCTTCTCCGACTACATCAGGCCTGATGGGCTCGCTGTAGTGAGCACCCAGGCCATAATGCCTGTGACGGTCTCCACAAATACTGCCAGCTATCCAACGGATGCGCAGGCAGAAGACCGACTTCGCCGGGCTTTTCCAAGGCTGGTCTACATTGATGCGACCAAGATTGCAGCAGACCTTGGAGACATTCGGGTGGCAAATATCGTAATCCTAGGCGCAATCTCAAATGGCCTCAATCTGCCTCTTGCCGCCTGGGAGAAGGCCATTTCGTTATGCGTTAAGGAGAGATTTCTTGAAATCAACCGGCGGGCATTTGCCGCAGGGAGGGATTATCGATGACCAAGAATGACAATTTTCACAATAAACCTATGGAGACTGCCTCACTAAAAGATATAAGAGATATGCAGTCGAAGCGGCTACGGGCTATCGTCAAGCACGTTTACGAGTCCAATGTATCATACCGGCGGCTCTTTGAGCAGGCGGGTGTTGTGCCGGAGGACATACGCACTGCTGAGGACATAGTCAAGCTGCCCATGACCAACAAGGACGTCATGCGAGAGAGCTACCCCCTGGGGCTGTCCTGCGTGCCCCGTCAGGAGGTAATCGAGATGCACATGTCCTCAGGCTCAACCGGAACGCCTGTGGTGATGCCTTACACCAGAGCCGATCTCGATCAGTGGGCTGAGTGCATGGCTCGATGCTACCGGATGGCCGGAGCGAAGCCGGGTGACGCCACCCAGATCACGCCGCTCTTCGGGCTGTTCAATGGGGGGTTTGGCATGTACCACGGAGCGCGGGCGGCTGGGCTCTTCGTGATTCCTGCCGGGCCCGGAAACACTGCCAGGCAGATCCGGCTTGCCAAGGATCTCAAGACGCGAGTATTCACAGCCGTGGTCAGCTACGGCGTCAGACTGATGGAGATCCTCGAAGAGCAGAATGAGACGCTGCCGGACTTGAAAATAGGCATCTTTGGGGCAGAGGTGTTCTCTGAGTCCATGAAAAAGAAGATCTCAGAGGGTTTGAACATCGATGTATTCGACATCTACGGCATGACTGAGTCCGGCGGCGTAGGTACTCTCGGCATGGACTGCCCGGCGCACGATGGCATCCACGTCTGGGAGGATCAGTACATCATAGAGATCATAGATCCGGGGACTGGCGAAGCTGTGGACGACGGAGAAGAGGGCGAGCTTGTATTCACTTCACTCACCCGCGAGGCCCTGCCGATGATTCGCTTCCGCACTGCCGACCTCACCCACGTCATCTCCAGGGATACCTGCGAGTGCGGCAGAACTCATTTGCGGGTCGCGCCCATTACCGGGCGGCGGGACGACATGCTCATAGTAAAGGGCGTCAACTTCTTCCCGAAGCAGATCGAGCAGACGCTGCTTGGGATACCCGGAATCGGCAACAACTACCAGATCATTGTGGAAGAGGTGGATGGCGTCAACGATGTGCGGGTCAATGTGGAGGCAGGGCCGAGCGTGACGGGATACATGGTGGAGAAGGCGCTCAAGGAGGCATTGGGCTTCTCACCGAAGGGAGACGTCTTCCCACTGGGGGGACTGCCCAGGCAAGAAGGAAAGGCCAAGAGGGTGTTTCACAAGAAGATCGGGGAGTAGGGCGGAGACCCTTCCCCGACTTTCTGTGGGCTATCTTCGAAACCCTTTTTAGCATAGAAGACAGCTATAGCTAGTGAAATGGAGCGAAATGATATGGACCGCTCGGATGTTGTCGCACAGATTCCAGGGGGTATGAACATGATTGGATCGCCAATTAATACCAGGAAAAAGATTATGAAAGTCAAGGATCTGGAAAAGTACTTCGGCGCATTGAAAGAGAGTGATATCCTTGATGAAATGAGAGATAGGATTCAAAAGATGAGAGAGATTCTGGATTAGAAATGATCGTTCTTGACTCCACCATATTGGTCGATATATTTCAAGGAAATGATATTGCTCGCAGGTTTCTGGATCATGTCCTGAATTTCTTTCCAGATGATGATGTTGCTACTACTGCAGTGAATTATTATGAGATTTATATGGGAATCAACCACCGAAAATCTAAAAAAGGGGATCTGTTCTTCAGGGAATTCCTCAGGGACATCACTATTTTAGATCTTGATAGAAAATCTGCTGAGGAGGCAAACAAAATTATGGCTCGCTTGCTCTCTGATGGTCGCCCCATCAAATCCCTGGACGTTCTTATCGCAGGCATAGCTAAGGCAAATGGTGCAACACGACTCGTTTCCAGAGATAGGCACTTTGAATGCATATCAGATGTGGTTGATTTTGAAATATTGGTCTATGAATCACAGATGAAATAACCGATCTTTTGCAGCGTTCTCTGCAAACCATTCGCCCCGATAAAACCTTCTTCCCACATCACCCGCATCCTCCCTCCGGAAATCTCTTCTCGAAGACCTCCCCACCAGGCCCGGCCTCGGCGAATATCTGGGCCTGGAAGTGTTGCACCTCCGTGTCCTCATCCAGCCATGCGTCCGCCGGCAGTCCGGCCTTGACGCAGGTCTGGGCGAGAAACTCCATCGAATTAAATCCCCACTCAGGCGCCACCTGGGGCAGGAGCAGCCCGGTATAGGGACCACGCGTCACAATCAGCCCGTCTCTTCCGATCTGAACAAGCTCGGGCAGCTTCTTCTTGGGCTCAGTGTAGGGCTCAGGCGGGGTTAGGATGGTCACTTCCACCTCGATCCTCCCCAGCTCCTCTTTTCGAACACGTGGAAAACGCGGGTCCCGAGAGCCTGCATTGATGGCTGAGTCCACAATGGCTCTTCCAAGAGGCAGAATTGGCATGGGATAGCCGATGCATCCTCGCAGGTCTCCGTCCTCATGCAGCGTCACAAAGACGCCACGCATCTCCTTAAAGACAGGAGAAAGGTTCTCCAGCTCGATGACTTTTTTCATTCCAATGTAGTTGGTCAAGGCCTCTCTTGCCAGATGAACTGCAGTCCTTCCCTCAACGCATGTCAACATAAAACCAATAACGCACCGAATGATATTAAAAAGTTATCTGGTAATTCCAATATCATAAGATCTGTACCATTCATTTATATACAATGCTCTAAAAGAAAATATTTCGTGAGAACAATTCAAAATGCAGATATCTGGTGAGAGAATGAGAAAATTGCTAAAAGCATCAGTTGTCGTAGGCATAGCCGTTCTTTTCACGGCGATCATTGCCCTGTCAGCCAGCACCAACCAGGAGAAGTCCGATGTGATAACACTGCCACAGCCCCATACCGACGGCGGCATGAGCGTTGAGAAAGCACTCAAGGAGCGTCGATCTATCCGAAGTTTCACAAACGAGCCTGTGACACTCGAAGAGGTCTCACAGCTCTGCTGGGCTGCCCAGGGCGTAACAGACGAAAAGGGACATCGCACCTCGCCTTCGGCCATGGCATCATACCCACTGGAGGTCTACCTTCTGGCAGGAAATGTCACAGGCCTGCCTTCCGGCGTCTACCATTATTCCCCGCAGGGCCATAACCTGACAGTGATCTCTGAGGAAAACCGCATCCCCGATCTCTTCAACTCCAGCTCAGGCGGCAAAGAGGACTGGAGAAAGAGCGCTCCTGCGGTCTTCATCGTCACCGGAGTCTTCGAGCGCATAAACAAGATCCCTGGTGAGGACCTGAGCCGTTTCGTCCATGTTGAGGCAGGAACCGCATCAGAAAACCTGCTCCTGGAGGTCGTCTCTCTCGGCCTTGGCGCTACTTACACAGCAGGCTTCGATGCGAATATGACCAGAGAGTTCCTGGCTCTCGCTTCAGGTGAGACGCCCATCGCAGTTCTGCCTGTGGGACATAAGGCAGAAGCTGCTTGAAATGTCAAAAAAGCTAATTTGGATGAGAACCATCCGGACCTCGGTTTCCAGGCAGATTCCAATCCAATTTTTTTAATTCCAATTTAGCTTCTCCCAGTGCTCGTACTCATGCACCCAGTTGTCTTTGTTCATCTTCACCAGGCTCTTGAAGTGCTCCCTCGTCACATTATGTATCGCACTTTGCTCAACATAGTCGCGTTTGGTCTTGATATCCTCCACTAAAGACTTGCCAAGCAAGAAGGACCTCTTCACTGCGCTCTCGATGGCATCAGGACCCTGGGCCATAACCGCTCCAGCGCTTCCAGTGACAAAAGCTCCAAAGGCCAACATCAGGCGGTCCAGGTAGGCTGTGACCTCATCGTAGTTGCTGCCGCCACTGACCACGCTGCAGCAGTACTTTCCGTCGAGAAGCTGGCAGTGCACTGCGTCGGCCATTCGGTCGATGAGCGTCTTTATCTGAGCAGTTACCGTGAAGAAGTAGTTGGGTGAGCCCCATACAATGCCATCGGCAGCCAGAATTTTATCATAAACGCCCTGGAAGTCGTCTTTGTGCACGCATTTTCCTGTCTTAAAGCAGACCTGGCAGGCTTTGCAAAATTTGAGGTCCAGCTTGCAGACGTCTATCAGCTCGACCTCAGCCCCGGCGGCCTTTGCGCCATCGAGGACTGCCTGAACCAGCCGCAATGTCGTGCTCTTCGAGCCCCTCGGGCTCCCGCAAATTCCTAAGATCTTCATTGATATGATAATCGTGGTTCTTGGTATTAGAATTTCCCATCGATATTCAAGTTACCACTGCCTTCGCAAAAACCCTCCGGGCCACCAGAAACATGATTGCAGCAAAGCCCGCCAGCGCCAGAAAAGATATCAGAATGTCACTGCTGCTGTAAGCATAGTGAATGCCGATGGCGTAAAAGTCGCGGCCCACTGCAAAGTAGCGAACGCCGTTCACCAGATGGGTTAGAGGATTGAACATGGCGAGAGTTCTCACTATTCCCGGAGAGGAGTCGATTGGATAGAGGGCGTTGCTGGCAAAGAACAGAGGCAGGGTTAGAATTGTGATCACAGCCTGAAGCCCTTCAGGAGTGTCCATGCTCATGGATATTGCAGACGAGAGGAAGAGAAATCCCAGGGAGAATACGCCCACAAATAGCAGGACTCCCAAGACCGCCTGGAAGGTCTCGATTGCGCTGTAGCCGGAAAAAAAGTCCACGCCGATGAATATTCCGAATACCATGACGACCATTACCTGGATGAAGGACTTTGTGACTCCGGAGAGTGCGATTCCGAGGATGATGTGGTTTCGGGGCATGGGACTGGCCAGGAGCTCTCTCATGAGGCCCCAGTTCTTGTCGAATAGCAAAGATATGCCCCCAAAGAGGCTCGTAAATAGAGTGGTCAGAGCGATCACTCCAGCTCCCATGAACGTCAGATAAGAAACTGCAGTTTCGCCCGCAGGGACAGCCATTCCGGAGCTGAGACGCGAGAAGTTGCTGGACATGGCTGCACCATACAGGGCCATCCACAGGGCAGGCTGAATGAGAGAGACCACGAGGGCAATCCGAAAGCGCACGAAGCGGAGCATGTCTCGCCAGTAGATTGTCAAAAATTCCCAGGTCATCTCATCTCGCTCCTTTTGCCTGTGGCAGACGGTGCAGCTTTCCAGCTCCGGAATCTCTGATATCTCTACCAGTGTAGTGCACAAAAACATCATCGAGAGTCGGCTTCTTGAGGTTGACGCTGACTATATCGATGCCCCGCTCTCGCAGCCGGTTCATGATGACTGGCAGGCAGCGGGTCCCGTCTGCGTTGATGGTGGCTCTCAGCCCCTGGTCGATGGCTTTGACGCTTCGAACGACCTTGAGGCCATTCAATAGCTTCTCAGTAGCGACATTGTCGCTCGTATCAAGGTAAATCATATCGTTTCCGAGGGCATCCTTGAGGGTCGTCGGCTCTCCAGATGCTATGATTTTGCCGTGGTCTAAGATGTCTATCCAGTCGCTCACTTGGTCTGCTTCGTCCATGTAGTGGGTGGTGAGGAAGATGGTGGTGCCTGAATCGTTGACCCTCTCGATGTACTCCCAGAGCCTTCGTCTGGTCTGGGTGTCCAGGCCGATGGTGGGCTCATCCAGAAAGAGCACCTTTGGCCTGGTCATCAGCCCCCGACCTATCTCCAGCCGACGCTTCATCCCCCCGGAGAGAAAGCGGGTGCGCACGTCCCTCTTCTCATCCAGCTCGACGAGCTTAATGATCTCCTCAATTCTCTCGTTCATCTCTCTTTTGGGCATGGAGTAGATCCGACCGTGAAGCTGCAGGGTCTCCTTGACTGTGAGGTCGCGATCCAGCGTCTCATCCTGAAAGACAATGCCAATAGATCGGCGCACTTCCTGAGGCTCCTTTGCCAGGTCGTTTCCGGCAATTTTTACGCTGCCCTTTTGCATTGGCAGAAGCGTTGTGAGGATGTTGATGACTGTACTCTTGCCCGCGCCATTGGGCCCCAGGAAAGAGAAGATTTCCCCCTCTCGCACAAAGAAGCTGACACCGTCCACTGCCTTGAAATCGCTGTATCTGTATTCGAGATCCTTGACCTCTATGATTCTCTCGCTCATTCTCAGGACCGTTGTCTATCTAGGAGGATTTATAGGTGCTCGCTGATCGGGATGACAAAAGGCTTAACTCATTTGCCGGGCAACCAAATAAGGAACCTGAAAAAAATGATTAGTAAGAATAAGGAGTGATTGGATTGACAAAGACCGAGGATTTCTTGAAGGATGCCTTTGCCGGAGAGTCGCAGGCGAACAGGAAGTACACAGCTTTTGCCTCTCAGGCAGACAAAGAGGGATTTGCTCAGGCTGCCAGGCTCTTTCGCGCCGCAGCCGAGGCCGAAGCAGTTCACGCCGCCAACCACCTGCGTGCTTTAAAGGCAATCAAAACCACCAGGGAGAACCTGCGCGAGGCCATCGCCGGTGAGACTCATGAGTTCAAGGAGATGTACCCGGAGATGATTGCTGGCGCCAAGGCCGAGGGTGCCAAGGATGCTCTGAGAAGCTTTGACTTCGCCAATGCGGTTGAGGAGCATCATGCGCGGCTCTATCATGAGCTGTTGGAGGATCTGGAGGCCAAGAAGGAGAGCTACCCATACTTCGTCTGTCCGATCTGCGGCATGACCGTGGGGCACGAAGCACCAGACAGGTGCCCGGTCTGCGGGGCAAAGGGTAGCCTGTTTAAGAAGATCGAGTAGATCGGAATCATCCTCTTTTTCGTCGATGATGCATGTATCCGGTTATCTCGCTTTGCCTACAGCGGGATCGTGCCTGGATACGGCCAGCCACCGGGACAGCACACGGGCCAGCTCTTCAGGCAGGACCGGCTTGGCAATGAAGTCGTCCATCCCGGCCAGAAGGCACTTCTCCCGATCGGCCTGCATAGCAGATGCGCTCATGGCGATGATGGGGATCCTCGCGCCCGTTTCCCCTTTCTGGCGGATAACGCGTGTGGCCTCAAAGCCATCCATCTCCGGCATCTGGCAGTCCATGAGCACCAGGTCGTAGGAGCCTTTTTCTAAAGCAGCTATGGCCTCCCGGCCATCGACTGCCACGTCAATCTGGCCGCCCAGCTTTTTTATCATGGCCACTGCCACCTTCTGATTGACTGCATTGTCCTCCACCAGGAGAATGCGCGCATCTTCTGGAAGGAAGGAGACGCTGCCGTTCTCGCTCGAATGCAAAGCCTCCGCCCCTCTGCCAAAACCCACCGATTCAGCGGAGCATTCTCTATCTTTCGCAAGCATCTGATCGTCAGCCTGCTTTGCCGGAAGATCAAACTGAGCTGTGAACCAGAAGGTCGAGCCCAACCCAACTTGACTCTCTGCTCCGATCCTGCCATTCATCATCCGAACCAGTTGCTTTGAGATGGCCAGGCCCAGACCTGTTCCGCCGTATTTCCTGGTGGTCGAGCCGTCTGCCTGGGTAAAAGGAGTAAATAGCGTATTCATCCGGTCAGCGGCAATTCCAATACCAGTGTCCTTGACAGAAAAGCGAAGCACTATCTTATCCTCTTTTGCCCTCACCAGGCTCACCTCAATCAAAATGCTGCCCTCTCTGGTGAACTTCATCGCATTGCCGCCCAGGTTGATCAAGATCTGGGAGAGCCTTGCCGCGTCGCCCCTCAAAAGCCGTGGCACATCCGGGTCCACCACACAGGATAGCTCCAACCCCTTCTTCTGAGCATTCCGGGCCAGGAGATCGGTAGTGTACCGGAGGACTGATGCCAGGTTGAAGTCTCTGTTCTCCATGACCAGCTTTCGAGCCTCGATCTTGGAGAAATCCAGGATGTCGTTGATAAGTGAGAGCAGTGCCTTGCCACTGGCATGAATGGTTCTGGCGTATTCCCGCTGCTCGCCATCGAGTTCCGTGTCCAGCAACAGCTCGATCATGCCTATGACCCCATTCAAAGGCGTGCGGATCTCGTGGCTCATGTTGGCCAGAAATTCGCTCTTGGCAGCATTGGCCGTCTTTGCGATCTCTGCCAGTTCATTGGCCTGGGCAATGGACTGCTTCAACTGCAAATTGGCCTTCTGCAGCTCTTCCTCTGCCCATTTGCGTTCGGTTATATCCCGAATGATCCCCACGATAAACATATTACCGGCATTGTCCGTGTACCGTGTCTTCTTGGTGATAATGGTACGATCAATTCCCAGAGAGTCTGTAATCGTCTCTTCATTGACATTCTCTTTGCCCGTCAGAAAGACCTGCTCATCTTTGTCCAGGAAAACGTCAACTTGCGCTGCCGGGAAGAAGTCGCAATCCTTCTTTCCGATCAATTCTTCGCGGCTCCTGCCCGATAATGCGCACATGGCGTCGTTGACCAGAACAAATCTGTGTTGTCGATTCTTGACGAATAGTGGGTCGCCAATGGTATTGATGATCTTGTCCAGGTAGTCCTTGGACTCCTTCAGCATCTCCTCCCCGCGCTTGCGCTCGGTTATGTCCAGCATCACTCCCACGATGCCCGCCAGATCGCCGGCAAAATTGTTAAAAGGCGCCCGGGTAATGAGATAATCTCGCAGAACTCCGTCCGCGCACTGCACCTGCGTCTCATACACCTGGACAGACTTTTCCTGGAATAGCAACTCATCCATCTCAAAATATTTATCTGCCAGGTTTGCCGGGATGGACTCCTTCAGATCACGGACCGATTTGCCTATGATACGTTCTTTAGAGAGACCTATGATCTGGCTGGCAAAAGACTCATTGCAACCAATGTAGCGGCCCTGTCGGTCTTTGTAGACGATGGGGCTAGGAATGGTATTGATCAGAATCTCCAGAAATCTCAGGCTGCTTTGCAGCTCTTCTTTGGCCCTTTTGCTCTCTGTGATATCGCGGATGGATTCTATGGCACCCAGGCGCTTTCCTTTCGCATCGAAGATCGGCGCACCCGTCGCCCAGACATGTGCTCCAATGCCCCCGAATAATGCCGGGGTAAATGTCTCTGCGTAGAGGGTGTTGCCTTTTCGCACCACATATTGATAGTGGGACGCAATTTCAGAATCGTCTCGATCTAGCAGATCAAGCAACTGTCGCCGTCGTTCACCATAAAACGGGATGGCATAAGCATGATCTCCTTGTCCTATCATATCCTTCTTATTGATCCCGGTCATCTCTTCCATAGCCCGGTTCCAGGCGATCACCCTTCCATCCATATCGATGACAAAGGTTGCATCTGGAAGAAACTCGATGATCGCCTCCAGCTTGCTCTTGGATTCCTGCTCAGCATCCTCCGCTAGCTTCTGTTCGGTTATGTCAGAGAAGGAGATGACCACCGCATAGGGTTTGGACTGGACATCTTTGAACAAGGGGCTGGTATTGATGTTGATCCAGAAGAGCTGATCCGTGACGGCATTTCTCACCCCGGCCACAACATTCTTGCATGGCTCTCCGGTCGTCAGGGTATGAAGAGATGGATGCATTCCCGCCAGAAAATTCGATCCGTCTTTGCGAATCATCTTCCAATCCCAGTCACGTGTTTTCTGACCCAAAATCTCCTCTGCTTTGATGCCAAATACCCTTTCTGCTGCGTTATTCCAGGCTAAAATCCGTCCACAGCAATCCCGAAGTATTATTCCGTCACTGGCAGAGGAGACCACCGTGCGGTACCGCTCCTCACTGCAGCGCAGATTCTCATCATTTTGTTTTTGCAATGTGATATCTGACAAAAGCCCGGTTATTCCATTCAATCGACCGGCCTCGTCTTTTTCGATTCGGCTGGAGGATCTCATGTATCGGTACTGGTTATTGCTGTCACGCAAGCGGAATTCGTAAGGCTCAAGATTGCCCTGCAAGACTCTTGAAAAACTGATTCTCAAATCGGGCAGGTCATCCGGATGAACAAATTCTTCATAGCTTTTGCCTATTACATCCTCAGGCCTGTAGCCCATCAACTGCTCCATTACGGGACTTATGTAGACGATATAGCCCGCCGGGTCCAGGGTAAAGATGATGTCGTTCAGGTTCTCGACCAGTGTCTGGTACTTCTCTTTTGATCTCTTCAGCTCTTCTTCTACTATTTTGTATTTTGATATATCCGTCAGAAATCCCTGGTAAGATGAATAGATATTATCCGGATCGTCTCTGGTCTTGGCCTGAAGGCAGACCCAGATTTTGCTCATGTCTTTTCGAAACAGCTCGGCCTCGAAGTTCCTGACCTCGTCCTCTTTTTCCAGGATACTGCAAAACTCACGATAACGAATTGGATCGACAAAAACCTGTCTGCCAATGTCCGTGACGGAATTAATCAATTCATACGGACTGACATACCCCAGGATCTGAGCGAAGGCTGGGTTGACCCACGCATATCTTCCGTCTTTAGATGTCTTGTAGACCCCCAATACCGGACTTTCTAAGATGGTTTGGCTGATCTCTGGCTCGCTCATCTCATAGGTTTCCATTTAGATCGTGGTCCTTCGTGCAAATGCGGTCTGATGGGCAGCAAATCAATAGACATCTATTAGATTACTATATACTTTAATCTGATGCATTTTCAGAAGATCTGAGGCGCGATATCCTCATCAAATTTCGCGATTTTGGACTGCTAGGCAAAAATATATAACTCTATTCCACAGTCTGTTGGCTTATGAAATCACTAATGCCAATATTCCTGATACTGCTGCTGGCCAGCTCAGGAGCGCTCGGACAGACAGACAGCGCTTCTTTTGATGATCATATAGCCAGTGCGCTTCAGTCACTGGTGGCCAACTCCTCGGCCAGCACCGAGTCCTATCGCTTTTTCATGGATATGGAGCAGAAGATCGAACTGGTTAATCTCTCCAAAGAGGACCGTCAGCAGATTTATTCTCGTTCTCTGGGCTTTGGCATGGCCAACACGACCGATCGCGCCTTGAAATTGTCACTGGCTTCCCTCACCTATGATGAGGGTGATGTGGCGAACTCCAGCACTATTGCCATTGAGGAATATCTGATCAATGATACGATCTACATGAAGCTGGATGGCAACTGGACGGCCCTGAAGATGCCATCGGTAGCCGATGCCTGGTCCCAGCAGAACACCCTGGACCAGCAACTGAATATGTTCAATCAGTCTCGCCTTACCCTGGTGGGCTCAGAGATGGTGGAGGATGAGAATTGCTACAAGATCCGTGCGGAGATGGACATAAGCACGATAGCCGATCAGCTCTCCCAGGAAGCGTCATCGATAATGCCTATCGCTGGCATGAACTACACAGACTTCTTCAACTACACCACCTTGGAGGCCACCTATTGGATCACAAAGGATGCACACCATCTCAAGAAGACAGAAGTGTTGCAGATCTTTACCATGTCTCCATCGTCCTTGGGTATGGATGATGCACAGTCCGGAGAAGTGCAGATGCGAATAAGCTCCCGGGTCACAATGCTCTTCCATGGATATAACGAGAGCATTGCAATCGAGCTTCCTGCCGAGGCAGAGAGTGCCGAGGCATTCCCCATGTTTATGGCATCAGTTGAGGCAGTCCCAGTTGTCATATCTGGCAATGAGACCTCCCTCAATGCGACAGTGGTCGATACACTGAAAAACCAAAGCGATTCAGGAAATTCAACCGTTCAGGCTACCCTTCCAGCCTGAATGCATAATTTTTTTCGGCTATCAGACACAACACGCAATCCCTCTTCGCGAAAACAGCCGCAGAATACATATGGCGAGAATGGCTGACAGTGATTGCATTCCGGGCATTTGCTCATCTGACTCGTTTTCTGTATCGTTGTCAAGGAAGTCGTCATCCAAGAATGAAACTTCTTCTTGGTGCCCGAGGCTGCCCCGGCGACGGTAGGTTATTCCCATCGCCTTGGCAGCGCTGTCGCTAACGGAGCCTGATGCTTTTAAAGAAATGCTCTTGCCTGAGTAGGCTGTCTTGTTAACCAGCCAAATGCGACACAACATTGTCGTAGTCGCAAGCCATGTCCTTTAGGGCGTGGTAGTTGACCTTCCTATGCTCCTGAATATGAATCCCTCAGCACTTTCAAAGATGTTTCTGCCGTCGATCAGAATCGGATTGTCTTTCATGAGTGGCCTGATGGTCGTTAGATCCAGGCTCTTTAATTCCGAGTGGTCTGTAACGATGACTATTGCATCGGCACCAAAAACTGCCTTTTGGAGGTCCTTTTCTATCGTAATCGGGAAACGAACAACCAATGGATCATATACTGCAATATTTGCGCCCAAATCCGTTAGCTTCTTGATTATTGGAGTCGCAGGAGTCTCACGAGCATCATTCACGTCGCTCTTATATGCCACACCAAGGATTGTTACCTTTGAGCCATTGATCTTCTTCCCGGCTTCGTCGAAGGCATCCTTGACCAGAGATATGACATGCTCCGGCATCTCTTCATTGATCTTCAAAGCGGTGGTAATGAGCTTTGATAGATCTGGCGCCTTCTCGACTATAAACCAGGGATCGATTGGTATGCAATGCCCACCGACGCCTGCACCAGGTCGTGGTATATTCACTCTGGGATGTTTGTTTGCGAGATCAATTGCCCCATAGATGTTTAGATCCAGCTTTTCGGCGATCAGGGCAAACTCATTGGCTAAAGCGATATTCACGGCACGATAGGTATTTTCCATTAGCTTGACGAACTCTGCGGTATCCGTATCGGTAAGATACATATTGCCTTCTACAAACGTTTCGTAGATTTTCTTGGCCATCTGTGCCGATGTTTCATTTATGCCGCCGATTATCCGATCGTTATGGATTAGTTCATTTAGGAGGTTGCCAGGCAAAACCCTCTCTGGGCAGTGTGCCAGATAGAAATCCTTCTCTGCAGAAAGCCCAGATCTTTCAAGGATTGGCTTAAGCACATATCGGGTTGTTCCGGGTGGGACGGTGGATTCAAGAATAATGAGGTTGCCATTGCGAATCCTCGGTGCTATCATATTTCCCGCTTGAATTACATAGTCAAGGTCTGCGGTTTTATCTTGATTGATGGGGGTGGGAACACATATTATGAAGACATCTGCATCAGGTGTTGTCTCTTGGCACTTCAAGCCGCGAGATCTCACCGCGGCCTTGACTATTATAGAAAGGCCCGGTTCTTGAATCTCTGTTCTCCCCTTTTCAACACTATCTATGATGGTTTTGTTGATCTCCACTCCAATGACTTCAAATCCATGTGTTGCTAAGATAGATGATGTCGGCAGGCCAATATAACCCATTCCAACTACGCAGATCTTCATTACCCGTACCTCTCTTTTCGATCGACCTCGGCCAATATTTCTTCTAGTATCTTAAAGACTTCCCCTTGCACTCTCTTGCTTCTCGATATATCTGGACGCCTTTTCTTCTTGCCGAGGACATATTCTACAATCTCGGTCGCGTTCCTGGAATGGAGCATCAGGTTATCGTGTATCAGCTTCTGATCCACCGCCAGTAGATCTTCTGGATAAAATGATACTGCGGGAGTTCCCATGCAAGCCGCTTCCCTGGCGAAGGTTCCTGAGCCCGTCAATACTGCTTTAGAATAATAGCAGACATCCAATCCTTTTAAGGGGCCATCTGGAATAAAGACATCAAGGCCTTTTGCATAATCTCTGTCAGTCTTGTATCTGGGAAGATATAAAATATTTACATTTTCCCGTATGAATGCTTTAAACAGATCTGGAACTATGCTATTTTTCTCTTTGACATATGCAGCCTGCAAAGCCTCTGGCCTTATTGTTATAAAATCATTAAACGGCAGATAATTCAAAAAATCAGGATCTGGGATAAAATCCGCTTCATATATATCCTCCTTAAAGCCATCGTATTGGATTATGTGGTCCTCTATCGCACCCTGTTCAATTAGATTGCCAATAGGAAGTGCTCTAGGCGTTATCAAGTAGTCCACAAATCGAAAGGAGATCTTGTTTCCGATAGCTGCCTTCTCGTTATCATAAAAGCTTATTGTGGGTTTGTTTCTCATTTTTGCCACATGGATAGCATTAATGCTTCCATGGCTAAGAGATACATCAAATGCAGGTGCTTTGAGATATAATGATAGATCTCTAATCGCCAGTCCGCACATTTTGTTGATCATATTTCCGCCATAGTGTGCTCCAATTACCTTATTTTTCATCTGGTACTTATCCAGCAATTTTTGTATCTCTGCATACCTCCGAGATGTGATCACGAACTCATGATCCCTGAATTTTGATATGAACGACTTGAAAAAAGCAGGTTCATGCGAGTTCTTGATATCGATCCATATGAGCGTCATAATTCAACCATTATTCAAAAATTTTTCAGGTATGTCCTCTACAGTGATAGCCCTAAAATGAATTTCGTACCTGTGTTTGGCATCAGCAATTATGTGTGTATCTGAATCTCCTGTTAATGGCTCATTTTGTGCTGAAACGCCAACTGAAATATTCATGAATTTGTATCGGTACTCAATTTCGCTGAATTTGTAGTCTAGGTATTTTTGACCATTTTCTTCGCTAGTAGAATATCGCCCATTCTGCAGAATATACCCGAACGATGACATGTTATCGGAATCCCTGGTTTTTACCGAATCAGGACTGCCAACTATTATCGCCTCGCTGGCATTAAGTGACCGAATATTCAGGGAGTTGGGTCCAGGGGGGTTGAATGTCATGGAATTCTCAGGAGTCCATGGGGCGTTAAGCTGAATCGATGTGTTTGAATCGTTCAGCTCCGTACGGAATTGGGCCACTCTGGATGTCTTAAAGTATGCAAGGCTGGAGGCGTTAGGCATCAATGTGACATTGATCTTTTGCCTCTCTTGTGGATTGAGGCTGATAGTTCCAGCTTTAACTGGGGATCCATCAAATGTTACATTAAATCTGTATGTGAATGGCATTTTTTCATGGGATACCAGGCTAAAAGAAAAGTTGATCCCCTCTTCCACGAATATCACATGAGGTAGGCTATCAGGATTGTCAAAATAGAGCTCAGAAAATCCTTCATCGGTTGAATGGCTCTTCAACGCCAGGGTGCCAATTGCTATCATCCCCAGAATACATGTTGCTGCGGCCACGTACATCGCAGCTTCTCTGGCACGTGGATCTTTGATGAATATCGACTTATGTTTCTCTGGGGTTGGATCGTTCATGAGTTGGTCTCTTTGTGTCTCTTTTTCCGCAGTTTTTCGTTTTTATGGAAAAGAATCCGCTGGAGCCTTATATATTTATGTGATCGCCCGCTAAAACCCCAATGAGTGATCTGCGTGTGGTCGTCCCGTAAGAGACGGAACTCGCCATAGCAGCAAGATAAAGGAGTCCATCCATATGATATCGATTGATGATTGTATACTCTGTATTTCAATGTTTCGAAATTTCCACAATGCTTCTGGGTCATAAGATTATCTCGTGTCTCATCTAAGCCTAGGCGCATTGCATGATTTTGGCTGCTGCAAAAGATATTATATTTCCTAAGCAGAGAGACATAGATAATTGGAGGTGATGTGGCTGCTGGAGATTGAAGATCTGTCGGTCAGCATCGGCAGTAAACAGGTTTTAAAAGACTTCAACCTAAGGATCAATCGGGGCGAGACCCATGCCCTATTCGGACCCAATGGCACGGGCAAGACAACTCTATTGAATGTCATCGCCGGAATTCCTCGCTATACAGTTGACGCTGGACGAATAATGTTCAAAGGGAAGGATATAACCCACATGTCCATGGACGAGCGAGCACGTCTGGGGATAGGTATGGCCTTTCAGCGCCCTCCGGCCATCCGGGGGCTGCGCCTTAAGGATCTCATCAAGATCATCAATCCCAAGGCCGATGCAACGGCCATCCTAAAGAAGATGGACTTCGAGGCGTTTGCCGAGAGGGATGTCAACCGTGGCTTTTCCGGTGGCGAGGTAAAGCGCTCCGAGATGGTCCAGCTCCTGGCTCAGCAGCCTGATTTCGTCATGCTGGATGAGCCCGACTCAGGAGTGGATCTGGAGAACATCAA